>JBFYZD010000282.1:0-74979 GCA_041309685.1 Gemmatimonadales bacterium | reverse complement strand
CCGCCTCCTCCGAGGCCGCGTTGTACTGGACGAATGCGCTCAGGAAAAAGCGGGTCGAGGCGGCGTAATCCAGGCGGGCCCCGAACAGGTCCGCCGTGAATTCGTTCCCGGGCAGGGAGATGCTGTTTCGCTGGGCCGAAAGGTCCAGCCCGAAGTGGTGGTTGGGTCGCCAGCCTCCTCCAAGAGTCAGCGAGCGCCGGTCACCGTTGTAGTACCCGCCCCCGGAGAGCGTCGCCTTCCCGGAGAGCGCGGCGGCGGCGCTTGAGGTATAGGAAAGGGATGCGTCCCGGAACTCGTAGCGTCCCTGGGGCACCTCCCCCTGCCCCGCCACCACGAACGCTTCCTCCAGGACCTCCAGCCGGTCCGAGGCCACCAGGTTGAGCTGGCCCCCGTCCTGGAAGGCTACTCCCAGACCGCCGGTCAGGATCCTGGTCTCCAGGGCCGAGCCCGGGTTCGTGATGTAGTCCGCTTCCACGTATGGGTTCAGCTCGTTCACCCAGGGTAGGGGTGGCCGGGGGTGGATTCCCACCGTGGCATAGCTGTGCCGCATTCCCTTCCGGGCCACGAACCCCATTCCGGGCTCAAAAGCGTCCCCCACCTCACGAAAAAGGGCCGAGGCATCCCAGAGGCGGTCCCGGAAGGCCACCGAAACGCGTGCTGCCCGGTTGTTCCCCGACCGCTCCGGGTAGTCCGTGGCCGCCAGGTAGGAATGGACCATGAATTTGTCCCGGAGGGCCAGGTTGGCATCCACCCCGAAGGAGCGGTTGTACCCGTCGGCTCCTCCCAGGTCGTCCCGGCTCGCCACCAGTCCCCCGACCTGGAGTCCGTTTCCGAAAGCCCTCTGCACCCTGCCGACACTGAAGCTCTCCGCCGGCAGGCCATCGAAGGACTCGGTCTGCATGTGGAGGAGCCCTACATCGAAGGTCCCGACCCGTCCCGTGAGGCGGCCTCCCGCCACGATGGGAACAGGCCGCCCCTGGCTCAGGCCGACGCGCCGGGAGTGGAAGAGGGTCAAATCCCGGGGGGAAGCCCCCATACGGACATTCCTCTCCGTCTGGTCCCCGAACGCGAAGACCCCTGAGTTCTCCATGAAGAAGTCGCGCTTTTCCGGGAAGAAGAGGGAGAATCGGGTCAGATTCACCTGCTCCTGGTCCACTTCCACCTGGGAGAAATCGGTCCGGTAGGTCAGATCGAGCGTAAGTCGTGGGGTCACTCCGTACTTCAGGTCCATTCCCCCGTCCCAGCCCGCTCCCCCGCTCTCCCCCGGGACCAGGGTCCCTGAAGCATGGTCAGCCAGGGCGAAAGGCTTCAGGGAGAGGTTGCGGGTTCGGGGAAGATCGGAGAGCCCCGAGAGGGTCCCCGCCTGGGACATGCTGTGGACTCGGGACCTCCGATCCAGTGGGGCCCAATAGGAGTCTTCGTTCCTCCTTCGCAGGCGGCGGAGGAAGTTGATCCCCCAAAGCTGCTCGCCCCTCTCCGGGGCATAACGAAGGGTGGTGAAGGGGATGGCCAGCTCCACCGTCCAGCCCTGGTCATGGATGGACGTCCGGACCTCGATCACCCCTTCCCAGGCCAGGTTGGTGATCCTGGAGTTGTCGAACGTCTGCCCGTCCTTCACCGCCCCCCGGGGGTTGATGAGGAACATGAAGGAGTTTCGGCGGTCCAGGAAGGTGTCCAGCGTCACGGCGAAGGTGTCGTCGTCGTGGGTCTCGTAGTCCTGGTTCAGATATTGGGCCACGATGTTCTCAGGCTCCGAGTCCAGAAGGAGCGCCCCCACGTAGAGAAACCGGTCGTCGTAAAGGACTCTGACAACCGTCTCTTCCGTAGCTGGGTACCCGGCGTCGGGTTGGGACTGGATGAACCCGGTGATGGCCACCGCCGAGCCCCAGGCCTCCTCGTCCAGGGCCCCATCGACCACCACGGGGAACACCGTCCGGACAGCGGGAGTCGACGGCCTGGGAGCGGCCTCCGGATCCATGGGGTAGACCGCCCTCCCCGGGGACCCTGGGGCCCCCACTCCCACCACCTGGCCCGCCGAAGGCCCCGGGCAGGAAAATGAGGAAAGGAGAAGAACCGCCCCCACCACGGGGGCGCTCGGGAAGCCGAAACAAGGCCTACCAGGGCGATGAGGCATGCAGGCTCGAATCACCTCCGGTTCACGAACTCCCGGTAGAGTCGGTCGTGCTTGTTGTCCCTGGGGTCCACCTCCACTCCTCCGATGAACATGCGCTCGATCCTCGTGAGCATCTGGAGGGGGTCTCCGTCCGTCACCAGGAGATCGGCCCGCTTCCCGGGCTCGATGCTCCCGGTCACGTCGTCGATCCCCAGGATCTCGGCCGTGCTGAGGGTCACCGCCCTCAGGCCCTCGGCCGCCGGCAACCCGAACGCTACCGAGTGGGCAGCGTGGTAAGGGAGATTCCTCACGTCGGCGGTGCTTCCGGTTCCGAAGGCGATCTTCACTCCGGCACCCCGGAGGAGAGCCGCGTTCCGGAAGGAAGCGGTGATGGACTCATCCCGGTCGGGAGTGGGCGCGTAGGCGCCCGTGATGATGACCGGGATGTCCCGCTCCGCCAACTCGGCGGCCACCTTGAACGCTTCCGTCCCTCCCACCACCACGGCCTGGACCTCCGGGAACTCCTCCAGGAACAGGAAGAGGGTCCGGATCTGCCACTCCGAATCCGCCTGGAAGAGGACGGGCATCTCCCCCCGGATGGCCGGAAGCATGGCCTCCAGGATCACACGGTCCCCACCCCAGAGGTTCGCTTCGAAGAACCGCGTGGGGTCGTTGGCGACCGTCGGCGTCCGGGCGTAGGTCCGGGCCCTCTTGAAGAGCGCGACCAGCCCTGCCATCCTCTCCCCCTCCAGATCAGGGGAGGGTCCATTCCCCTCCTGGAGGTAGGCCAGCCCCGGCACCGGTCCGAGGGCCGGGTCCAGGCCAAGGCGATCCTCCTGGAACGCCGCCACGGCGAAGTAGGGAGACGGTCCCCCGGCCGTGAGGGCCTCCTCGGAATGGGACCCTTCCTCGAAGACCTCCCAATGGCTCACCTCCCCCGGCGCCTCCCGGGGTGCCGGGAAGCTCACCATCAGGGCCGCCTCGGGGCGGATGGCCATGCGCTCGTAGGTGTCCCCCCGAAGCTGGATCACGCCGGCCGTTCCCTGGACGATGCCTCCCGTCTGGGTCACCAGGGCCGAGGTGATACCGTTGGCCCGGGCCACGTTGATGGCGGCGCTGTAGGGCACGACGGCGGGGACCGCCCGGACATGGGGGTTGAACTGCCCCGTCTCGGACTGGTCCGAGGCCTGGCCCACCGCGCCGAACTCGAAGATCCCCAGGTTGGTCAGCGGATCGATCATCCCGGGATAGACGTGCTTCCCGGCCACATCCAGCACGGGGGCGTCCGCCGGAACCGAGATCCTGGCGGCCGGGCCCACCGCCGTGATGAACCCGTTGCGCACGATGACGACCCCGTCCTGTATGGGAGGCCCCGCCACGGGGTGGATCGTGCCACCCACCATGGCAAAGGAGACCCCCTCCAGGAGGTCGGACGAAAGACCAGCGTCGTAGGCTCCCGCGGTCCAGGTGACATCAGGGGCCGGCACCGAGGCCGGTGGGGGAGGCGCCATCGCCCTGAAGGGCTCCCTCCGCGTGCCGGCCTCGTCACGGAGGTCATAGTAGACGATCCCGTCCACGATGGTCTTCTCCACCCGGACGTAGGTGTTGAAGGGATCTCCGTTCAGGAGGGTCACGTCCCCATCCTTCCCCACCTCCAGGCTCCCCACTTTGTGGTCCAGGGAGAGCATCCGGGCCGGATTGATGGTGAGCATCCTGAGAGCCTCCTCCTTGGCCACATTTCCGTACTTGGAGGCTTTGGGGAACTCGTGGATCATGAAGGATTGCAGCCAGGAGATGTCGGAATTGATGGCCGTCAGCACACCGTGCCCATGCAGGATGGCGGCATTGTGGGGGATGGCGTCGAAGGCCTCCAGCTTGTAGTGCCACCAATCCGAGAAGGTGGAGCCCCCGGCCCCATGCTGAGCCATCTCGTCGGCGACCCGGAAGCCCTCCAGGACGTGGGTCATGACCCCGATCTTGAACCCGAATTCCTCCGCGACCCTCATGAGGGCCAGGATCTCGTCGGCCCGGTAGGAGTGGGCGTGGACTCCGATGCGGCCTTCCAGGATCCCCGCCAACGTCTCGAGCCGGAGGTCCCGCCGGGGGGGAATGCGCATGGCGCTGGGGTTCTCGAGATAACGGTCCCACGCGGCCTTGTACTCCCGAGCGGCGGTGAAGGCCTCGGTGTAGATGGCCTCCACTCCCTGCCGGGAGGCGGGAAAGCGAGTCGCCTGGCCCGGTGCCCCTCCCGCCTTCCGGGTGACGTTTTCCCCCAGGGCAAACTTGATGAACATGGGGGCTCCGGGGACCAGGAGCTGCTCCGAGGTCTCCATCCCCCACCGCATCTTGATGGTGGCGCTCGTGCCTCCGATGGGGTTGGCGCTCCCGTGCATGGCCCGGGCCGTGGTGATCCCTCCCGACAGGGCCCGGTAGATGTTGAAGTCCTCCGGGTTCAGCACATCCAGGATCCTCACCTCGGCGGTGATGGGAACGGACCCTTCATTGGTGGACAGAATCCCCGTATGGGTGTGCTCGTCCACCAGCCCCGGAATGGCTGTCAGGCCCCTCCCGTCGAGCACCGGCACTCCCGACGGCGCCGCCAGATCCGGACCGATCTCCCGGATCACGCCATCGCGGATGAGGATGGAGGCACCCTGGAGGACCCTCCCGGTGGCGGTCCAGATGGCATCCAGGTTCTGGAGGAACAGATCTCCCGTCGGGAAGAGCTTGGAGTCCGCCGGAAGCTGGAGATCCCGGCCCGGAGCACGGGCGGCCGCGGGGGCATCCGGCCGCCCCCGCCGGGCTCCCTGGGCATGGCCGGAAAGGGGCAAGGTCCCCAACAGCAACATCGCCACCAGCGTCCGGATCGTCACGCCCTTCATCGGTCGCCTCCTTCCGACCCGGGCTTTCGGGTGGCGGTGAAGGTGAACCTCCCGATTTCCCCGCTCCCGGAGCCGATGATGCGGTCCCCCTGCACGGTGCCCCGGGCGTCCAGCGCCACGCTTTCGGTGCCCATGGAGTAGACCAGGATGAAGGTGAGATCGGCCCCGGCCAGCATGCCGCCCTGAACCTGGGCTTCGGCACCCATCTCGGGGTTGCTCATGGTTCCTGAGAACGAGACCCCCTCCTGCGTCAGGGTCATGGAGAAGGGGATTTCCATCCCCTCGGTGCTCACAAGCACCTCCCACGCCCCGGTTAGATCGGTGCCCGGCACGTCACCCCCCCCAACCTGCCGGCCCACCCACCCCTCTTCCAGGGAGCCTTCCACGAAGGTGTAACGGATGGCGGTGCCCTCCCGGAAGAGCGGCCCATCCGTCACGATGAAGCTCGCCGCCAGCCACCGGCCCAGGGTTGCCAGATGGGGGAGCCCCAGGAGGGTCGCCGGAGTGGTGGTCACGGCACCCAGCGCCGCTTCCTCGGGAAGGCCATACTCGATCGCTTTCCGGACGCCCTCGCGGAAATCCCCACCGACCCCACCACTCGTCAGGGAGACGGTGAGGCCGGCTTCCACCAGGCGGCCGGCGTTGGCGTAGATGTTCTCCAGACGTTCCTTCTCCCGGGCCGGCCCGGGCTCCAGCGCATCGGAGCCGCCGGACCCGGCCTCCCCTCGGGCTCCTTCGCCACCCTTTTCCGGATCCCACTCCCGGGGGGACGGGAAGTCCACGGAGACCAGGACCGGAATGTTCCGGGCCTTCAACTCCTCGGCTACCTTCCAGGCCTCCTCCCCACCCACGATGACCGGGCGAAACCCGATCTCATCCGCCAGCCCCAGAACCCGGCGAATGTCCCCGGCGGAGTTGGCCACGAAGTACACCGCAAGCTCCCCCGAGGCGGCCTTCCGCAGGACCTCGAAATCCGGGTCCCAGGCGGGCAGGGTCAAACCCTCCGGATTCCTTGCGAATTCACTCTGGATGAGGCCATGCCGGTTGGCATCCTCGAAGGATTGCCGGAACTGCGCCATGACCGCGAAGAGCGTTCCGGGGTACACCCCTCGAGCTCCCTGGAAGGTGAAGAGGAGCCCCAGGGCGGGCTGGGCCACCGTCTCCCATGGGTTCTTGGCGCTCATCCGAAACAGAACCACGGCCCCTTGTCCCGGCGCCATCCCCCCGTCAGGGTGGATTCCGGCGGCGATCACCCCCCCTTTCCGGGCTTCCCTTCCGTCGGCGCCGGCCCCTGTCAGGTACCATGCCACCAGCCGGTGGGGCGTAAACCCCTGCACATCCCGGGGAGCGTCCCACGGAAGTGCGCCTTCCCGGTTCTCGGGCTCAGGCAACTGAAGGGGTGCCCTCCCCTGGGCATCGATCATCCCCGGGTAGACCCGGAGGGAGTCCCCCTCCAGCAGGGTGGCATCCTCGGGAATCGGAGCCCCGGGTCCCATGGCCACAATGAGACCGTCCCTGACGACGACGTTGACCCCGGCCTCCTGGCGCCCGTCGGCGTAGACGACCGTCACGTTCTCCAGAGCATAGGCAGGAGGGAGCGGGGGTCCCTGGTACTGGGCGGCCCCTGGGGCCGGCATCGCCAGAAGGGCAGCAAGGGCCAGGCTGAAGCCCGGGTCCCGGATGAGCTTCTCTTTCATTGTCCTTCCGGAGTCCTTTCGGGGGTAGCGGCGGAACGGCCCGATCCCTGCTGATGTCCGACCGGACGGGATCGAGATACCCGAAGCTCGAAGGGGAATGGGACGCATGCAAGGCCCGGCTCCCACGCGATCCGGGGCATGGTCTCCCTATGTGAACCATCCGCCGGCCCGGGATCCCTATAACCACTTCCTCTTCCGGAAAACCCAGGTCATGCCCCCCCCCAAACCGATCATGAGCGCCCAGAGAGCCGGGTAGGCCCAGGGAATGCGGAGCTCCGGCATGTACTCGAAGTTCATCCCGTAAACCCCGACGATGAAGGTCAGGGGGATGAAGATGGTGGCCATGATGGTGAGGACCTTCATGACCTCGTTGGTCCTCTGCCCCACCCGGGACAGGTAGAGGTCGGTGATCCCCGCGGCCAGGTCCCTGAGGGTCTCCACGGTGTCGATGACCTGGATGGCGTGGTCATAGACGTCGCGCGCGAAGAGTTGAGTCGCATCGGAGACAAGCTCGGACTCGGTGCGGGCGAAAGAGGACAACGCCTCCCGCAGGGGCCAGACGGATTTTCGCAGGAGGAGAAGCTCCCGCTTCAGGTGGTGGATGCGGTGGAGCACCGTCGGCGCCGGGTCCCCCATCACCTCCTCATCCAGGGCCTCCACGGCGTCTCCCAGGCGCTCCAGGATGAGGAAGTACCCGTCCACCACCGCGTCCACCAGGGCATAAGCCAGGTAATCCGCCCCCCGATGGCGGATGCGCCCGTGGGAACCCCGGAGGCGTGCCCGCACAGGCTCGAATGCGTCTCCCACCTGCTCCTCCTGGAAGGTGAGGACCCAGGTCGGCCCCAGGATGACGCTGACCTGCTCCGCCTCCACCGTTCCCTGTTCCTCGTTGAATCGGAGCATGGGAAGAACCAGGTAGAGGTACCCTTCATATTCCTCCACCTTGGCCCGGTGGCCCACCTGGACCACATCTTCCATCACAAGCGGGTGGAGGCTGAAGTGATCCCGGAGCCTCGACAGCACCTCCAGGTCATGGAGCCCGTCCACGTTCACCCAGCTCACCGCAGGATTGTCCCGGGCCGCCAGGGCCCCAGCCACGTCGTCCAACTCCTCCTCCCCGAACCGGTCCGGGCCGTATTCCAGGAGCTGAAGGCGCACCTTCTCCCCCCTCCCTGGCCTCGCCTGGATCAGAACTCCGGGGGCCGTGCCCGGCTCCTGCACCACACGATGGACCAGTCGCCCGATCACCCTGGCCGTTCGCAGGGGATGCATGGCACCATTCAGGGCATGGAGGGTGACGCTGGTCAAAGCCGACGCGGCACCCGTGGCCGCGTTGGCAAGGTTGGAAGTGGTGGAAGGACGCTCCGACATGAGAACCCTCCTGCTCTTGGTATCCGTCCGCCTCCCGGGAAGGGGGCGTCGGGGCTGAAGATCACGGATGCGGGGAACGAGATCCCCGGGGCGCTCCCGTCCCGCCCCAACCTCCCCCCTTCCGGGTCGAGGCCAGCGCATCGTCGAACTGCCGCTGGTAGAGACGCTGGTACACGGCGCTTCGCCCCAGGAGATCTCCGTGGGTCCCCCGTTCCACGATCACCCCTCCGTCCAGAACCAGGATGGAGTCCGCCCGGATCACGGTGGAAAGACGATGGGCGATGACCACCGTGGTCCGCCCGGCCATGAGGCGGTCCAGGGCGTCCTGCACCAGGGCCTCACTCTCGGCGTCCAGGCTGGAGGATGCCTCGTCGAGGATCAGCACCTCCGGCCTTCGCAACATGACCCTGGCGATGGCGATGCGCTGCCGCTGGCCGGCGCTGAGGGTCACCCCCCGCTCCCCGACGACCTGCCCATACCCGTCGGGGAAGGAGACGATGAACTCGTGGGCGTGGGCCCCCCTGGCCGATTCCCGGATCTCCTCGTCGGTGGCGCCGGGGCGGCCGTAGGCCAGGTTCTCCCGCACCGTCCCGGCGAAGAGCATGGGTTCCTGGGGCACGATGCCGATGTGGGCCCTGAGTTCCCGCAGCCCCAACGCACGAACGTCCGCCCCATCCAGGGTCACCCGCCCCGATTCCACATCGTAGAAGCGGGGGATAAGGGACGCCATGGTGCTCTTCCCCGCCCCCGACGTTCCCACCAGCGCCACCCGCTCCCCCTGCCCGATCAGGACATCGATCCCTCTGAGCACCAGGGGGAGATCCGGGCCATACCGAAAGGTGACCCCCTGAAAGCCGATCTCCCCCCTCACCGGCTTCGGCAGGATGCGCGGCGAGGCCGGTTCCTCCAGCCCGCGGGGGTGCTCAAGGAGCTCGAAGATCCGCTGGGCGGCCCCGGCGGCCTCCTGGAGGTTTCCCCAGAAACCGGCCAGAGATGTGATGGCCCCCGCGATGAAGACCGCATAAAGGAGAAAGGCCACCAGGGTGCCAGCGGTCAGCTCTCCCGCCAGGACCAACCGCCCCCCTTCCCAGAGCACCAGGACGATGGCACCGAAGCCCGCGAAGGTCACCGCTCCCGTGAGTCCCGCGCGGGCCACCGACCTGCGGATACCCTCGTCCCGAACCCCTGTCACCTCCCCCAGGAAACGCTCTTCCTCCCATTCCTCCCGGCCGAAGGCCTGCACCGTACGGATCTGGGTGAACACCTGCTCCGCCCTGGAGACCGCTCCGGCCAGGCGGTCCTGGATGGAAGTGCTCAAACGACGCACCCGCCGTCCGAAGAGCCACCCCACCAGGGCCGCGAAGGGGATGGAGATCAGGGTGACGAGGGTGAGATGGGGGTGGGCAATGGTCACCAGCACGAGGGCTCCCAGCAGGAACACCCCCTGGCGCACCAACTCGGGAACCCCGAAGCGGAGCACGGCCTGGATCAGCCCGGTGTCCGAGGAGATGCGCGAGGTGAGTTCCCCCACCCTGCGAATATCGAAGAAGGCGGGGGGCTGGAAGACCAGGGACCGGAAGAGGTCCCTGCGCAGGTCGGCCACGACCCGCTCGGAGGTGGAGGAGGTGAGGTAGCTCTGGCCGAAGTTGATGACCGCCTGGAAGGCGAAAAGCCCCAGAAGGGCCAGGGCCACGAGGTTCAGGAGGGAGGCATCGCCCTCGACGAAAGCGGCGTCCAGGAGATCCCGCACGACCAGGGGGAAAGCCAGCCCGATCCCGGTGCTCATCAGGAGAAGGGCTCCGGCTACGGCCAGAGCCGACCCGTAGGGCGCGATTCGGGGAGTGAGGAGGCCGAGGAAGCCGAAGGTCTGGCGGGGACTCAGGCGCTTGTCCGACATTCTCGCGGGGGAGCTCCACGGGTTCGGGCCGTCCCGGTGCCGGGCTCCACCTCAGGGACCGAACGGACGGGTCGCCACGCTTCCACTGCGCGTGATCCGGGAACATACCGGAAGTACAGGATCCATTCCACAGCGTGGGGGGTACCCCAGGCCACCATGAAGACACCCCAACACCATCGGGCTTTCCTCCTGTCCGTCTTCTGGACCGTGGGGCTTCTCTGGCTGGGAAGCGTGGTCCACGCCACCGAATCCAGCCTCGCTTGCCCCGACTGGCCGACCTGTTTCGGAACCATGGTCCCCGAGATGACCGGGGGGGTGTTCTGGGAGCACCTCCACCGTCTCGTGGCCGGCGGTCTGATCCTGTTCTTCGGGGCCGCCACCTACCTGGCCTTCCGGGAGAGTCCCCGTGTACCATGGGTCAGGCCGGCGGCTCTCGCAGGGTTCGGTCTGCTCCTGGTGCAGGCCGTGCTGGGGGGGGTCACGGTCCTCTTCGGTCTGCCCGACGCCGTTTCCACCTCCCACCTGGGTCTGGCCTTCCTCTTCCTCGCACTCGCCACGGTTCTGAGCGTGGTCTCCTCGCCGGGGTGGGCCGAGGGCCCCGGGCTTCCCGCGCCGACCCGCGGGCGTTTGCGAGCCCTCGCCTCAGCTGCCGCCGGGCTCGTCTTCGTCCAATCCCTGGTGGGAGCCGTTGTCCGCCACACCGACGCCGGAATGGCCTGCCCCGACGTGCCCTTGTGCCTGGGGGAATGGATCCCACCCATGCAGCACGGAATGGTGGCTCTCCATTTCGGGCACCGGGCGATGGGAATGGGGCTTCTCCTGCTGGTGCTGGTGGTGGGGCACCTGGCCTTCTGGAAGGGGGGGACCATCCGGATCAGGGCCCTGGGGCTCGCCGCGGCGGGGGTTGCCGTGGCCCAGGTGCTCCTGGGCTTCCTCTCGGTCTACTTCCGACTCGCCGTGGTCCCCGTGTCCCTTCACACCCTCCTGGCGGCAGCGCTCCTGGCCATCCTGGCCACCCTCGCGACCTGCACCTGGGCGCCGGGGCCCGATGGCACCGATGGAGGTGTGGCGTGAGCGGCGAGGCCCTGGGAAACCTGCTGGCACCGGTCAACGCCTCCCTGAACCTGGCCAGCACCCTCCTTCTCCTGGCCGGTTTCTGGTCCATCAAGAGGAGAGATGTCCACCGGCATCGGTGGGCCATGGCGGCAGCCATAGCCGCTTCCGGCCTCTTCCTGGTCCTTTACCTTCTTCGCTTCTCCCTTACGGGAACCCACCGTTTCGCCGGCGAAGGCCCGGCGAGAACGATCTATCTGGGGATCCTCTTCTCCCACATGATCCTGGCCGTGGTCATTGTCCCGCTGGTGCTGAGGCTCCTCTTCCTGGCAGGAAAGGCCCGCTTCCACGCCCATGCCCGGCTGGCCCGCTGGGCCTACCCCATTTGGCTGTACGTGTCCGTCACGGGATTGGTGGTCTATCTCCTCCTCTATCACGTCTACGGGTACATATAGAAACGGACGAGAGGAGCCGGAGCCAGGGAGCCCGGCGGTTCAAGAGCACACGGCCCGGGAGGGGTACCGGCACCTTCTACGTCAGTCCGCCGCAGGCAGGAGGATCTCCACTTCGGCTCCTCCTTCCTCCCGGTTCCTCAGGATGATCTCCCCGCCCTGGGCCCTCAGGGCCTTCCGGGCATAGGGGAGGCCCAATCCCAGCCCCCCCGGCGAGGTGGTGTAGAGGGGATCAAAGGCACGCTGCATCGCCTCGGCCGTGAACCCCGGGCCCCCATCCCGGATGCGGACCGCCGCATTATCCTCGTTGCGGACCACCGATACCCCCACCGGGCCCCCACCCCCGAACTCGGTGGCGTTGTGGAGCAACAGGAAGACCGCGTCCTTGAAGGAATCGGACTCCACCCTGACCCGCACCGGATCAGGAGGAGCCGTCACTTTTACCAGGACCTGTGACTGGGAAGCGAACTCCCGGGTAACCTCCTGGATCAACTCCACCAGGTTCTTCGGGGCGAGGGTCGGAGCGGCGGGTGGCTCTTCCAGGAAGAACTCCAGGTCCTCCACCGCGTCCAGGGCCGAATTGGCTCCGATCCTCAAGCCCTGTCCCCCGGCGTCCATCCCCTCCAGGAGGGGAACCTCCACCCTGTGCCTCAGATAGCCGGCCAGCCGGCGGAACGCCTCACGGATCCCCTCCTCCCGCTCCTCCCCCCGGCGCCCTGCGGCTGTGGCGAGAAAGCTCCGAAGCTCCCCCAGTGCGGGAAGCTCCCCGGAAATGGTCTGGTCGCCCCCCGGGAGCTGGCCCGAACGCAGTGCCCGGAGAAAGGCGGCCAACTGCCCCTTGATTCGTGCCTCGCCCCGCTGGACCCCGATCCACCACCCCACCACTCCACCCGCAAGGATCCCCAGTCCCACGAAGACCGCGTCAGTCATGGTAAGGATTCGGTTGAGGTTCGGTCCGGGGCAACACCCCGTCGATCATCCGGCGCCCCCAAGGATGATGGGAGGATCATGGCGGGGGCGGGAACACGAGGCAATAGCCCCCCTCCGGTTGCCCTTCCTGCCATATTTCGGGGAGCCTCGTATTGCGCCCACCGGAACCCCGGTCCGGATCGACCCACGGAAACGAGGAGAAGACGGAGCATGGAAGAGCCGAGAAGGTTGGAAGAGATCCTCGCGGAGAGCGGAGATCCGCAGAACCCCGGCCCCGGCCGCATCCGGGAGATCATGCGGGAGGTCCGGACCATCGCCGTGGTGGGGATCTCCCGGAGCCCCGAGAAACCAGCCCGCCGGGTACCTTCCTACCTCGCGGCAAAAGGGTATGACGTGATCCCGGTGAACCCCAACGTGGGCCGCATTCTCGGCAAGGAAGCCCGGGCCTCCCTGGCCGACGTGCCAGAGCCGGTCGACATGGTCCTGGTGTTTCGGCCCTCGGAGGAGGCCGCCGGGATCGCCGAAGCTGCCATGCAGCGCCCCGAACAGCCCATCATCTGGCTCCAGGAAGGCATCCGAGCCGACGGTGCTGCTGCCCGAGCCCGGGCCCAGGGCCTCACCGTGGTCCAGGACCTCTGCACCTACAAGGTCCACCAGGCGCTGGGGGTGGGTTGAATGCGGCGGGGTCTCTCCACCCCACCCCCAGACCCCCACCCCGACCGACCCGTCCCACCCTCCGGGGAGGGGGATCAACCCTCCCCGGCGAGCGCCTTCCTGACCTTCTCGGCGTGACCCTTCGGGCTCACCTTCCGCCAGGCCTCCCGAACCACACCGGTTTCGTCGATGAGAAAGGTGCTTCGCTCGATCCCCCAGTACTTCTTCCCGTACATGGACTTTTCCGCCCAGACGCCGTAGGCCTCGGCTACCTGGTGGTCCATGTCTGAAAGGAGAGGGAAGTTCAAGTGGAATTTGTCGCGGAACCTGACATGGGACGAGACCGGATCCGGCGAAACCCCCAGGATCACCGCCCCACCCGACCCGATGGACTCCAGATTGTCCCGCAGGTCACAGGCCTGAGTCGTGCACCCCGGCGTATCGTCCTTGGGATAGAAGTACAGAACCACCTTCCTCCCCCGGAAATCCCCAAGCCTGACCGTTGATCCATCTGCGGCGGGAAGGGCGAAATCCGGAGCCTTGTCTCCCTGCTGAACCATCGTCTGTCGCCTCCGTTGGGTTGCGTGGTCGATCCGGAAGGCTGACTACCCATCAAACCCCGGTGCGTTCATCCCCCGGGAGAACCGTCCAGCGGCACAGCTCCCCCTTCAGCGCCTGACAGGAAGCGTGGGACACACCCACCGGGCGCCGCAAATAGCGGGAGAGGATGGTTGCAGATAACCCGGCAACGAGAGCGCAGGCATCGCCCCCGGGATCCATGTCCAGGAGGAAGTGGCCCCGTGCCTCCAGGGTAAACGGTCCATGGGCGAAACCACCCAACTCCCGGCCGAAAAGGCTGCGGAGACGCCGGCGGACCTGCCGGCGGGCCAGGGCGAGGAGGGCTTTCCGGGGATAGAATCGCTTCACCCCCTTTCCGGGGACGTCCTTCCCCGCCAGGAGCTCCCCAACCTGATAGAACACCTCCTCCGCGTCCGGGCGCCTCAGCACCAGGCGGAAGAGATCACGAGCCTGATCGTCGGAAATCCTGCCCCGGTGGCGCACCTCCTCCCGGTACCGGCGAATCTGATGCTCCACAGCCTCGCTCAAACCCAAACGGCGGGGCATCGTCTGCGTCGGATCCTCGGAGGCCAGGACCTCCGTGGGGAGGTCACGGGTCCGGATCACCTCCAGAAGGGCCAGCGCCACAACGGCGGAGATGCGTGGCTTCCCATGGGGAGAACCCCCGGAAGCCGCAGATCTCACGGGGGGAGAGGTTCGGGGGGCTGGGTTCTCAGACAAGGTTGGAGGTCCGGGTTCGGGTCCAGAACAATGTCGGACCTCCGGAAGGTAGAGGCAACGGAGGGGGAGAAGATGCGAAAAACGTACCAAAATGACAGTGACCCCCCGGAATGCGACCCTATCTTTCCAGACAGGGTTTGTCGCACCCCCGTACTGAGGCAGTCCGAGCGGGGAGCGCCTCGAGAGATTCTCGTGTGGCAATGGGGGGGCTGGTCCTTGCCCCGAGATCGCTCGACGCTCCCCGCTTCCTCATTTCGCGCCCCCTTGAAATCCCCCGTCCAAGCTGACATATTTTAAACTCAAAATTACCGGATTCAGCAGGCCTCTTGGGATCTCCGGGCCTGTGGCACCCCAGAGGATGGCGACATGGCCCGCATGAACATGCTTGACCAGGAGCTTCTCAGGGATCTCAGCCCCTTGGCCGACCACACCGACGAAGAGTTGGTAACCGCACACCTGGACGGGCGCCCGGGAGCTTTCCAACACCTCTACGAACGTTACCGGGACCGTCTCCAGCACTTCATCATCCGGAAGACGGGCGATTCCGACCGAGCCCAGGATCTGGTGCAGGAAGCCTTCATCCGCGTGACACGGCACCTGCACCGGTTCGACACGTCGAAGAAATTCTCGACCTGGATCTACACCATCGCCAGCAACCTCTCCAAGAACGAGCTCCGAAACCGCTCCAGGAGTCCCCTGGTTCTCTTCCAGAAACTGGAGAACAGCTGGGACGAGGACCACCGCCCCATCCAGTTCGAAGACTCCCGGATGCGACCCGATGACCTCTTCCGGAAACGGTACCTTCGCCGGATCGTGGAGGAGACGGTGGACGAGCTTCCTGAGCACCACAGGCTGGTGTTCCGGCTGAGGGAGCTGGAAGGGAAGAGCTACGAGGAGATCGCGGAGATCACCGGAGTGAACCTCGGCACGGTGAAAAGCCGCCTCCACCGGGCAAGGAGTTCCTTCGCTCAGCGGATCGAGCCTCTCCTGAACTAGCCTGCCCAGCCTCCCACCGGGCGGAGCCCGGCGGGACGCTTCCAGGAAAGCCCGGGTGCTCCTCAGCCCCGGGCTTTCCTGTTCCTTGTCTGCCCCGAAGGCCGTGCTAACTTCCACGGGTCCCGCCGTGCTACCCCTTACTCGCCCTGTCCCGCACGGGCTGAAGCCGTCGAGCCATGTTCGAGAACCTCCGAAAAGCCTTCCGGGAAGCCGTCGATAACTTCAAGGAGGAATTGGATCGCGACGAGGTCCCCGGTGCAGTGGATGGACTTCTTGCGCAGATGCACCAGGAGGTCACCGACGCGAAGGCCCACCTGTACACCTTGGAGGAGCAGATCAAGAAAGCGCTTCAGCTTTCCGAGATGGAATCAAGGGAGGTGGAGACTTGCCGGCGAAGGGAGAGCATGGCCAATCGGATCGGGGACGAGGAGACCGCCCGGGTGGCCGCGGAGTTCGCCGAGAAGCACGAAAAGCGGAAGGGAATTCAGGACCGGAAGGCGCTGGCGCTCCGGGAGGAGATGGATCTGCGGCGAAGCGAAGTGGAGGAGATGCTCGAGCAGCTCAAGGCGGCCCGGGTGAAGCGGGAATCCCTCTCCGCAACCTCCGGGAGGACCTCGGCCCGGAGCTCCATCGGAGGGGCCGACGACCTCTTCTCCGACCTCGACCGCATGGCGGAGAGGATCCAGGGGTTCGATGACCAGAGAGTGGCGGAGGAGGATCTCCTGGCGGAGTTGGAGGGGCTGGAGGCCTCCCCACCCCCCAGGACCTCGACCCCGGAGGAGGATGCCGAGGCGAGGCTGAAGGAGCTGAAGCGACGGATGGGGAGGGAATAGCTCCCGGGCTTTCAGCGTTCCCGGCCCCGGGCGCCCGGCGGGGCGGAAGGGGAAAACCCGGCTCTGGGTGCCTCAGCCACCGTCCTTCGCGAAGTCCCGCAGGAAGAGGAGCCCCGCGCACTCACCCGCCAGGAACATGAGGTCTTCGCGCCTCTTCCCCTCCACCGGGGCGGGCACCCCAACCCCCACCACAAACAGGTACCAGCGCTGCCCATCCTCCTCCCCCAGGAGAACGGCCAGATCCCCCCGGGACGTCGCGGTGAGCGAAGGAGACTCCCGCCGACTCAGGGGCTCCAGGGCCTCCGGGGGAAAGGAGGTCCGAGCCGGTTCCTCGCCAAGGTCCAGGACGAAGAACGGGACGGGCGTCCCGGGACGGGCTTTCGACACCCGGACGATCCCGCCCCGTTCCGAGCCTAGAAGGTAGATGGCGCGCCACACGGGAAGAGCCAGGCGGGCCCGCTCCCCCTCCCCTCCCCAGATGGAGAACACCCGTCCTCCTTCCGCGGGAGATCGACCCAGGTACCGACGGATGTCGATGATACTCTTGTCCGTCCCGCTCTCGTCGTCGCGCATGCCTACAGCCTAGACCCTCCACCGTCAGGGAGTCAAACCCTGCAACTCCCTCGGAGCCCCGGGAACGGACCCCCCCATCGCCGGACCCTCCCTGTCGGGAGGAGACCCCACCCGCTGGACTGGTCCCCCCTCCGGAAAAGGGCTAGATTTTTTGCCGCTTTCCAACTCAACCCCTCAGTGCCGCGGTGTCCGATGGAGAATTGGATCGGGGTCGGAATCTGGATCGTCATGGGCGGGCTCATCGGCCTTGCCGTCAAGATCTTCATCAGACAGCCGAGCGTGGCCCCAGGTCACGACGTCATCCTCATGGTACTTGGGGCCTTCGCATCCATCGTGGGAGGGATGCTGGGGGTCGGGATCTTCTCTTTCTCCCACCCGGCCGCCATCAGCCCGGGTGGAATGGCCGGCGCCGCCTTTCTCGCCGCCCTCTTCACCGGAATCTACCGGTGGGGGGTGCGGGGCCTGATCTGACCATCCTTGGGGGGGGGCCGCTCCTCCGTATTGGCCGGTCGCCTTTCTACTGCCTCGAAAAAAAAGACGACGGCCCGAGTGGGCCGCCGCCTTTCTTGTCCCCCCACGGAGGCACCCCGTGGAGATGGGGATTGGAGAGGTGACCAGCCCCTCCAGTTCGGATTACGCGCCGAACTCGCGACCAACCAGGAACCGGCTTCACCACCCCCAAACCCGACCCTTCCGGCCCGCGTACTCTGGTAAGACGGTTCGGGGAGGCGAATGGTTGCCCCCCCCCCGGGCCCCCGGCTTCCGAAAGACCGGGCCCGGACCCATGTCACCTCTTACGAAGCAGAGGGGGAAAGGTTTCATCTGCCCCCCCGAACCTTGAGATGAAGCCCGAGAGGCACGTACATTGGCAATCCTGCCCCCCCTGCCCTTCTCAGCCGCCATCCATCCTGACGGGGAGGAATCGAATGGCCGACATCCAGGGATACATCGATCGGGAGATCAGCAGGTTTCAGGAGGAGTTGATCGAGTTCCTCCGCATTCCCTCCGTAAGCGCCCGAAGCGAGCATGTGCCTGACATCCAGGAAACCGCAGCCTGGGTAGCGGAGAAGATGCGGCAAGCCGGACTGGAAGCCTCCGTAATGGCGACACCGGGACACCCTGTGGTCCTCGGGGAGTGGAAGAAGGCCCCCCCCGGAGCCCCAACCGTCCTGATCTACGGACATTACGATGTCCAGCCTCCCGAGCCTCTGGACGAGTGGCACTCCCCTGCATTCGAGCCCACCGTCCGGAACGGCAACCTCTACGCCCGGGGAGCCTCCGACGACAAAGGGCAGCTCTTCCTCCATATCAAGGCACTGGAAACCCACCTGAGGGCGGTGGGGAGCCTGCCCGTGAACGTGGTGGTGGTGGCTGAAGGGGAGGAGGAGGTGGGTTCGCCCAACCTGGTGCCCTTCGTGAAGGCCCATCGGGATCGCCTCGCCTGCGATGTGGTGGTGATCTCCGACTCCTCCATGTTCGCTCAGGGTCTTCCCTCCCTCCTCTTCTCCCTCCGGGGCCTGGCGTACTTCGAGATCCACGTTCAGGGCCCCGCCGGAGACCTCCACTCCGGCACGTACGGCGGAGCCGTGGTGAATCCAGGCAATGTCCTTGCCCGCATCCTGAGCTCCTTGAAGGACGAGAATGGACGGGTGGCCGTCCCGGGTTTCTACGACGACGTCATGGAGTGGGAGGAGGCGACCCGGGAAGCCATCCGGGCCCTTCCCTTCGACAGGGACGGGTTTCTGGAGGAGGTGGGCGCACCCGGACTCGACGGCGAGAAGGGGTTCACCCTCCTGGAGCGTCTCTGGATCCGCCCCACCTGTGACGTGAACGGGCTCCTCTGTGGCTACACCGGGGAGGGAGCAAAGACGGTCCTGCCGGCAAGAGCCATGGCCAAGGTCAGCTTCCGGTTGGTTCCGAACCAGAATCCCCACAGGGTTCGGGAGCTCCTTGAGGCCCATGTGGCCCGGGTGGCTCCGCCCGAGGTGAACGCACGGGTGGCGGAGCTGCACGGTGGACGTCCCTGGAAGGCCGAGTTGGAGGGACCGTTCTTCGAGGCGGCCCAGAGGGCCCTGGAGGGCGCCTTCGGGACCGCCCCGGTGCTCACGGGTGAGGGAGGCTCCATCCCCATCGTGGTGGACTTCCAGGAGATCCTCCAGGCCCCGGTGCTCCTCATGGGGTTCGCTCCCCCGGGGGCCAATATGCACGCCCCCAACGAGTGGATCCCCCTGGAGAACTTCGAAAAGGGGATCCGTGCCGTGGCTCGCTTCTATCGGGAGCTGGAAGGTTAAGCCGGGTTCTCCCGGGGTTCGGTTTCAGGGAGGGCCGGACCACCCCGGTCCTCCCTGGGAATCATGGATCCTGCTCGAAGAAGGACCCTGGCCTTGTTCAAAGTCTCTTCGTATTCCCGTCCGGGATCCGAGTCCGCCACCACCCCCGCCCCCGCCTGGACGAAGGCCCGGCCCTCCGTCACCACCACGGTACGGATGGTGATGGCGGTATCCATGCTCGCCCCCCCAAACCCGAAGTAGCCCACGGCCCCGGCATAGGGCCCACGCTTCACCGGCTCGATCCCATCGATGATCTCCATGGCCCGGATCTTGGGAGCCCCGGAAACCGTCCCGGCGGGAAAACAGGCCCTGAACACGTCCATGGCCGAGAGCCCCTCCCTCAGATCTCCTTCCACCTGGCTCACCAGGTGCATCACATGGGAGTAGCGCTCCACCACCATCAGGTCGGGAACTTGAACGCTTCCGAAGCGGGATACCCGCCCCACGTCATTTCGCCCCAGGTCCACCAGCATCCGGTGCTCCGCCAGCTCCTTCTCGTCGGACAGAAGGTCTTCCGCCTGGGCCCGGTCTTCCTCGGGAGTCCGGCCCCGGGGCCGAGTGCCGGCTATGGGCCTGACCGTCACCCTCCCTTCCTCCACCCGCACCAGGACCTCCGGGGAAGACCCCGCCAATGTCAGGCCATCCAACTCCAGGAAGTAGAGGTAGGGGGACGGGTTGACCGCCCTCAGTACCCGGTAGAGGTCGAACGGCCGGCCGGCAAAGGGCATCCCCAGACGTTGGCTCAGCACCACCTGGAAGGCATCCCCCGCCCGGATGTACTCCCGGATCCGCTCCACCCCGGCCTCGAACTCAGCCCGGGAAGTGGTGCTGGTGAAGGGCGGGTCTTCTCGGGGTTCCGGATTCAGGTTGAGGGGAGGAGGCCCCGCGCCTCCGGCCAGACGCTCCAACAGGTCCCCGGCCCGGCGCCCTCCCTCCTGGTACCGTTCCAGGAGATCTCCCTCCGGGAGCCCATCCTCCACCTCCACCGCCGCGACGGCCATTCCCCGGCCCAGCAGGTTGTCCACCACCAGGACCGTGTCCGTGAAGAGGAAGATCCCGTCCGGAAGGCCCAGGTCGTCGAAAGCAGGGCCCGGGAGCTCCTCCACGTACCTGACGACATCGTACCCGAAAAAGCCCACAGCCCCTCCCCAGAAGCGGGGAAGGCCGGGGACCCGGGCCGGCTTGCGCGCCTGGAGGCGCCGGTCCAGGTCCTGGCAAGGGCTCTTCCCTTCCACTACCCGCCACCCTTCATCAGGGCGCCACAGGCTGATGTCCCCGTCTTTCAGTCGCCAGGCTTCCCGGGGACGGCTTCCCAAGAAGGAGAAACGAGCCCATTGTTCTCCCCCAACGACCGATTCCAGGAGAAACCCGAAGGGGGGCTCGTACAGCTTGTGGTACGCGGTGACCGCCGTCTCGGTATCGAAGAGCATCTCACGCCAGACGGGGACTACCCCCACGCCCTGGGCAAGACGCTGGAATTCGGAGAAGGAAGGGCGAAGTTGCATTGATCGGAAGGGCGCCTCAGGCGCCCGGGCCCCCATGTCGTTCTTAACCAGCCGTCCGGAGTGGAGATGAATGTCCTCGGGCACTGATGCCACGTCAACCGCCGTCCTGGCCGTGGATACCGGCGGCACCTTCACCGACCTCCTTCTTCTGGAGGAAGGCCGGCTCAAGACGCTCAAGGTGCCCTCCACTCCCAGCGACCCGGCGGAGGCCGTCCTCGCAGGGAGCCGACAGATCTTCTCCGGGGCCCGACCCTACCGCCTCCTTCACGGCTCCACGGTGGCGACCAACGGGCTCCTGGAACGGAAGGGCGCCCGGGTGATCCTGGTAACCAACCGCGGGTTCGAGGACGTCCTGGAGATCGGCCGGCAGAACCGGCCCCAGCTCTACGCCCTCGTGGGGCACCGCCAACCTCCGCTGGTGGACAGGGAGGACCGGCTTGGTATCCAGGGACGCATGGGTCCCGGTGGAGAAGAGATCGAGCCCTTTTCGCCCGCGGAGCTGGCGGGGCTCCTGGCGAAGATCCGGGAAGGTGAGTCCCTGGCTCTGGTCCTCCTTCACTCCTATGCCAACCCGGCCCATGAAGAAGGGGTCGCCTCCGCCCTGGCGGAGACCGGTCTCCCTCTCTCCGTATCCTCCCGGCTTCTCCCGGAGTACCGGGAGTACGAGCGAACCTCCACCACCGTGGTGAACGCCTACGTCTCACCCGTCATGTCCCGTTACCTGGGCCGCCTCGACCGGGAAAGCGGAGCCCAAGCAGTCCACATCATGAGCTCCAACGGAGGGGCGGTTCCCGTGGACCGAGCCATCCGGGAGCCTGTGCACACCGTGCTCTCGGGCCCGGCGGGAGGCGTGGTGGGAGCACTGGCATGGGCGCGGCGAGCGGGGTTCGAACGAATCATCACCTTCGACATGGGGGGGACCTCCACCGACGTGTCCCTTTGCCCGGGACGCCCCCTCCACACCCGCGAATTCGAGATCGCCGGGCAACCGGTGGCCGTTCCCGTCATCGACATCCACACCGTTGGGGCCGGGGGAGGATCGCTGGCCCGGGTGGACGCTGGCGGCGCCCTTCGGGTAGGGCCCGAAAGCGCCGGGGCCGACCCCGGCCCCATCTGTTATGGGCAGGGTGGAAGGGAGCTTACCGTCACGGACGCCCATGTGTGGCTGGGACGCCTCCCCGCCGGGGCCTTTCTGGGAGGGGAGGGAAGGTTGCACCCCGGGCTCATCGCCCAACCCCTGAGAGAGCTGGCAACCGCGCTCGGGTGCTCCCCCCAGGAAGCCGCCGAGGGAATCCTGAAGGTCGCCGACGCCGCCATGGAGCGTGCCCTCCGGGTGATCTCGGTGGAGCGGGGCTTCGACCCCGGGGAGTTCGTCCTGGTGGCTTTCGGCGGCGCCGGAGCCCTCCACGTGGCGGAGCTTGCGGAACGCCTGGGAGCGGGGCGCGCCCTGGTGCCCCCGGATCCGGGCCTTCTCTCCGCCTATGGAATGCTCGTGGCCCCACCCACCCGGGAGGTGTCCCGCACCCTCCTCCTGGATTCCTCGGGGTCGGGCAACCAGGAGCGCCTGGGCAGAGCCTTCGACCTGCTTGAGGGGCAAGCCTTGGCAGAGATGCGTGGGGAAGGGAACGACCCCCTTTCCCTCACGGTGGCCCATTGGGTAGACGCCCGGTACAAGGGACAGAGTTTCGAGCTTCGGGTACCCAGGGCGGACTGGGTAAACGAGTTCCACCGGGCCCACGAGGAACGGTACGGGTACGCCCGGCCTGAAGCCCCCGTGGAGGCCGTCACTCTCAGGGCCGTCGCCGAGGCCCCCTCCCTTCCCATCACCCACACTCCCCTACCTCCGGCTCAGAGCCCACCCCCGATTGCATCGGGGAAGGTCTTCTTCAACGGGAACGAGATCTCGGTACAGCTGGTATGGCGAAAGGAACTGAAGGGCGGACATATGCTTGAGGGTCCGGCCCTGGTCATGGAATACAGCTCCACCACATGGCTCCCTCCCGGATGGCGGCTCCGGGTGGACCAGTGGGGGAGTCTCCACCTGACAAAGGAGTAGGGGATGGCAGAGGTGAATGCGGGGCCTCCCGAGGGCACCGGGGTGAGGCCACCCTACGGATGGGCGCTGGTGGCAGCCATGGCTGTGGCGCTTCTGTATGTGGTGACCCTGGCCCCCACCACGTCCTTCTGGGACACCAGCGAGTACATCGCCACCGCCCACATCCTGGGAATCCCCCATCCGCCGGGAAATCCGCTCTTCGTGGTTCTGGCCCGGGCGTGGGAGGTGATCCTGTCGCCGCTCGCGCTCCCGGTGGCGGTCCGGATCAACCTGTTCTCCACGGTCATGAGCGCCCTGGCCCACGGTTTCTGGTTCCTGGTGGTCCACCACATCCTGGGCCACTTCAGCCGGGACCGGCTCTTCCCCCTGGTGGGCGGGATGGTGGCGGTGCTGGTCAGCGCCACAGCCTTCACGGTCTGGAACCAGTCCAACGTCAACGAGAAGGTGTACACGGTCTCTCTCTTCACCATCGCCCTGCTGTCCTGGCTGGCTCTGCACTGGAGGGAGAACCTCGGGAAGGGGAAAGACGACAACCTCCTGGTCCTCATGGTGTTCATCCTGGCCCTGTCGGTGGGGAATCACCTCATGGCCTTCCTCGCGGCACCGGCCCTGGCGGTATTCATCCTTGTCATCCACCCTCGCACCCTCCTCAACTGGAGGCTGTACCTCGGCGCGGCCTTGGCCTTCTTCCTGGGCCTTTCCATCCACATGTACCTCCCGCTCCGGGCAGCCCTGAGCCCCGTCATCAACGAAGCCTCCCCGACTTGCGATAGCCTCGGCGGGGCCCTGACCAGCATCCTTACCTGGGGGCAGACGGGGTGCCAGAACCTCTCCGACGCCCTGGGTCGGAAGCAGTATGTCAAACCGCCCCTTCTCCCCCGGTTGGCGGCGCTTCCTATGCAGTACTTGAACTACCTCCAATACTTCGACTGGCAGTGGTCCCGGGCCTTGCAGGGAACCCAGGTGGTCTTCGCCTGGGCCCGCCTCCCGTTCACCCTGCTCTTCACCGGCCTCGGCATCCTTGGCGCCGTGGAGCATTTCAAGCGGGACAAGGCCACATGGTGGTTCTTTTTCGTCCTCTTCGGCACCCTGTCCGTCGGCCTGGTCTACTATCTGAACTTCAAGTACGGGTATTCCCTCGAAAGCCCCACCGGCGAGCTCTCCGCCCATGAGGTCAGGGAGCGGGATTACTTCTTCATTGTGAGCTTTTCGCTGTGGGGGCTCTGGGCGGGGATCGGGATTGCTGCCTTGTGGCGGGGTCTGGCTTCACGCCTTGAGGGGGCCTACCTCAGGGCGGCGCCCATCCTCATCCTGGCCACCCTCCCCCTGATCCTGAACTGGTCCTGGGCCAGCCGGGCTCAGGACCACACGGCCCGGGATTGGGCTTACAATCTCCTCATGAGCGTGGAGCCTTATGGCGTCCTCTTCACCAACGGGGACAACGACACGTTCCCCCTCTGGTATCTCCAGGAGGTGGAGGGGATCCGGCGAGACGTGACCGTCATTGTCACCTCCTACCTCAACATCGACTGGTATGCAAACCAACTCCGGGCCCTTACCACCCCCTGTCCTGACGGGGTGAGCCCAGATCAGGACCCCACCCGGATTCTCTGTCAACGTCCCTACACCTCCGAGGGTTCCCCGCGTGCGGAGTACGTGACGCCGGAGAGAGCCCCGGTGCTCCGGGCTTCGGGCAAGGTACCCCTGCTGCTTCGAACGCCCCTGAAGGCTCCAGGCCTGAGCATCCTTCCCCTGGACGATGCCACCATCACCAGGGTAGCCCAGACCGTGGTCCGCCTCACCGAAGACCGGAGCCTCGATCTGGGAAAGGGAGTCACCGCTCTCCTCCGGGCCGGCACCCTCCTGGAGCCCTGGCACCAGTTCGCACTGGCCGTGATCAGCAATTCCCTGGAAGACCGATCCATCTATTTCGCCTCCAGTGGAAATGCCGCGAACGCCCTGGGCCTGACGCCCTTCCTGGTTCGGCAGGGGCTGGCCTACCGGTTGAACCCGGGGTTCCCGGATCCTGAGACCATGGAGGGAGTGGTGGAGCTTCCGCCGTCAGCGTTCAGCGGCGTCACGGGCTTCTGGCTGGATCAGGAACGGACCCGGACCCTCGCCTGGGAGGTATTCCTCCATCGAAGCGGCCTTCCGGACGATTGGGTCCGCTGGCCCTACCGGGCTGTCCTGGGGGTGCCAAGCTATTACGCGTGGGTGCACTACGCCCTCTACCTGGCAGCGGTGGATCAGGGGCTGGACGACGAAGCCCGGGAAAACGCGGAACGGGCCGAGGAGTGGGTTCGGCTCAGTAGCTGACCCGGCCGACTGGGGGTTGAGGAAGAAGCCCTTCCCCGACCCCCGAAAGTGAGCCTGTTCACCGGATCCTGAGGACACCCACTCCCGCAGGGAGGGACCGCAATCGAGGGGTTCCTTTCACCGGCTCGGCACGGAACTCAAAAAGACCGTCAAAGAACTCCGGAGCCCGATCGACCACCGAGCCCCGGGTGAGGAGCAGGACCTGGGGTATCCTGAAGAGAATCCGACGGAGCAGGGAGAGGGACCTGAGCTGATCCTCCTCCCCCATCCGGTCGAAGGGGTCCCCCAGGATGAAGGAACCCAGGGGACTCCAGTCCTCCGCCAGCAGTTCCACGAGGGCCATCCTCAGGGCCACTACCGCCGCCGCCCGGTCCTGGTCGGCTTCCATCCCCGCTGAGGTGCCTCCCTCCACCAGGAGCACCTCCTTCCCGTTCTCCGGCTGCTCCAGTCCCAGGATCCTCCCTCCCGTCATCCGGTTCAGCCTTCTCCCTCCGCGATGAAGGAGCCGGGTCTGGCACTCCGTCAGGATCTCCCGCTCCAGAATACGGGAATCGTTCAGGAGCGCTTGCGCTTCAGGCAAGGGTTGAGTCTCAGCGCCGGGGGTTTCCAGCCAGTCTCGCCTCCTCTCCCTTCCCCCTCCCCTCCCCTCCCTCTCCGCCGGGGCAGGATCCAGGTGGCTCCAGATCTCCCCCTCCCGTACCCGGAGCTCGTCCATCTCCCTCAGGGAGGAGCGGGCCCGTTCCAGCCGCTCGGTGCAGTCCTCGAAACGGGCGTTCAATCTCCGTGACCTCACATCCAGCCCCTGGAGATCCTCTGGCTTCTCTTCCAGCTGTTCCCACCTGCGGCGCCACCAGCGCCCGTCCTGGACCAGGGCTTCCCATTCCTCTTTGAGCCCCTGAAGGACCTTCTCGGACGCATCCTCCAGGAGGCGTCCGCAGGTGGGGCAGTGACTCTCGGGCCCCAGCTCCCCCAGCCTCCGAATTCGCGCTCGGACCTCCTTGGCCCGGTCACGGTACGCCTGGAGATGAGTCTCGGCGTCCTGGCGCTCACGGAGCCATTCCATGGTTCCGGCCTCCAGGTCTCCCGTCAACTCGGCCCCGCTGCCCCGCAACTCCTTGAGCTCCCCCTCCAGGGCCGCGACCAGCTCCGGAATGTCGGCGAGGGCCCGGAGCTGGGCCTGCACATCCGCCAGCTCCGATTCCAGGCGAAGGCGCTCATAGTCCTCCGAGGTCAGGTCCCCTTCCGACCTCTTCCGCCCCAGGGCCGGGTAGCGGGCCAACAGCTCCCGCTGCAATCCTTCCAGCTCCTCCACTCCCCTTACCCAAGCGAGCAGTCCGCCTCCCTTCTTCAGGAGCCCCTCCGGGGAGTCCGTCCCGAAACCGCACCACGCGAGGGCCACGCCCTCCTTGGGAAGGCTCCACCCCCTCCCAGCAGAGCCCGACCCGCCCTCCAGGGGGCTGCTGCTCCCGCCCGGCCCACTCCTGAGCCAGAAGGTCCCCTCCCGGATCCCTCCGAGCCGCACCGCTAGATCGGGCTCCCGCCCCAGGGGCTCAGAGCGGGGCAAAGCGGGGAAGTCCGGGACGAGCCCGACTCCCTTGAGGAGAATCTGAGCGAAAGCGCCGAGGATCCGGCCGTCCCCACCCATCCACCCCAGGAGTCCTTCCTTGGCCTCCATGCCCACATCGCCAAGGAGGGGAAGGGCGGTCCCGTGGAGTTCCCGGATCTGGAGATCCTCCTCCAGCCCCTGGGGATCACCGGAGTGCGCCCCCTCCCCCATGATCTCCGCCAGAAGCGCGAGTGCCGCCCCCCCCTCCTCCCCCTCTTCCCGAAGGCGGTCCCGAAGCGTGCGCAGGGCAAACCCGCGGTCCCGGGCCACCAGGGGAAGGGGACTGTCTTCCCCTGTCTTCTGGAAGTCGTCCACCTCGATCGCCAGGTGGAGGGCGAGGTCCCGCAGCGGACCGAAGAGCCCCTGGTCCTCCCGTTTCACCTCCTCCGGTGAAAGCCCCTCGATCCGGAGCCTCACGATCTTCCCTTCGATCCCTCCCGGGACCTCCCCCAGGACCTCACGCACCTTCCCCGCCAGCTGGTCCGTTTCCCCCCGGGGAAGCCGGATCGGCGCCAGAGCCACCACCGGCCTCCCGGGAATCGGATGGAATCGGGATTGCCCGGACACCAGGTCGAACGACAGGAACCCCTTCTCCTGGGCGGCCTCACGCCAGGGTTCCGGACCCACGCGCTCGAGGGAGCCGGAGTAGAAGGCCCTGGGTCCCACCTGTTGGCTCTGGTGCAGGTACCCCAGGGCCACGTAGTCCCAGGGAGCCAACTCCAGGGCAAGCCCTGGACCGGGCCCCGTTCCCACCCCGGCGTAGGCCATGAGGAGGTTCCAACGAGCCTCCGGGTGGGGGCGGAGCTCCGGAAAGGGCCGGCGAACCACCGCACCGTGGGGAACCAGATAGATGTGGGTTTCCATGTCCCGGAGGAACACGGAGCGGGCGGTCCCCGTAACGGCATCCACCTGGGGGAGAGGATCCAGCGCCGCCAGGGCACCGGGGTCCGCCATGGTGAGGCGGGGGGTGTCCCGTGCCCCAGCCACCATGAAGATCCGGGTGGAGGGGATGACGTTTCTGAAGGCCTCCAACCCGCGCGCCAGCGCCACCAACGCCCCCGGCGGTGGATCGGGGCGATCGAAGATGTCCCCCACCAGGAGAATCAGGTCCGGCTTCAACCGGATGACCTCTTGCACCGCCCGCTGGAATGCCGCCGCCACGTCACCCTCCCGGACATTCCGTCCCCCCTCCACCCGGGCATAGGCCCGGTGCCCGAGGTGCAGATCCGAAAGGTGGGCCAGAAGCATGGCTTCACGCCTCCCGGGGCGGGGAGTACCGAAAACCCGGAAGGACCGGGGACCAGCCACCAGCCTCGGCCCCGCAGAAGAGGAGGAAGGCCTCCCGCTCTCTCCCAGGCCCCGGAGCCGGGTTGTCCGCTGCAGACGGCAGCTCGCCAAGGTACAGGTCTCCTCGATGGTAGCATTCCAGACCCCGGGCCCGGAGAACCTCCAGGATCTCCACCGCCTCCCCGGATACGGTTCTGAAGCCCCCCAGCACAAGAAGACCATTGGCACCCGTGGCGTCCCGGAGAGCCGACCAGTCCTTGTCCTCCAGGAAGGGAAGGCGCCCGAGAAAGGGGAGGGCTTCCACGTCCACCAGCACCAGGGGATAGGTGGCCCGAAGACTCCGGAGCACGGAGAGGAGCTCCCCGAACCGAAGCTCGACCGAATCCCACCCGTCCCATCTCTTGAACGACCTGCGAGCCAACTCCACCAGCTCCCGGGTCCGCTCCACGAGATGGACCGGAACCTCGGGGAACGTTTCCCGGAGAAGGCGCGCCAGCGTCCCAGAACCGCCGCCGAGATACAAGACCCGGTCAGGGGCCGTGGCCTCTCCCCGCAACGCGGCCAGAACCGCGCCTTCCCATTCCCTGGCGGGCCCACCCTGACCGTCCTCCGCTCCTCGAAGGCGTCCCCCTTCCGTGAGCACCCTCAGCTCCCGGGGAGGGTTCCCAATCACCCGGTCCTCCACCCGCTGCTCCCCTACCGAGGACGGATGGGACTCCCTCAGGAGCACGACGGGTCGGTCATCCAGAATCCAACCATGCAGGAGTGCCCCGCCGGAAAGGGCAACGAGGCAAATGAGGAAAGCGATGCAGGGGGCCGTGCTCGGGAGGAAGATGGTCCCGGTGAGCAGGAACCCCAGGGCCCCTCCCAGAACCGACGGAGCCCCGACCTCCACCCCCGCCATTTCACTCCCCTTCCATCGACCCATGGCCCCCAGGAGGGACCCAACAGCGAACAAGGGAAGGCTCCCGAGAAGGGCAAGGCCCAACCCCTGGCCGATTCCGGTCCGACTCCCGTTTCCGGGGAAGACCAGTGCGGCGGAAAAGACGGACGCCAGGGCGAACGCCACCAGGGAGAAGAGCCATCCCCGCCGGAGCTCCTCGACCTCTCCCCCCGGGAGGGCCGGCGGCCTCGTCCAGAGACCCAGGCCCAGCGCTGCCGTCTCGACGGTCAGGATCAGGGTCAGGGCCGGAAGGAAGCCCTCTTCGGAAAAGAGGAGGAGCCCTGCCGAGAACTCCGCCGCTGTCGCAGCGGCGGCCCCGGCCAAGAAGGGAGGGAGCGCCGCCCAACGAGAACGGCCCTCCCTCACGGACGCCCTCCTCCCAACTCTCCCCGAAAGAAGAGAAGGGGTTCCCCCTCCCCGGAGCCGCACCCCATCACCTCCCCCAGAATGACGGAATGATCACCCCCGGGAAGGACCTGGTGGACTCGACATTCCAGCCAGGCCAGAGCCCCATCCAGGATCGGTACGCCGAAGGCCCCTTCCCGCCAACGCACTCCCTGGAAGCGCCGGGAGCTCTCCCCAGTGGCAAAGCGCCGGGCCAGACCCTCCTGGTCCCGGGCGAGCACGTTCACCCCGAACCGGCCTTCGGCGAGAAGAGGATCATGGCCGGAAGCTCCCCGGTGGATGCACACCAGGATGAGGAGAGGCTGAAGGGAAACGGAGGTGAACGCGCTGACGGTGAGACCCGTGGGCTCTGCGTCGCCAGCATAGGACGTCACCACGGTCACCCCAGTGGCGAAGTGCCCCATCACCCTCCGGAATTCCATTTCCCCCACCATTCCGCACTCCCTCCCCGAGGTTTTTTTTGCCTCCGGTCCCCCCGCGCCCTAGCTTTGCGTCGCTTTCTCTACGTGGAAGCTGAACCCTGTTGTTCCCGGGTGACCCGGCGAGGCCCACACTCCCGGCCCGCCCGGGGGATGGAAGGGCGGTGATGATCCGAAGAGTACCCCGCTGGCTCCCGTTGGTTGGCATTGTAAGTGCCGCATCTGCCTGCGACAACGTATCCTGGGGCGGCTTCGACCTTCGGCTGAAGGGCCCTTCGGAGGACCCACCGGCATCCCCCCCGGAGACGAGTGCGGCAGAGGCTCCTCATCCGCCCGCTTTGGGACTCGGTCCGCTCCTTTTCGCCGGGGTCCGGGAAGGCGACTCGGTTCGGATTCAACCGGTAGCGGAGCTGGGCCCCGACGGGCTCCGGCCCCTTCCGGCTGGGGCCGAGGGGGAAGATCTGAGCCGCCGGATCCTGGAGGCCCGTCTTCGTCCCGGCCAGGAGTTGACTCTCTTTCACCTGGGGTCCAGGGTGGGAACCGTGGTGATCGCGGGTGAGGGCCAGGTGGTGAACACCTCTTGCGCCCCGAGGTCCGAGGTCGTGGGGCATCTCGAGGTCATTCCCGGCGCTGGGGAGGTACGGCGCTTCCTCGCGCTGGAGAAGGAAGTGGGCAGCGCATGGCCCGCCCACCTACCGGAGTTCCTGCGGGACCAATACGATCAGCGGGTGGCGTCCTTGAGCCTCGCCTCGGAAGCCATCTCCCTGGCCGGTGCGCCCTGGCCCCCTTCTCTCCTGGAGACACGCCAGGACCTCCAGGTCTTCCGCCTCCAGGGAGGGGAGCCGCCCTCGGTGATCGCCACGTTCCTCTTCCGCGATCGACTCGGGATCGGCAGTGCCCCCGACGACGCTTATGCCCTCATGGTCCTGGGTGACCCTCGGCAGGAGGCCTTCCAACTCGCCTACTCATGGTACCGGCCCGTTGGCGCGGAGGGGAAGGGGGCCCCCCGCTTCTTCTCCCACATGGACTGGGATGGGGACGGGGAGGAGGAGATCCTCCTGGAGGTCTTCGGAGAATCCAGCCACTGGTGGGCTGCATTGGATCGGGGGCCCGGAGGTTGGGCGTTGGTCTTTCAGGACCCATGCGGGGCGCCGGGAGTGGGTGGGTGAGGGGCAGCCCCCCCTCGGGGCCCGGTGAACACCCCTCGTTCCACCGGTGCCGGAGCTTCCCGGGAGCCTCCCATGCCTGCACCCTGTACCTCTGCGCCGCCCTCGGCCTGACAGCGTGCGGTTCTCCGGACCGCTCCGGAAGGGAGCCTGCCCGGGACCGGCCGGACGGCCGAGCCGGAGTGGGCTTCCCACTCCGGCTGGAGGACGCCACGGGAGCCGTCCTGATCCTCCCGAGACCCCCAGCCCGGATCGTTTCCCTGGTGCCCTCCGGAACACTGATCCTCCAATCCCTGGGCGCCCAGGATCTCCTGGTGGGCCGCTCCGACTTCGACACAGACACCGCCCTCGTCCACCTCCCCTCGGTAGGAGGGGGCCAGAGCCCCAGCATGGAACGGCTCATCAGCCTGGACCCGGATCTGGTCATCCTCTTTGCGGGGGAGTCGGATCCGTCCACTCCAGCACGGCTTTCGGACCTGGGCATACCCGTCTTCTCGATCCGCCCCGACGGGGTGGCGGACGTTCAGCAGATCATCCGCCAGTTGGGAGCCGTGACCGGCCGGGAGGGTGCCGCCGATACCCTCCTGAAGGAGATGAATGAGACCCTGGCGGAAGTACATGGCCGGGTGCGGGACCTGAGGCTGGTGCGGGTGGCCTATCTTCTGGGGGGGAGCCCACCCTGGGTGGCGGGGGGTGGGACCTTCATCGATGAGCTTCTCACCGCCGCGGGAGGCGAGAACGTTTTCGCGGACCTGGGGAGCCTATACGCCCCGGTAAGCCCGGAGGAGCTCCTGGTTCGGCGGATCGATCTCCTCCTGGCCCCCGTGGGCGCCGAGTTGCGCCTCCCCGACCTGGGGATCCCCCTGCAGAGGGTGTCGCCCGATCTGGAGCTCCCCGGTCCCGGGTTGGCGCAACGGGCCCTGGAGCTCGCGGCACTCCTCCATCCCGAGGGGTTCCGGTGAGACGACCGCTTCTGGCCGGCATCCTCCTCCTTTTTGCTTTCGGTGCGCTCCTTCTGAGCGTGCGATTCGGGGACGTCCCACTCACCGGCGGGGAGGTCCTCTCCGCCCTCCTGGGCACCGGCAGGGAGGTCCACCGTGACGTCCTCCTGAAGTTCCGCCTCCCGAGGGCTCTCCTGGGGCTCATGGTGGGGGGAGGACTGGCCGTGGCCGGTTCGGTCTTCCAATCCCTCCTGCGAAACCCCCTGGCCGAGCCCTACATCCTCGGGATCTCCGGCGGGGCGGCCGCAGGTGCCGTCCTGGCCCTCTCCCTGGGCCTCGTATCCCTCTCCTCCGGCATTCTGCCGGGGGCCGCCTTCGCCGGGGCCCTCCTGGCCATCTTCCTGGTCTTCCGGGTAGCGGCCTCCAGCCACCGGACCATGGACGTCAGGGTCCTACTCCTGGCCGGCGTGGTGGTGGGCGCCTTCTTCAGCGCCGTAATTGCCTTCATCCTCTCCTTCTCCCGGGCCCAGACCGTGCGGAGCGCCTTTCTCTGGATGATGGGAAGCCTCGCCGGGGCATCCTGGGGGAACGTCGCGGTGGTGGCTCTCTACACGATCCCCTCGACTCTGGTCCTCCTGGGGTTGGCCCGGGCGCTGAACCTCCTCGCCGTCGGGGAGGAGACAGCCAGCTATCTGGGAACCGACGTGGAGCGGGTGAAGCGCATCGCCTACGGGGTGGCCTCTCTCATCACGGCGGCGGGGGTGGCAGTGGCAGGGATCATCGGCTTCGTGGGTCTCATCGTCCCCCACGGTATACGTCTCCTCGCCGGTTCGGACCAGAGAGTGCTTCTCCCCCTCTCATTCCTGGCCGGCGCGGCCTTCCTCACCCTGGCCGATCTGGCTGCTCGTCTCATCCTCGCCCCCGCCGAGATTCCCATCGGGGTGGTCACGGCCCTCGTAGGAGTCCCCCTCTTCCTGGTCCTCCTCCGGCGGAGCCTCGCGGAATGAACTTCCAGGCTCAGGCCCTGGTGGTCCGGTATGGGCGGGCTCGGCCCGCCCTGGATGGGGTGAGCATGACGGTCCCCGAAGGAGCCCTCTACGCTGTCCTGGGCCCCAACGGTTCGGGGAAGTCCACTCTGATGCGGACCCTGATGGGCATCCTCCGGCCCGAGTCGGGTACGGTGCGGCTGGGAGGAAGGGAGACCGGGTCCTGGACCCGCCGAGAACTGGCCAGGGCGGTGGGGGCCGTGCCCCAGATCGAGCACATGGCCTTCCCCCTCACCGTGAGGGACCTGGTGGGTATGGGCCGGTATCCCCATCTCGGGCCTCTCCGCCCGGAAAGGGATACGGACCGAAAGGCCGTCCACTCCGCTCTGGAGCGGTGCGACGTTGTGGAGCTGGCGTGCCGGGACGTCACCACCCTCTCGGGAGGGGAGCTTCAGCGGGTCCGGATCGCCAGGGCCCTGGCCCAGGAGCCTTCGGCTCTGGTCCTTGACGAGCCCACTGCCAGCTTGGACATCCGCCATGAGATGTCCATCTTCCTGCTCCTCCGGGCCTCGGCCGATCAGGGCATGACGGTCCTCCTCATCACCCACAATCTCAACCTCGCGGCCCGCTTCGCTGATCGGCTCCTTCTTCTTCACGAGGGGAGGGTCGCCGCCGAAGGCGGGGTGCGGGAGGTTCTTCGGGAGGAGATCCTCCAGGAGGTCTATCGCTGGCCGGTGGCGGTACGGGAAGACCCCGTCTCGGGAGCACCCCAGGTAACCCCTCTTCAGGACCCTTCCGCCTCATCCACCAGGATCCGGTAGCTCTCGAAACGGAGAGGATCGATAGCACCCTGTTCCAGGGCTACCCTCACCTTGCAATCCGGCTCGTGGAGGTGAGTGCATCCGCGAAACCGACACCCCCCCCGATAGGGAGCGAATTCGGGGAAACACCTCTCCAGATCGGTGGGGCTTTCTGCCCAGACACCCACGTCGGAGAACCCAGGGGTATCCGCCACCAACCCGCCACATTCCAGGGCCAGAAGCCGGGCGCTTACGGTGGTGTGCCGCCCCTTGTCATTGCGGTGGCTGAGTTCCCCCGTCCTCAACCCGAGCTCCGGCTCCAGGGCATTGAGGAGGGAGGACTTCCCCACCCCTGAGGGTCCCACGAGTGCGGCAATGCCGCGGCCGAGAAGGGCACGGACGACATCCAGCCCTTGTCCGGTTCTGGCGCTTGTCTCCAGGACCTGGTACCCGATCCCGCGATAGAGCTCCACCAGCGCACGGGCCGGAGAATGCTCCCCCCTCCCTCCTTCACCGCCAGGGTGTCTCGCCTCCAGGAGATCGGCCTTGTTCATGATCACAACCGTCTCGAGGCCGTTGGCTTCCCCCACCACCAGCAAACGATCGAAGAGGGGTTGCCTGGGCTCGGGGCGTCCGGCCGAAGCCACCACCAGGAGCCGGTCCACGTTGGCCGCCACGACCTTCGGGCGCCGGCCTCCTGTCCCCCGCCTGACCACCTGGGAGGTCCGCTCCAGGACCCTCTCGATGGTACCGGAGCCGTCGTCGTCCACCTCCACCTCCACCCGGTCGCCGATCACCACCTTGTCGCCGGTCAGGACCTCCTGCTTCAGGCGCCCCCGCAGGGAGGCGTCCAATGTCTCTCCCGACGCCAGGACCACCCGGTAGACGCCTCCCCCGCTTCCGTGGACCCTTCCCGTCACCAAGGATCAGATCCCCTTTCAGCGCCTCGGACGGGGAAAAGAACACCGCCTTTCGGTCTCCCCCTCCCCAGGGGGTTCCGAAAGGCGGTGGACCTCGCCCGCCTCCGACGCGGCGCGTCGGAGGGCATCAGGCCGCGAAGGATTCCAGGGCCAACCCCATGTCCCCCTCCCGGAGGCGTCGCAGGGCCCGGTCCCGGAGCTGCCGAATGCGCTCCCGGGTGACCCCAAGCATGTTCCCTATCTCCTCGAGGGTGTGCTCCCGTTCCCCCTCCAGGCCGAAGTAGAGCCGGAGCACCTTGGCGTCCCGAGCCTCGAGTGTGTCCAATGCCTCGGTGATGGCCTCGCTCAAGAGCCGTCCCTCCACCTCCATCTCAGGCTCCGCGGCCTCCTCGGTGATGAAGCGCTCCACCAGCTGGGAGTCTTCGCTGTCCCCAATAGGGGCGTCCAGGCGGATCTCCGCAGCGTTCAGGGTCTGGAGGGACTCCACCAGTTCGGGGGTGAGGTCCGTGGCATGGCTCAACTCCTCCGCGGTGGGTTCCCGGCGAAGCTCCTGCTTCAGGCGCTCCTTCTCACGGAAGATCCTGGCCAGATCGGAGGCCCGGTTCAGGGGAACCCGGACAGCCCTGCCCTGGTTGGCCAGGGAGGCCAGGATGGCCTGACGGATCCACCACACGGCATAGGAGATGAATTTCACTCCCTGATCCGGATCGAACTTCCGGGCCGCGGTGACCAGCCCCACGTTCCCCTCCTGGATCAGATCCGTGAGGGACACCCCGCGGTTCTGGTACTTCTTCGCCACGCTGATGACGAAGCGCAGGTTGGCCTTCGCCAACTCCTGGATGGCCTCCTCGTCCCCCTTCTGGGCACGGGCGCCCAGGACCTTCTCCCGATCGGGAGTGATGAGCTCGTGCCGGCTCACGTCCCGGAGGTACTGGTCCAGGGCAGACTGCTCCTCCACGCTGGCGGAAAACCCCGCCAGGGGGTTCTTTCGAGCCTTCCGCTTTCGCCGAGCTCGGGATTCGGTGGCTGCCGTGTTCATCTTCCTGTTTTCCGGGAAACCCTGCTCGCCCGGTTCGCTCCTTCTGATGGTCACCCTCCAAAGTCACCCGCCCGCCACCCGGGGGGGCAGCGGGCGACCGGACACCCATCCTATCCCTCAGTAATCGAGCGATGGGTGATTAGCCATTCAAACTATCAGGCCATTCCACCGGTGTCCAGTACCTTCTGGAACGTTTACACCCTCGTTCCCCCGGAAGGTTCCCGGTCCTTTCCGAGGCCGCTCCCGAGGTGGCCCAGAAGGACCTCCCGGTCCACAACCCCGGGCCGAAAGGTGAACACCCGCAATACCCGGGCAGTTCGGTAAAGCTCCTCCGCGACCCGGGGAAGATCCATCACGCCGGGAAGCCCACCCCTTCCCACCCTCTCCACCTTCCCGTTGCGTCGCTCCAGGAGGATGTTGAGCTGGAACATGGCTTCCTTCACAGGGAAATCCACAACCACCTCCCCCCCCTCCAACCCCAGGGCCGCAGAAAGCCCGTCCTCCAGCCTGCGCTTCCGGGGCGAGTCGGTCCCCAGCCATGAAGGGAGAGTGAGTTCCGCCAGGTCGTCAGCGGTAAGCTCCAGCACCCTCTTGGGCAAGCGCCGGTTCCTCAGCGCTGGAAGCCACCGCTCCCGGATTCGCACCGCCCCCTCCGAGTCCACTTCCCCGGCCCGGCGCCCGATTTCGTAGAGAAGCTCCTCGTCCGTGGGCCCGAGGAGCTCCACTGGCTTCACCAGGCCCTCCCGGACCGCCTCCTCCACGATCCGCTTATACAGGGCCGTGGCAGCCCTGACCCCATGATGCCAGTAGACGTTACGGAACATCTGGTACTTGGCGAAGAGCAGGGATTCCAGGGAAGCCACGGCTTTCTCCTGGACCCCCACCTCCCACGCGCCGGTACGGGGATCCTGCAGGAGGGAGAGCCCCTGCAGGAGTCGGTCCACATCCACCTCCCCGTACGGCACCCCGCAGAAGCGGGCGTCCCGCTTCAGGTACTCCATCTTGTCCAGGTCCAGGCTTCCGCTCACGAGTCCCCGGAGGGGGACGGGCTCCCACCCCCGGATCATCCCGTAGATCCTGTCCCCTGCCTCGGGACCCAGGGCCGCCAGGGCGTCATGGAGCTCCGGGGACTCGAAGAAATGGGCGCTCATCACCTCGTGGTTCCCCGGCACCTGGTCCGGTTCCAACTCCTCCAGCGCGTGGGAGAAGGCGTAATGCCCGATGTCGTGAAGGAGCCCCGCGTAAGGGATGAGATCCTCTCCGTCCCACGCCTCCGGAGGAGTAGGCCTGCGCTCCCTCAGGAAACGGAGAGCCGTCGTGGCCAGGTGATAGACCCCCAGGGCGTGGTCGAACCGGGTGTGGGTCGCCCCCGGGTAGACCAGGTGGGCCAGACCCAACTGGCGGATGTACCTCAGCCGTTGGAATGCCGCGGTGTCCACGATGCGCACGGCTGTCGCGTCCAGGCGGATGGTGTTCCAGAGAGGATCCCGGATCACCTTCGGGTTTGGTTGGGCGGCCATGGCCGCACAGTAGCCCCCGTACCGGGGCCTAGCAATGGACGGGAGGGACCCGGCCGGAGTATCTTCACCCGAAGGAAAAACGAAGATCCCGGATCGAAGGGTCCCTTCCAGTAGGCGCCGGGCCCGCCCCCGGATCCGTTCACCCGCATTTCCCGGCCATGACCCACCTTCCCGCCCTCCGAGATCAGGTACGGCACCTCGCCGAGGACCGGCCGGGCATCTACCGGATGTGGGGACCCCAGAAGGAGATCCTCTACGTAGGGAAGTCGGTGCGGGTGAAGAGCCGTCTCCTCTCCTACTTCCGGGCGGAATCCGGGGAGAAAGCGTTCAAGCTCATGCGGGGCACGACATCCATCACCTGGGAGTACGTCCCCAACGAGTTCTCCGCCCTCCTTCGGGAGATGCGCTTGATCAAACGGTGGCGCCCCCGCTACAACGTAGAGCACAAGGGGAAGCGGAGCTTCGCGTTCATCAAGATCACCGCCGAGGCGGCTCCCAGGATCATCCCCGTCTCCCGAATCCATCCGGATGGTGGGAGTCATTTCGGGCCCTTCCCACGCCCTCGCTTCCTGGCCGCGACCCTCCGGGAGCTGGCCCATGTCCTGGAGCTTCGGGACTGCCCCGGGGCGGTGTCGGTCTTCTTCGGGGACCAGATGGAGATCTTCCAGGGCTCCCGTCCACCTCGATGCCTCAGGTCCGAGATCGGGAACTGTCTGGGGCCCTGCTGTGGAGGGTGCACCCACCGGGAGTATGCAGAGAAGGTGGAAGTGGCGCGCCGCTTCCTGGAGGGAAGGACCCGGGAGCCTCTCCGGCGTCTTCAGGGGGAGATGGAGCGGGCTGCCGAGGCCCTGGATTTCGAGTACGCAGCCTTGCTCCGGGACCGCCTCCACCAGTTGGAGGCACTCCAGAAGGAACTGGTGGCGTTCAAGGGACGCGTGAAGGGTCTCACCTTCGTCTACCGCTTACCCGGATTCAAGGGAAACCAACGGATCTACCTCATCCGGGAGGGTCTGGTGGAGGAGGATCTTCCTCACCCGAAGAGCCGGTCCGGTCGAGCACAGGTCGCCCGGAAGGTGGAAGAGGTGTTCCGGAATCCTCCCCGGGACCCGGCAGCCCTGACCCCGGAAGCCGCGGCGGAGATCCTCCTTGTGGCCCGGTGGTTCCGCCTCCGGGAGGGGGAGGTGCGAAGAACCCTGGCCCCGGAGGCATGGCTCAGCGCCCACGCCCCATCTTCCGGATGATTCGGAACTCCTCCCGGGTCACCGGCTGAACCGAGAGGCGGGACCGCCTCACGAGCACCATCTCAGCCAACTCCGGGGTCGCCTTGATCTCCTCCAGGGTCACCACCTTCCCGAAAGCCTCGACGAACTCGATGTCCACCATGAACCAACGCGGACTCTTCCGGTCGGATTGCGGGTCATGGTACCGGCTCTTCTTCTGGAAGGCGAAGGGATCTGGGTAGCCCTCCCGGACCACGCGGGCTACTCCCGCCACTCCCGCCGGGTCGGCATTGGAATGGTAGAAAAGCACCTCGTCCCCCGCCTTCATCTGATCCCGCATGAGATTCCGGGCCTCGAAGTTCCGCACTCCCTCCCAGGAGGTGGTCCCCTCTCTCTCCAGGTCCCGGATGGAGTAGGCCTCCTCCTCGCTCTTCATGAGCCAATGGCGCTTCGCCATGCGCCGTCTCCTCCCTATCCCGCCGGCGCCAGCAGGATCCGGGATTCCGTGACCGACTCCACCCTCCCTGGGCTGAAGAAGACCGGATGGAAGCGATTGCGAGCCCAGAGGGGGAAAAGGTCCTCGTAATGGGGCCCTTCCGGGCTCCCCCCCTGCCCGGGGTTGTTCATCCCCACGGACCGGTCCCAGTCCCCTGTGTCCACCACGATGCGGAAGGAGGCCCCGGAAGTCTGGTTGCCCCCTCCCCCCGTCTGGTTCAGGGTGTAGGTGTGGCCCCCCCGGGGAGCCGGTCCCACCTCCAGCCGGTCCCGCCAGGTTGGATTGACGGCCGCACCCAGCGGGTGCCGGAGGAGGATATGGTGGTACTCCGACTGCCCGTAGACCCAGGCCTCCTGGTCCGCCCCGAACCGCCGCGTCAGGTCCGCCACCGCGCCCTCCAGGCTCCGGAGGAGGATGGAGTCCCGGCCGGCCAGGGGATCAGGGCCCAGCTCCCCGGGGGGAGCCAACAGCCAGTCCATCTGCCGGACCAGGGAAGCCGATCCCAGGTAGGGACGTAGCGCCTCGGGAATCATGATCCGGTCCAACTCCCGCCGCACCCGGTCCTCCCAGGCCACGTAGATCCCAGCCTCCACCGATTCCATGTCCAGGATGTGGTCCCAGCCCAGGAGGCGCCGCCGGGCTTCCTCGGCTGCCGGCACCCCCGACTCCACTTCTGCCAGAAGGGGCACGAGCGTCCGGGCCGGAACGGAGAGCTCGTCGGTCTGCAAGCGCATCATGTCCATGACGTTGAAGCGCCGCCCACTTCCCAGGACCTCCACCGCCCGGAGCCAACGGAAGGGGTCCGTCCACTCGTAGCCCACAGCCTCCGGGTAGGGATAGTCCGGGGGAATGAGGTAGTTGTTGGCCGACGCGAAGTACCCTTCCGAAGGGTTAACCAGGTGGGGCTTGGCCTGGATGGGGAGAAAGCCGTCCCACTCGAAGCGGCCGTCGCCGGGCACCGGCACCAGCCCGCTCCAACCCCTGCGGATGGGCGGAATACCCACCGCCTGCCATCCGATTGTCCCGTCACGCCCGGCCCACACCATGTTCTCACCGGGGATGTTCGACCAGGTACAGGCCTCTCTGAACTCCGCCCAGCTCTCGGCCTGGTCGATCCGGAGGGAGGCCAGGTAGGGCGCCCCACCTACTTCCAGCCATCCGGCCCGAACGGCGTAGGCCACTCTGGCTTGGGAGTCACGAAACACCACCGGGCCGTGCCGGGTGTAGCGGTGCTCCACCACCTCCGGCCCCCGACCCTCCACGGGGATGGTATCCAGGACGACGGCCATGCGCTCCCACCCGCCCCGGTACCGGTAGAGATCCGGGTCCCGGGAGTGGAGATCATAGACGTATAGGTCCTCCGTGTCGGTGTTGAAGACGGTGAGGCCCCAGGCACCGTGCTCGTTGTGGCCGATGGACACACCCGGCAGGGTGGGCTCCCCTCCCCCGATGACATTCCACCCGGGTCCTACCAGGTGCACCCAGTAGCGGAGAGATGGCACGGCCTGCGTCCGGTGGGGATCGTTGGAGAGGAGAGGGAACCCGCTGGCGGAGAGAGCCCCCGAGACGACCCAGTTGTTGCTCCCCACGTTCAGGGATTCGGCAGGGTCGGACGTCTCCAGCGGTGCGGGGGATTCCTCGCCGGTGCTTCCCCTGAACTCGGAAGCCACGTCCTCCGGCCTGAAACGCACCGAACCCCGAAAGGCGTTGTACACCGCCAGGACGTCCACCCCCAGGAGATGTTCCCGGTCTATGGCCGGGTCCAGGGTGAGATCCGGATCCGGAGGTTGGAAGGTGGCCACGGACTTCACCGCCTCGGCGCCCACCGCCGCCACGGCCCGGCCGTAACGGAGCTCCGCGCCGATGTTGGCCAGGAGGCCCTGGTGGCGGGAGATGACGACCTCCGGCGTCCAGAATCCCGGCCGGATCCCGAGCATCCGGAACTCCACCGGCAGGAGCTCCGGCTGCTCCAGGGCCTGGGCCACATAGGCGTTGATCCCGTCCACGAAGGCCTGGACGATCTCCACCCCCCTGGGGTGGTAATGGCGGAGCTCCTGCTCCAGGTCCCCCCGGAACCGGAAGAGGCGGGCGCCCACGTCCCGGCTCAGCTCCCGCTCCCCGAGGATCTCGGCCACGGTCCCGCTGGCCTGCCGTCGCCAGATCTCGAGCTGGAAGAGCCGGTCCCGGGCGGCGCTCCACCCCTGGGCGAGGAAGAGATCGTGTTCCGTCCGGGCATAGATGTGGGCGATCCCCCACCGGTCCTTGAGGATCTCCACCGGCTCCTCCAATCCCGGAATCCGGAGTGTCTCCGAGGGTACCGGTTGGGCCAGGGTCGAGGGGGGGTGGAAGAGGAGGAAGGGGAGAGCCAGGAGGGAAAGGAGCCCTCCCGCCCTTCCCCGACCCCCAAAGCTTCGGTAGAGCCCGTTCATCCTGCTCTCCTTACCACACCAGGTGGAAGTCGGTCTGCCGCCGGAAGACCCAGTGGCGCGTCCCATCCTCGGCGACATAGGCATTCTCCTCCTGGCGACAGGAGATTTCCTTCCCGCCCCACTCGGGAATGGCCGCCCGCGCCTGGAGCTCGATCGCATGCCAGGTGGAAGCCCTCAGGGGGATTTCCCCCCGGACGGGAACCCCTTCCTGGGCGTCCCACCGCCCGATGAGGGGGCCCGCACCGTGGCCATGATCCCCGACCGGGTGGGTGTAGAAGGTACCGTTGATCCCCTCGGCCTCCATCCTTCTCCGGGCCGCCGCCAGAATCTCGTTCCCGGTCCGGCCCGGCTCCATCTCTTCAAGGAGAATGTCCTGCATCCGGTTGGAGGCCGCCATGCACCGTTTCAGCCCGGCGGGAGCCTCCGTCTCGCCATCCCTCAGCACGTAACCCATGTGCTGGGTGTCGGTGTGGAGGTTGAGGGCCACAGTGCCCAGGTCGGTCCACAGGAGGTCCCCGGGCTGGATCACCACCGGCCCGCCACCGGGAATCTCTCCGGCCCGCTGCACGTCCACGGAGGGGTGGAACCAGGTGGTCATGCCCAGCTCCTGGATCTTGTCCCGGATCCACCACTGGATGTCCTCGGTGGTGGTGACCCCCGGGGTCACCACGGCGTTGGAAAAGGCCTGGGAGACGATGGCGTGCACGGTCTCTCCCCGCTCCCTGAACATCGGCATCATCTCCGGGAGACGGTGGGCGATGAACTCCACCGCCAGCCGGGGTACCCGCTTCACCCGGCCCAGGAGCTCGGAGCCCAGGGCCCGTTGGAGAGCCTCCCACTCCCCGGCGCCCAGACCGTCCGCGAAGGACCATTCCTCATCGATGTTCACCGCAATGACCTTCGGGTTCCGGTCCTCCACCACCTCCCTCAGGAGTCTCCACTGCTCGCCCCCCACCAGCTCGGCCTGGTCCCCCCGGGGGGAGGGCCGGTTGGACCGGTAGGCCTGGAACAGACCGCCCTGATCGGTTCCTCCCAGAGCCAGTCGCTCCATCTCCTGCCCCGGGCCCCGGTCGAACAGAACGTAGATGGAGCGTCGGCGCGCGGCGAAGGTGGTGGGGGCCTTCATGGCCCAGAACACCGGGTCCTCTCCGTACTCCTGCATGGACAGGATCCACATGTCCACACCGTGCTCCCGCATGAGCATCGGGATGACGTCCCTCACCCGGCGGTTGGCCCACTCCTGTTGGGTCCTTGCCTGCTCCCGGAGGGGCGGGAGGGGATGGATCCGGGGTGGAGCGCCCGGCGGGATGAAGACCGGGGTCTGGGCTGTCAGGGCGGGAGGTTGCAGCGGGCCCGCCACCAGGCCCAGACATGCCAGGGCTGCCACCCATGAGGGGACCCGGCCCGGGGGAACCGGAGGCTGGGAGGAGTCTCGCAATTGATTGTGCATGGTCGGCTCAGGGGGAAGGGGGGCGGGAAGGTGGGACCGTAGGACAATCTGCGGCCCACTTCCCGTTCCCGCACCCCTCCGCGGGGTGGAAGGCTTGGAGAGCCTAGCCTTCCCACCCCTCTCGCCGGATGGCCGCCTGGGCGGCCGCCAGCCGGGCCACGGGCACCCGGAAGGAAGAGCAGCTCACGTAGTCCAGCGCCAACTCGTGGAAGAAGTCGATCGACTTCGGTTCCCCGCCGTGTTCCCCGCAGATCCCCACCTTCAAGTCGTTGTTCGCCTTTCTCCCCTCCAGGGTGGCCATCTTGACCAGCCGCCCGACACCCACCCGGTCCAGGCTGAAGAAGGGATCTCCCTCGAGGACTTCCTTGCCGATGTAGTCCGGCAGGAAGCTGTTCACGTCATCCCTGCTGATCCCGAACGTCATCTGGGTAAGGTCATTCGTCCCGAAGGAGAAGAAATCGGCTTCTTCCGCGATATCCCCTGCCGTCAGGGCAGCCCGGGGCACCTCGATCATCGTGCCGATGGGAATGTCGAGGTTCCCCTTATAGTCCTGGGCCTCCATGACCTCCGCGATGGTTTGTTCCACCAACCCCCTCAGGAGAGCCAGTTCCGCCCTGGTTCCCACCAGGGGGACCATGATCTCGGGCATCGCCCGGATGTTCTCCCTTCGGCAGGAGATGGCCGCCTCCACAACGGCCGTGACCTGCATCACCAGGATTTCGGGGTAGGTGACCGCCAGCCTGCACCCCCGGTGCCCGAGCATGGGGTTGGACTCCTTCAGGGCCTCCACCCGATCCTGGACCTCGGCCAGCGTGATCCCGAGGGACTCCGCAAGAAGCTCCTGGCGCTTGCGCTCGTGGGGAAGGAACTCGTGCAGCGGAGGATCCAGGAGACGGATGGTGACGGGGTGGCCCTTCATCGCCTTCAGGATTCCGATGAAATCCTCCCGCTGGAAGGGGAGGAGCTTCTCCAGGGCCCCCTCCCGGGCGGCGGTTGAGTAGGAGAGTATCATCTCCTGCATCGCCTCGATGCGGCCGGGTCCGAAGAACATGTGCTCGGTCCGGCAAAGGCCGATCCCCGTGGCCCCGAAATCCCTGGCGCGGCGGGCCTCCTCCGGCGTATCAGCGTTGGCCCTCACCCCCAGGATCCGGTACTCGTCCCCCCAATCCATGATCGTGGCGAAGTTCCCGGAGAGCTCCGGCTCGGAGTAGGGAACCTCTCCCAGCATGATCTCCCCCGTGGAGCCGTCGATCGAGAAGAAGTCCTCGGGGCCGTAGCTCTTCCCCTGAATGACCACCTTCCGCTGTTTGCCGTGAATGGCAAGATCACCGGCCCCCACGACGCAGCATTTCCCCCACCCCCGGGCGACCACGGCGGCATGGGAGGTCATCCCGCCGGTGGACGTGAGGATGCCCTCGGCGTGGTGCATCCCGTCCACGTCTTCCGGTGAGGTCTCCCGGCGGACCAGGAGGACCTTCTCCCCGGCCCCAGTCCGGCGAACGGCCTCCTCCGCCGAGAAGGCCAGCCTCCCGCAGGCCGCCCCCGGTGAGGCCGGCAGCCCCTGGGCCAGGATCGTCTTTCCGGCCTTGTCCTTGGCGGTGTAGCTGGGAAGAAGGAACTGGGTCATGGCCTCGGGAGGGATCCTCAGCAGGGCCTCCTCCCGCGTGATGATGCCCTGGTCCACCATATCCACGGCGATCTGGACTGCGGCGGTCCCCGTCCGCTGGCCCCGCCGGCTCTGGAGCATGTAGAGATCGCCCCGCTCGATGGTGAACTCCACGTCCTGCATGTCCTTGAAATGCCCCTCCAGGACCCACTTCATCTCCAGCAGCTCTTCGAAGACCTTCGGGTTCCACTCCCTCATCTCCTGAACGCTCCTGGGGGTGCGGATCCCCGCCACCACATCCTCCCCCTGAGCGTTCACGAGGAACTCCCCGTAAAGCAGGTTCTCGCCGGTGGAGGGGTTCCGCGTGAAGGCGACACCGGTCCCGGATTGGTCGTCCAGGTTCCCGAAAACCATGGCCTGGACCGTGACGGCCGTACCCAGGAAGCCGTGGAGGTGGTTGATCTCGCGGTAGCGGACCGCCCGGGGGGAATTCCAGCTCCGGAACACGGCCTCGATGGCCGGTTGGAGTTGGCGGAACGGTTCCTGGGGGAAATCCGCCTTCGTGTGCCTCAAGTAGATCCTCTTGTACTCCCCCACCAACTGCTTCAACCCCTCCGCCGGAACCTCCGTGTCCTCCACCGCTCCGTGCCGGTCCTTGATGCGGGAAAAGGCATCCTCGAAGAGGTCGTGCTCGACCCCCATGACTACCTCCCCGAACATCTGGATGAGGCGCCGGTAGGCGTCGTAGGCGGCCCGCTCATTCCCGGTGGTTCTCCCCATCCACTCTGCGGTCTCGTCGTTCAGCCCGAGGTTCAGGATCGTGTCCATCATCCCGGGCATGGAGGCCGCCGCACCGCTTCGGACCGAAACCAGAAGGGGGTTCTCGGTGGATCCGAAGCCCTTCTGGGTCTCCTTCTCCAGCTTGGCCAGGTTTTCCCTGACCTGATCCATCAGATCGGGCGGGAGCTTCCCACCCCGGTCGTGGTATTCGGCGCAAACCGGGGTCGTGACGGTAAACCCCGGAGGGACCGGGAGGCCCATGGATCGCATGTAGGCGAGGCTTACTCCCTTTCCCCCAAGGAGCTCCCTGGAAAACTGCGTCCGGCGGGATCCAAGCTGGCCGAAGTAGTTGATGCGCTGCTCCGGAGGGACTACGCGAATCTTCCTTCCACGGCTTCTCAACCCGTTGCCCGCTGGCTTGCTAGCCATGAGATGCTCCCCTTTTCAGACCGTTCCAGGCGGTTTCCTTCCGGCGGTGCCTTCGCACCCCCAGTCCTCAAGCGAATCCGGTCGACTCGAGAATCCTTCGGAACTTTCAGCACCGAACACAAGGGCCTCGTGTTTGAGCCCCTCTCCCCGGCCGGGGTGAGGACAGCACACGGGCCGGTCGCTCCCCTCCGGAGGACCGGCCCGCATTCGCTCAATCGGCTCCCCATGGTCCCGGACACGGATCGCGCCCGGGCACCGATGAAGGCCGTCACACGATCTGGTTCAGCCGCTTCTCCCGGCCGGCGGCATCCACCGAGGCTATGGTCACCAGGTTCACCACATCCTGCACCGTGCTTCCCCGCTGGAGCACGTGGACCGGCTTGAGCATCCCCAGCAACACAGGCCCGATGATCTCCGCGCCACCGATCTCGCCCATGAGCTTGTAGGCGGTGTTCGCGGCCCCCAGGTTCGGGAAGACCAGCACGTTCGCCGGCCCCTTCAGATCGGAGAAGGGGAAGAACTCCCGGAGCGTGTCGGTGTTGAGGGCGGAATCGGCCTGCATCTCGCCGTCCACCTCCAGCTCCGGCGCCAGCGCTTTGATCCGGCGCGTGGCTTCCGCCACCTTATCGGAGAACGGGTGGGGAGAAGACCCGAAGTTCGAGAACGAAAGCATGGCGACACGGGGCTCGATCCCCACCTCCCGGGCGAATCCCGCCGAGAGGAGGGCGATCTCCACCAGAGTGTCCGCGTCGGGATCGATGTTCACCGTGGTGTCGGCGAAGAAGAGAAGCTTCCGGTTCGGCAGGGCGACCATGTAGAGCCCGGCGACCTTCTTCACCCCCTCCGCCCTCCCCACGACCTGCAGAGCCGGCCGGATGATCTCCGGGTAATTGGATTCGATGCCGGCCACCATGGCATCGGCGTGCCCTTCCCGGACCATCATCCCGGCGAAGTGGAGGGAGCGGGCCATCTGGTCACGGGCCTCCGCCAGGGTGATCCCTTTCCGGCGCCGCCGGCAGTAGAGCGCCTGGGCGTACTGCTCCCTGAGGTCGTCCTCCGACGCCGGGTGGATGATCTCCACGCCTGTGAGGTCCACGCCCAACTCGGCGGCCATGGTCTTCACCCTCTGGGGGGGCGCCACCAGAATCGGGACCGCAACGCCCTCCTCCACCACCCTGGCAGCCGCCCGGATGATCCGGGGGCTCAAGCCATCGGGGAGTACCACCCGCTTCGGTGCCCGGCGGGCCAGGGAGACCATGCGCTGCATGACCTCCATCCCGGGCCCCAGGCTCGCCTTCAGCCGGTCCCGGTATTCGTTCAGATCCAGGGTGACCCGGGCCACCCCGTCCTCCATGGCGGCTTTGGCCACGGCCGGGGAGACGAAGAAGAGCACCCGGGGATCGAAAGGCTTGGGAATGATGTACTTGCGACCAAATTCAATCGGTTCGCCGCCATAGGCCATGATGACCGATTCGGGGACCTCTTGCCTCGCGAGATCCGCCAGGGCATGGGTCGCCGCCACCATCATGTTGGGGGTAACGGACCGGGCACGGACATCCAGGGCACCGCGGAAGATGAAGGGAAAGCCCAGGACGTTGTTCACCTGGTTGGGATAGTCGGAGCGACCGGTAGCCATGATCGCGTCGCTCCGGACCTCCGCCACCTCCTCCGGGAGGATCTCCGGGGTCGGATTGGCCAGAGCGAAGATGACGGGATTGTCCGCCATCGACTTCACCATCTCCTTCGTGACCATCCCCGCCACCGAGAGCCCCACGAAGACGTCGGCCCCATTCATGGCATCCGAGAGCGTCCGGGCTTTGGTCTCGACGGCCCACTCCTCCTTGTACTTGTTCATCCCCTCCGTGCGGCCCTTGTAGATGACCCCCTTGGAGTCCACCATCATCATGTTTTCGTGCTTCACGCCGAGTCGCATGAAGTGCCGGGCCGAGGAGAGGGCGGAGGCTCCGGCTCCGCTGAACACCACCCGGACCTCGTCAGGCTTCTTCCCCACGACATCCAGGGCGTTCAATAAGCCCGCGGCTCCGATGATGGCCGTCCCGTGCTGGTCATCATGGAAGACCGGGATCTTCATCGTCTCCTTCAGGGTGGTCTCGATCTCGAAGCACTCGGGTGCCTTGATGTCCTCCAGGTTGATACCGCCGAAGGTGGGCTCCAGAAGCTGGCAGGTCCGGATCACCTCCTGGGGATCATGGGTGTCCAGCTCGATGTCGAAGACATCGATGCCGGCGAAACGTTTGAAGAGGACACCCTTCCCCTCCATTACCGGCTTACAGGCCAGCGCTCCGATGTCTCCCAGCCCCAGGGTCGCCGTCCCGTTGGAGACCACGGCCACCAGGTTTCCCTTGGCGGTATAGAGGTAAGCGTCGTCGGGGTTCTTCTCGATTTCCAGACAGGGTTCCGCCACGCCGGGGCTGTAGGCGAGGGAGAGCTCCCGCTGAGTGGCCATGGGCTTGGTCGCCTTGACCTCGATCTTGCCAGGCCGCCCACCCATGGTGTGGTATTCGAGGGCGTCCTGTTTCGTGATAGCCATTATTCCCCAATCCTGCCTGAGGTGGTGGTTGTCGGGAGGCGCCTGGTAATCTTCTGGTGCTCCCGTTTCGATGCAACTTCCGGACCCGGTCGGCAAGGTCGTTTCCCCCCGTCCCCGGAACCCGTAAATTAATGGAAAACCAAGCCTGGAGGGGACATTGGAGATCAAACAGGGCCGGATGGTCCATCTCGGGTACGGGAAGTTCTGGCGATCCGACGAGATTGTGGGTCTCTGCCCCATCGAGGAGAACAGGGGCCCCGGGAGGCGGACGGAGGTGTTCGTGGCCACCCGGGAGGACCCTCTTGTGGTGTCCCGGTCGGAGCGCTCCATCCTCAGCGACATGGCCAGCCTCCCCGACGGGGAGTTCGAGGCCGAGGAAGCCCGCGCTCTCCTGAGCGAGCTCATGGAGGATCTGAGTGACGTGAACCCCGTCCTCAGGAGGTTGCTGCACAACGAGGTCCGCCTGGACCTGGATCTCTGGGAGAGGCGGTTGAAGGCGCTCCTGCACCGCAACCCGCGTGGAGACGAGGAGGCGGATCAGGAGGACCTCTTCTCCCAGAGGGGGTAGGAGGCCACCCTGATTCCCTTCTGAACCCGGGCGCATGCGGCTGACCCACTTCCAGCGGTTCTTCCCCTCCTGGCTTCTGGTTCTTGGCGCCCTCGCCGGGACCGCTCGAGCCCAGGAATGCCCCCAGGGACGCATCTCCTACATCTTCGTTGACAACTGGTCCATCTTCGACATAAGCCAGATGGAGCCGGACGCGCGTTTCCGGTGGGCGTACCGCCTGGCCAACGGCCTGCACGTCCGAACCCGGGAGGAGTTCATCCGCAGTGAGCTCCTCTTCCGGGCCGGCGATTGCCTGGACCCCCTCCTCCTGGAAGAGACGGAGCGACTCCTCCGGAGCTACCGGTTCATCGCCCGCTCCGATGTCTACGCCGTTCCTCAACCCGACAGCAGCCAGCACGTCATCGTGGACACTCAGGATGAATGGACCACCAAGGTCGACCTGGGTGTTCGGTTCGATGATGGCCTTCGATTTCAGGGATTCGAAATCACGGAGGAGAACGTGCTTGGGCGAGGAATGCTGGCGCGGGTGTTCTATCATGAGGAAAGAGAGCAGCGTGACCTTGGCGTGGAGCTTCATACCCCCCGGGTAGGGGATACCCGCTGGGATGCCCGCCTCAGCTTCGGGAATACCCGAAACGGCCAGTTCCTCGAGGAGACCCTTGCCTACCCCTTCCTGGGGGAAATCGGCCGCCTGGGGGCCCGGCAGAGCTTCGTGCGGCGGGAAACCCTCTTCTCCTATTCCCTCCCCCCCAATCCGGATCACACCCACCTCCTGGTCCCCTTTCTGGACGAACGATGGGACCTGGCGTGGGGAGGCCGCCTGGGCCGACCCGGAAACCTGACCGTCTTTGGCCTGGGGGTGTCCAAGGAATCCATCCGCTTCCGGAGCTTTCCTTCCGATGTGGGCTTCGTGGTGGGGGGGGATTTCGCCAACACGGCGCCCCCGGACCCAGCCTCCCTGGAGGAGGTCCGGCCCCAGGCGAGGACCCGCAGCGCCAACCGGATCAACCTCTTCTTTGGCCAGCGGAACCTCCGGTTCGTGCGGCGCCGGGGGCTCGACGCCATGCGGGGAACCCAGGACGTCGAGGTTGGGACCGAGATCTTCATTGGCCTGGGGCGGGCCGTGGAAGCCCTCCAGGAGGAAGGGACCGCCTCCCTCGATGACCTGCACGCCCAGGTCACTCTCAAGGCTGGTGCCGCCTGGGACGGATGGACCCTCAACACCCGACTCTACTCGGAGGGCAGACAGATCTACCCCAGCGGAGGGTCGGAGCGGAAATGGGAAGACATCTTCGGGGAGGCGGACGCCTATCTCTACTGGCGGCCCCGGCCGGAGGGCGCCCACACCCTTCTCCTCAGGGCCTCCGCCACCGGAGGATGGTCGGTGCGGACGCCCTACCAGCTCACCCTCGGAGGACAATACGGGACCAGGGGATACCGGGAAGACGACTTCCCCGGAGGACGCCGGCTCCTCGTCACCGTGGAGGACAGGCTCTACCTTCCCTGGCCGGCACCAGAGCTCTTCGACTTCGGTCTCTCCACCTTCCTGGACCTGGGCCTGATGAAGGGCGGGGACGTGCCCTTCGGGTTCGACTCGGGGTGGCGGGCGTCCCTCGGAGGTGGAATACGCTTCGGTCTCCCCCCGGGAACCGCCAATATCGCCCGGATCGACCTGGCCCTCCCCCTGGGGGGGGAGGTTCAGCCCAAAGACCTCGTTCTCCGAGTCACCCTTCAGGAGGCGCTGGGGATCCTCCCAGGGATCCTGGACGAGCAACTCCTGAGAAGCCTCCGGAGCGGCGTACGCCCTTACCTCCTCTCCGTCCCCTGGTGAGCCCCACCGCCCCCCCGGGACCCTCCCACTCCCCGTGAACGAGCTATCCTCCCTTCCTCCCGAGATCCTCCTCCTCCTCCCCCTGGCGGTGGCGGCAGGAATCGACCTGTATCTCACCCTTCTGGTCACAGGCCTCTATCTCTTCTTCGGCGAGCCGCCCCTGGGAGGCCCCATTCCCCTCCCGCCCGGCTCCTGGGGGATTCTCCCCGGCCTCGCCTGCCTCTATCTGGTTGAAACGGCCGCCGAGATCCGCCCGGTGCCAGCCCTCTTCTGGCATCACCTCCAGCTCCTGATCCGGCCTCTGGGGGGGTTGCTCCTGGGGGTTTCCCTCCTGTGGGAGGCGTCCTCGGCATTGACTATGGTCGGTGCGACACTCGCCGCCCTGGTCGCGGCCTTCGTCCATGTTCTGGCCTGGGGCCAGAGCCTCCTGCTGCGCCTCTCCCCGGGGCGGCACGTGTCTCCCGTCACCTTCAACCTCGCCCAGGACACGTTCGCCCTGGCCCTCTCCGTCCTGGCCTGGGAAAGGCCGCTCTACGGCTTTCCCATCGCCTTCCTCCTCCTCCTCCTGGGACTGGTGCGGGGGGCCCACCTCCACCGGGTGGTCCGCTTCGGCACCTCCCTCCTGGGGGACCGGATCTGGGGCATTCTGTCGCGAGGAGGCTGGACCCAAACCGAGTCTCTCCCTGCCTGGGTGCGGCGGTGGGCCTCTGGCGTCCCCTTCGGGGGGTTGCGGGGGTTGCGGGCGGGGGCCCTGGGGCTCCCTGGTTGGAAGAGGTTCAGGGAAGGGTGGATCGTGAACCACGGTGGACGCCTCTCCTTTCTCTTTCGGAGGGGCCGCCGGTCCGTGGAGGTCCCCTTGGGGGATCAGGCCTGGGATGAGGAGGCAACCCCCCTCACCCTGAGGGTCCGGCTCAGGGCCCCCCCGGGCCCATCACCGGCACTCTTCTTGCATCTATCCAAGATGGGCCAGAAACCCCATAAGTGATGAATAAACCTTTGACTTAGCGCATCCGGCTGTTTAACTTTCACGGACTTTTCCGCCGACGTTTTCCGGGGGGCGGGTTCCTTCCTCCAGGTCGGTGGGACCGATGGGTTTCTTTCGACAAACGTCCTATTCTCCTGTCCGGCATTGTCTTCTTCACGAGGTACGGAAAAGCGGATGTTCTCCACTTCCCGAGGCCTGGACTCTTTCGATCAGTATCTGCAGGACGTTGAGAAATACCCTCTGATTCAGGATCCGGAGGAGGAGCGCGCCCTGGCCCGGCGTGCCCGGAGCGGCGACAAGGAAGCGGCGGAGCGGCTGGTTACCGCCAACCTTCGGTTCGTCATCTCCTATGTGAAGAAATACCAGGGTCGGGGCCTGGGTCTGGCGGAGTTGGTCTGCATCGGCAACGAGGGGTTGCTCAAGGCGGTCAAGAAGTTCGATCCCGACAAGGGGGTGAAGTTCATCTCCTATGCCGTCTGGTGGATCCGGCAGACCGTCCTTCAGGCTCTGGCCGAGCAGACCCGTTCCGTGCGCATTCCCCTCAACCAGAACTCCAACCTCGCCAAGCTCGCCCGTACCAACACGACCCTCACGCAACAGCTCGGCCGGACGCCTACCGACCAGGAGCTGGCTGACGAGATGGGCGAACCGGTGGAAACCGTCCGGGCCCTTCGCAGAGTCGCGGCCAGCGAGCTCAGCCTGGACGCACCCATCGACAGGAGCGATCGGGACAGCGCCAGCTTCGGAGAGCGGTTCTCCGGGGCAGAAGCGAGCGACATCGAGGAGGATGTTGAGGCCATCGCCCGCCGGGACTACCTCGAGCAGATGTTCGAGCAGTACCTGACGGAGCGGGAGAGGAAGATCCTTTACCTCTACTATGGACTGGACGACGGTGAGGAACGGACCCTGGAGGAAATCGGGTCTCTCCTTGGGGTCACCCGGGAGCGGATCCGTCAGATCCGGAACCGCGCCTTCGAGAAGCTTCGTGAGAGCCCCCACGGCGAATCCCTTTCCGGGTTCTGGAACGCGAACTAGGGCCGGCGACCGCATTCTGCTTCAGGGCGGGGGCTCCGTCTTCATGGAAGGCGGAGCCCCTGTGCATCGACAGCCCATGGTGACCCTCGTTCGGGGGCTCGGGGTCATTCTCCTCCTCCTGTTCTTTTCCCCCTCCCTCCTCCTCTCCCAGGAGGCCTGGAACGATCCCCGGGTTCTGGAGTTGATCGGGGAGGCCCGGCAGCTCCGGCAAACGGCCGCTGTGGACTCCCAATTCCGCTCCTACGCCTCCCAGGCCAGAGGGTTCGTCTACTTCTTCCTGGATCGGGAGGACACGGGAGAGCGCATCCTGGTCAAGACCGACCAGATCGCCCTGGAAGTGTTCTGGCAGGCTCCCGGCCGGACCAAGCAGCGCATCGTCGGCCTCAGGGACGAGAAATCCCTCCCCACCAACATCCACTACCATCTCGATCATCTAGTGGTGGTCCAGGACGAGTTCGGGGACCGGATCCGCATCGGGGATGGGGACGAAGTGGAGGCCGTCGTTCACCCCGCTGCCCCGGCTTCGGAGTTGGTCTACGACTTTCTCCTGGCCGATTCCGTAACCCTCATCCTGCAGGGCGGACCGGACACGGTGCGGGTCTACGAGGTCCGGGTCCGGCCCAAGGACTTCGAAACACCCGGCTTCATCGGGAGCGTCTTCCTGGACCGGGACACCAGGGCCATCGTCCGGATGAGCTTCACCTTCACTCCCGCCTCCTACGTGGACGATTACCTGGATCACATCCAGATCTCCCTGGAGAACGGCCTCTGGCTCGGGAGATACTGGCTCCCCTACCGGCAGGAGCTGGAGATCCGAAGGGAAGTGCCCTTCCTGGACATTCCCGCCGGGAGCGTGATCCGGGGATGGTTCGAGATCCGGGACTACCAGATCAACCCCCCCATCCCCGACTTCTTCTTCGAAGGCTCCCCCATCACTGTCCTTCCGGAGGCCGTTCGCCAGGCCTTCCCTTTCGAGGAGAGTCTCCATGCCCACCTGGAGGAGGAGGGCGTGCAAGGCCATCGGACCCCTCCCTCCATGGACGAGATCCGGGCCCTGGCCCTTGGGATAGCACGGGAACGCTACCTGAGCGGCCTCAGAGGTTTTCGTCTCTTTCTTCCCCAACCCACCGTGTCTTCAGCCTTCCGGTTCAACCGGGCGGAGGGGCTCTTCCTGGGAGGGGGGTTCTCCTATGGGGCAAGCCCGGCGCTGGGCATGGCCTTCCACTCCGGGTATTCTTTCGGCCGGGAGCGCCCGGCGCTGAAGGCAACCCTCTCCGGCGGGGAGCGGCGCCCCGGGTCCCACCTTTCGGTCCTGTGGAACCAGCCGACCGACCTGGGCCCGGTTTCCGCCATCAGCGGAGCCTTGAACACCCTGGCGGCCCTGGCGCGGAAGGGGGATTATCAGGATCTCTTCTTCGCCTCCGGCTTGCGGGCAGCCCATTCCTGGGCTCCCACGAGGGGGTGGAAGCTCGGCACGGAAGCACGCTGGGAAGCCCACGACCCCGCCCGGGACGTGATCTCGTCCGACCCCCTGGAGCCTCGATTCCGCCCGGTGCTGCCGGCGGAGGAGGGCATCTGGACCTCCCTGTCCATGAGCGCATCCTTCCCCACCCCACTTCCCTCCCTCCAGGGGGAAGCCCAGCTCCTGGCGGGGAGCTTTCGGGACAGGACTTTCGGAGCCCTGACCGGGGCCGCGACCTTCAGGCATCCCCGGCCCACCACCGGATGGGATTTCCGGGGTGAGCTCCGGGCGGGAACCCACCTGGGCACGCCCCCTCTCCAGGCCCATTATTTCCTCGGAGGGAGGCAGACGGTGCCGGGATACGCCTTCCGTTCTCAGGCCGGCGATCGTTTCTGGCTGCTGAGGGGGGAGGCGTCCCGGGAGCTGCTTCACCCCTGGGTTCGCCTTCGGGCTCTGGGCGCGGCCGGCCATGCCTGGGAGAGGGAAGGACGGGTTGACCCTTTCCTCCAGGGAAGCTCCGATTCCTCCATCTTCCACTCCCTGGGGCTCGGGCTGGGGCTTGGTTGGGACGTCCTCAGGGTGGATCTCGCAAGGGGGCTGGGGAGGGGGGGGGACTGGGCCCTGATCCTCTCGGTAAACCGCGATTTCTGGGCCTGGCTCTGACCCCCCCCGCCCCCCCCTTCCTACTCCACCATCTCGGGCTCCGGCAGCCGCTTCGGGCTCAGGAGAACGAGCTCCTTCACGTTCACGTCGGCGGTGGGAATGGTGACCCCATCCCGCTCATAGGAGTCGTACTCCAGGCGCCCCTCCACGTAGATGCGGTCCCCCTTGGAGACGTAGTCCTGGGCGAACTGGGCCAGCCGGTTCCAGAGGGTGAGGCGGTGCCAGTCCGTCCGCTCCTTCGAGTCGTCTCCGTTCCCCGAGGTCTTCCGGTTCGTGGCCAGGGAGAGGTGCGCGACCTTGGTCCCGCCGGCCGTCTCCTGGATGTCCGGATCCTGGCCCACGTTCCCTACCAGGGTGATCTTGTTCACCGATCGGCTCATCTTGGTCCTCCTTGAACGGGTCGAGAGTCCCCACCGGCCCGATTGGGGGCGGGGCGCTAGGTACGACCACGTTCGCCAGGATCCTGGGGCCATCCCATGGCAGGTTCGGCCCGTCATGCCGGGGCCGGATCGAAGTGGTGAAAAGGACCTTCTCCGTCTCCTTCACGGCTTGCAGGCGTACCAGCTTCCTCCGATGCCGGTCTCGACCGCCAGGGGAACGTTCAGGGCCAGTGCCCCCTCCATCTCCGCCTTCACCATCCCGCCCACGGCTTCCACTTCATCCTGAGGAGCCTCCAGGAGGAGCTCGTCGTGGACCTGCAGGAGAAGCCGGCTACGGGGAAAGCGCTCTTCCAGAACCCGGTGGATCCGGATCATGGCCATCTTGATCAGATCCGCCGCGGTCCCCTGGATAGGGGTGTTCTGGGCGATCCGCTCTCCGAACTGTCTCACGTTCCAGTTGCTGGAACCCATCTCCGGAATGTACCGCCGCCGGCCGCTGAGGGTCTCCACGTAACCCCGGTCTCCGGCCAGGGCGACCTGCTCGTCCAGGAAGGCCCTGACGCCGGAGAACCGCCGGAAGTACTCCTGGATGAAGCTCTTGGCCTCCTCCCGGGAGATCCCCAGTTGCCGGGCCAGGGAGTACTCCCCCTGACCATAGAGGGTGGCGAAGTTGATGGTTTTCGCCCGCCCCCGCATTTCCGGGGACACCTCCTCGAGATCCACCCCGAAGATCACCGCCGCCGTCTGCTTGTGGACGTCGACCCCATCCCGGAAAGCCCGGACGAAGGCCTCGTCCCCGGAGAAGTGAGCCAGGATTCGGAGCTCGATCTGGGAGTAGTCCGCAGCGAAGAAGACGAACCCCTCATCGGCGATGAAGCCCTTTCGGATCTCCCTCCCCAGCTCGGTGCGGATGGGGATGTTCTGGAGGTTGGGATCGCTGGAGGATAGGCGCCCGGTGGCCGCCACCGTCTGATTGAAGCTGGTATGGATCCGCCCGGTGCGCGGGTGCACAAGGCGGGGGATCGCATCCACATAGGTGTTTCGGAGCTTCTCCATCTGCCGGTATTCCAGGAGCTGGATCGGGAGGGCATGGCCCATGGCCGCCAGTTCCTCCAGGACCGAGGCATCGGTGGAGGGTCCGGTCTTCGTCTTCTTCAGCACCGGAAGGCCCAGTTTTTCGAAGAGGATCTCCCGCAACTGGGGTGTGGAGTTCAGGTTGAAGTCTTCCCCGGCCAGCTTGAGGATGTCGTCCTGGATGGAGCCCAGGTCCCGTTCCAGCCGCCGGCCCATTTCCTGGAACAGGACCAGGTCGATGCGGATCCCGTTGGCCTCCATCCGGGCCAACACCGGCACCAGGGGCATCTCGAGTTCCTGGAACAGGGTCTTCAGCCCCTGCTCCTTGAGCTGGGGCTCGAACAGCTCCCTCAGGCGAAGCGTGTAGTCCGCGTCCTCGCAGGCGTACTCCGCGGCCCGCTCCAGGGGGACCTCGGCGAAGGAAACCTGGGCCTTACCTCTCCCGGCCACGTCCTCGAAGGAAACCATCTTGTGCCCCAGGAGGGTCAGCGCCAGACCGTCGAGGTTGTGTTGCCGCCGGTTGGGGTCCAGGACGTACGAAGCCACCATGGTGTCGAAGGCCACCCCTCCCACCTTCACCCCGGCCCCCTCCAACACAATGAGGTCGTACTTGAGATTCTGCCCGATCTTGTCCACGGCGGGGTCCTCCAGCATCTCCACCAGTGGACGCATGGACGGGGAGGAGAGGGGAGGAAGGTTCGCCGGGGCTCCCTGCCCGGAGTCCCCCAAGGCCAGCTCGCCGGACCGATGATGGGCAAAGGGAAGGTAGAAGGCCTCCCCTGGCTTCAGGGAGAGGGAGAGCCCCACCAGCTCCGCCCGGGTGGCCTCCTTGCTTGTGGTCTCGGTATCCACCGAGACCGATCCCACCTTCCTGACCTGGCGGACTATCTCAGCTACCCGGGCCGGATCCCTCACCAGCTCCCACGAGCCACCCCCACCCCCGTCCTCCAGCATCGACGCACTGGTCCCTCCCGGGTCGGTGAAGCGTTCGGCGAGTCTCCGGAACTCCAGGTCGACGAAGAGCCTCCGAAGCCGTTCCCGGTCGGCTTCCCGGACCCGGAAAGCATCCAGGTCCAGGGCGACGGGGACATCGGTCTGGATGGTGACCAGCCGCCGGGAAAGGCGGACCTGGTCGGCGTTCTCCAGCAGCGATTCCCTGACCCGCTTGGCGGAGATCTCTCCCGCCCGGGCCAGGATCTCCTCCAGATTCCGGTAGTCCTGGAGGAGCTTCACGGCGGTCTTGGGCCCGATTCCGGGGGCGCCGGGGACGTTGTCGGAAGAGTCCCCGATGAGAGCCAGGTAATCCGGGATCTGGACCGGTGGAATCCCGAACCGTTCCCCGGCGTTGGTTTCGTCCACCCACTCCGCCTCCACCCCGGTGGGGCCACCCCTTCCCGGGTTCAAGAGGTGGACACCCGGTCCCACGAGCTGGTAGAGGTCCTTGTCCCCCGAGACGATGACGGCCTCGATCCCGGCGTCACGGGCCTGGAGGGCGAGGGTTCCGATGACGTCGTCCGCCTCGAAACCCGCTACCTCCACCACCGCGTCGTTGAAACCCGCGACCAACTCCCGGATCCGGGGGAGGCTCGCCGCCAGGTCGTCCGGCATCTTCTCCCGGGTGGCCTTGTACTCGGGGTAGATCTCCTCCCGCTGGCTCATCCCCTTGTCGAAGACCACGGCCAGATAGTCCGGCTGGTGGTTCTCGCGGATGGAAAGGAGGAAGTTGGCGAATCCGAAGGGGGCGGAGGTGTTCTCCCCCCTGGAGTTCGTCAGGGGCCGATGGATGAAGGCGAAGAACGCCCTGTAGATCAGGGCGTAGGCATCGATGAGAAAGAGGCGGGGCACCCCCTTCGGAGGCACTTCGACCATGCTGGGCTCGTTTCAAGGTGAATGGGGTGGAACCGAAGATGCCCGGGGTGGGAGGAACGCGTCAAGGTGACCTTTCCCCTCCCGAAGGCCCCGGGGTACCTCAGCGTCCGTCGCCCTGCCCGTACAGCCAGGCGTAGACTTCCCGGTTCAGGGTGACCGCCTTCACATAGCCCCGGGTCTCCTCAAACGGGATCCGCTCCACGAAACGGGGCCAATCCCCCGCCTCAGGATACTCCCGCCACCGGAGTGCCCTGGAGGGGCCCGCGTTGTACGCGGAGAGGAGAATGGGAAGAGCTTCGCCGAACCGGTGCCGAAGGTCGGAGAAGAATGCCATCCCGAGATGCACGTTGATCTCGGGGCCATAGAGATGGGTTTCCGGCTCGAACCCCCGGGGCCCTACCGACCGCGCCAAGTCCGCACCGGTGGCCGGGAGAATCTGCATCAGCCCCATGGCGTCCGCCCGGGACCGGGCCTGGGCCCAGAAAGCCGACTCCTGCCGGATGAGCCCCGCCATGAGGTAGGGATCGAGCCCCCGCTCGGCGGCCTCAGCCAGGATCAACTCCCGGTAGGGAAAGGGATAGACGGCGGAAAGGAGGTCCATATCCCAGCTCCGGCCGAGGCGCCGGAGCTCCCATCCCAGGTTGATTCCCTCCCGGGTGAGGCCTCTCTGGTTGAGCTCCAGCGCCAGCCTGAGCAGGGACCCCTGCTGGCCCTCACCGTCCGGAAGGGCGCGGGCTTCCCGGGTGAGGCGGGCCACCTCCCATGCGGCCCCCTCCTCCAGCCCGGCCCCCATCAGCCGGTCCACCAGAGCCAACCCCTCCCGGAGGAAGGCCGGAAAGGGAGGCGGGCTTTCCGGGGAGGGGACGGGGGGATCATATCCCTCCCCCAGGAGGCGGACGGCTTCCACCGAATAGTAGGAGAGCGCGAAGCGGGCGGTGAGCTCGCGCAGAAGGGACTCCCCCTCCTCCCGGTCCCCCAGCGTGAGGAGGGTGCGACCGGCCCAGAACGCCGCCTGATCCCACCTACGACCCTCCGGAAAGCTCCGCAGGTACTCCCGGAAGACTCCCACTGCCTCCGCGTCCCGGCCCATGGCCAGGAGGAGCTGCCCCGCCCGCATCCTGGCTTCCCCCGCCCGGTTCTGGGCCGGCGATAGCTCCGCCGCGGCTCGAAAGGCGCGAACGGCCCCAGCCCGATCTCCTTGGCTTTCCAGCGATGCAGCCCTGCCGAAGAGGACCTCCACCGCCTCCGGCCGGTTGGGAAACCGTTCCACGAGGTCATCCTCCACCTGGCGAGCTTCCGACCCCCGACCCAGTCTTCGTAACACCCTGGCCGAAAGGACCAGTGCGCTGCCCCCCACCTCTGGATCGGCAGACCCAGCCAGCGGATCCAGGACCTCCAGCGCCCTGGTCCCTTCCCCCAGCGCCAGCTGCACCTCTGCCCGAGCCAGGAGCGCCCGGGCAGGGAGCGGCGCCCCCTGGAGGGAAGCATAGGCATCCCACGCCCGCATGGCCTCCCGGTTCTCCCCGGCGCGGGCAAGCACGCCCGCACCGGCCAGCGCAACCCCGGACGAATCGAACCCGAGGGCCAGAAGACGCCGGGCCGCCTCCCGGGCTTCCCCTGCAGCCGGAGCCTCCTCCAGGACCCTGTGATACGCCGCCCGTGCACCCAGGGAATCCCGTCGGGCCAACCTGAGGGAACCCACCCGCTCCCACCCCCGAGCCCTCTCCCCGGCCGGGAGCGAAGGCAGCGCGCTCCAATAGGCTGCCTCGGCACCAGCGGAATCGCCTCCCGCCAGAAGAGCGAGTGCCGGCAGATCCCAACCCAACCTCCTGAGGTCCGGCCGCTCCACCTGCTCGAGAAGAGTCAGCGTGGGTTCCGGCTCTCCCCGCGACGCCGCCCTCCCAGCCAGCTCCAGAGCCAACCACTCCCCTGCTTCCTCCGCCTGCCCAAGAACGACTCTCAGGTCCCAAAGGGCTCCCTCGACGTCCCCCGCCATTCCACGGACCCTGGCCCGCCAGAGGTGGACTTGCAGGAGCAGGTCCTCATCCTGCCCTCCCCCCCCTGCCTGGGCCCGGTCGAAGGCCGAGTCGGCCTGGACCCAGCGCTCCGCCTCCGCCAGTGACCGTCCCAGGAGAAACCAGGCCCGGGAGTCAGCCACCCTCCCGGAGGTCAGCGGCGCTCTGAGAAGGCTCTCAACCTCCCTCCAGTTCCCCCAACCCCCTTCCGCCTCCGCCAGGAGGATGAGAAGCTCCCCCTCCTCACCAGGCCCCCCGGGAAGAGCTCCCCGCAGTCCTGCCGCAGCATGCCAGTGCCGTCCGGCCGCGACTCGCGCCCTGGCCGAATCCACAGCCTGTTCCTGCCGGAGTGGGGAAGGGTCCTCCCAGCAAAGGAGGGCCGGGGATGGGAGGAGGGTCAGGACGACTGCGAGGGCGAGAACCAGGGTCATCATCAGTCGGGTCCATGCTGGAGAGGAATCCGGAGAAGGGACCCGGGGAACACAAAAGGACCACCCCCGCCACGGGGGGTGGCCCTGTTGGTCCTGCTATCCCCCGAGGGGGTTAGGAAGCAGCCGCCTGCCGTCCCCGCTCGATTGCGTGAAGGGCGTCGATCATCTTCTGGGCCGACTCTTCCATGTCGATCACGATGCTGTCGATCCGCGAGATGAAGTAATTCTGGAAGATGCTCACGGGGATGGCGATGCACAGCCCCTCTGCGGTGGTCAGCAGGGCCACCTTGATTCCCCCAGCCACGAGGGTGGCCTCCACTTCCCCTGCCACCTCGATGGCCTGGAAGGCCATGATCATCCCTACCACCGTACCGAGGAAGCCCAGAAGGGGGGCGATGTTGGTGACTGTGGCCATGACCACAAGCCCACCCTCCATCTTGCTGAGTTCAATCAGGCCCTGGTTCTCAATCGCCTTCATGACTCGCTCGGCACCTTCTTCATGCCGCTCAAGGCCGGCATAGAGGATTCTACCCCCGGGCGTCCGGGACCCTCGGGTCAACTCAAGGGCGTCGTCGATCCGCTGGGCGGCAAGGAGTTCGTCCACGGACGTAAGGACCTTCCTGGTCCCCGCCGCCGTCTGCCAGAGGGAGAAGAACTTCCAGACGATCATGACCAATCCGACCAGGGCGGAGAGGGCCAGCGGCCACCGCATGAACCCCGTCTCAACCCATACGAACTGGGCCTGCTGCTGCCATGTCAGATCCGGCTGTTCCATCCCCGGAAGCTGAAGGAGAGCACCGTAGATCTTCATTGCGCCCACCAAGAGAACCTCCTGCGGTAATGGTCTGAAGACCAAAAAAACCAATCCACCCTAACAGGGAGGGGTGGATGTGAAAAGCCAATGCCAAGGCTTGGCAAGATGCAGAGGGCTCACGGTGGTGTCAAGGGCGGGCCGGACCCGGTGCCTCCTTCCAGCAAGCCACCCGGTGAAGCACCGATTCCCCCGACAGGACCGGGGCCCGCTGCCGGCACTCGTCGTCCCTCTCCGGGTGAGGACACCGGGGGAACAACGGACACCCCGGAGGTGGGCTGGAAGGGCTGGGGGGATCCCCGGAGAGGAGTCTCCAGTCTCCGGGCCTCCAGGTGGCCTCCGGACCGGGATCCGCAGCCGCCAGGAGCCCCCGGGTGTAGGGGTGGAGGGGGTTCCGGAAGAGACCATCCAGGGGCCCGGTTTCCACGGTCTTCCCCAGGTAGAGAATCAGGGCCCGATCCGCCACCTGGCGAATCACGGAGAGGTCGTGGGCGACCAGGATGAGGCTGAGGGCGAGGCGCTCCCGAAGGTCGGAAAGGAGGGACAGGATCTGGGCCCGAACCGAGAGGTCCAGCGCCGAGACCGGCTCGTCCAGGATCAGGAGCTCCGGGTCCACCGCCAGGGCCCTGGCGATCCCCAGCCGTTGCCGCTGGCCGCCGCTGAACTCATGGGGGAAACGCCCCCCGTGGCCGGAATGCAGCCCCACGAGATGGAGAAGCTCACCGGCCCGGGAACGGCGCTCCGCCGGCGGAAGGTGGCGGGCGTGTACCTCCAGCACCTCCTCCAACATCGTTCCGGCCATGAGCCGCGGATTCAGGGATCCGTAGGGATCCTGGAAGACGATCTGGACCTTCTTCCGGAAGGCGGTCAGCGCCTGCCGGTCCATGGCGTAGACATCCTCCCCCCGGAAGCGGACCGTCCCCCCGGTGGGTTCGAGGAGGCGGACAAGACACCTGGCCAGGGTGGTCTTCCCCGATCCCGATTCCCCCACGATACCCAGACACTCTCCCTTGAGCAGATCGAAGCTCACGCCTCGAACCGCCTGAACCTCCTCTCTTCTGCCCCCCAGCAGCCACCGGGACACCCTGAAGTGGTGAACCAGATCCTCCACGCGGAGGATGGCCTCCCCGGGAGGCCGGCCGGTGGAACCACCCGCCCTCCTCACGGTTCCCGCCCTCCCTTTTCCTGGAGAAGCCAGCACCGCGCTCTTCGTTCCTCCCGGGCGTCCGTTCCCCTTTGCAGAAGGGTAAGAGGGAAAAGCTCCGGTTCAAGGCTTCCGCATTGCTCCAGGGCATCCCCGCACCGGGGGTGGAAACGACAACCCACCGGCCAGGAAGTGGCCTCCGGGACTTCGCCGGGAATGGGCCTGGCCCGGTGTCGGCGATCCCGGATGGAGAGACGGGACCCGAGGAGGCCCCGGGTGTAGGGGTGGCGGGGATCGGTCAGCATCTGCCGTGTGGGGCCCTCCTCCACCACCCGCCCCCCGTAGAGGACCACCAACCTCTGACACACGCGGGCAACCACCCCCAGATCGTGGGAGATGAGGAGCAGGCCCATTCCCTTCCGTTCCTGGAGGTCCTTCAAGAGCTCCAGAATCTGAAGCTGGATCGTCACGTCCAGGGCAGTAGTGGGCTCGTCGGCCAGGAGGAGGCTCGGCTCCCCGGCGAGGGCCATGGCCACCATGACTCTCTGGCGCATCCCTCCAGAGAGTTGATGGGGGTAGGCCCGGGCTCGGAGATCCGGATCCGGAATGCCCACCTCACCCAGGAGGCGGAGGGTTTCTTCACGGGCGGGCCTGCCCCTTCGGCCCTGGTGCAGCTCCACCGCCTCCCGGATCTGGGACCCGATGGTGACAACGGGGTTCAGGGAGGTCATGGGCTCCTGGAAGACCATGGAAACCGTTCCGCCCCGGATCTCCCGGAGGCGCCGGGGATCCATCCCCACCAACTCCTCTCCCCGGAGTCGGACCGAGCTCCCCGGGAGTATCTCCGCTACTCCTTCCGGCAGAAGGCCAAGAATGGAAAGGGCGAGAATGGTCTTGCCACATCCCGACTCCCCGACCAGTCCCACCGCTTCCCCTTCCCGAATCTCGAGATCCACCCCATCCACGGCCCGGGCAGTTCCTCCGGCGCGGTGGAGGTGGGTGCGAAGGCCCCGGACCTCCAGAAGGCTCACGTTCGGAAGCTCCCCGCTTGTCTGGGGTCCAGGGCGTCCCGGAGGCCATCCCCCACCAGATTGAATGCCAGGACCACAAGGACGATGGCCAGACCCGGGAAGGTCGCACCCCACCAGGCCCCCTCAACCAGAGGACCCATCCCATCGGCCACCATGGTGCCCCAGGAGGGGGTGGGACGCCGGACTCCGAGGCCGAGGAAGGAGAGACCCGCCTCCAGGACGATGGTGTTTCCGATCCCCAGGGTCGCGAGAACGATGATGGGGGCCATGGCATTGGGCAGGAGATGCCGGAAGATGATGCGGCGCCGGGAGAATCCCAGGGCCACCGCCGCTTCAGCGAATTCCCGTTGGCGGAGGCTCAGGATCTCCCCCCGGACGATGCGGGTGGTGAAAGGCCACTGGGTAAGTGCAAGGGCCATGACGATGAGGAGGAGGGAGGGCCGGAAGAGAGCGGCCAGAATGATGAGCAGGACGATGCGGGGAAACGCCATCACCACGTCCGTGAAGCGCATGATGAGGGAATCCACCCACCCCCCCAGGTACCCCGCCACGGCTCCCAAAACGGTACCGACGGAAACGCTGATCCCCACCGCCAGGAGTCCTATGGAAAGCGAGATCCTGGCTCCGTAGAGGACCCTGGAGAGCACGTCCCGGCCGAGCTGGTCCGTCCCCAGGAGGTGCCCGGCGGAGGGCGCGGCCAACCGGAGGGCCAACTCCCCTCCCTGGTAGGCCTCCTGGTGAAGAGGATCGAAGGGAGCGAGAAGCGGAGTGAGGAGGGACAGGAGACAGGCAGCCCCCACCCCGAAAAGGCCCAGGAGCGCAAGGCGGTTCCTGCGAAAGGAAATCCAGGACTCACTGCCTCGAAACCGGGCCCCGCTCACGGATTCCCGCCCGCCCCCTTCCCAACGATCTCGGGCCACCCCGAAGGACCGATACCAGAGGCCCCCCAGGGCCAGGAAGAGGGTCAGGAGGGCGGCCCACCCCTCCACCCCATCCGTGGCCGCCCCAGCAACCCTCTCCCGCCGGACAATGGCGAGGACCACCAGCCCGCCCCAGAGCGCCATGGCTACGGCACCCTCCAGAGCACGACCCCGGCGGAGTTGGGGCAGCCCCGGTAGAAGCCATCCCAGGCCTCTATCGGTGATCATGGCGGATCCTGGGGTCGACGATGCCATAGAGGAGGTCGGCCAGGAGGTTCCCCAGGACCACCATGGCCGCGAACAGGACCGTCCCGGCCAGAACCACCGGGAAGTCACGTCGGCCAACGGAATCCACCATGAGGCTGCCCATTCCCGGCCAGGCGAACACATACTCCACCAGGACGGTCCCGCTCAACAGGAAGGGGAAATAGACCCCGAAGAGGGTCACGACCGGCACCAGGGCGTTTCTCAGCGCGTGCGTGAGGATAACCTGGGATTCAGGCACCCCCTTGGCCCGGGCCGTACGGATGTAGTCCTGGCCCAGGACCTCCAGCATGCCGGCCCGGACGTACCGGGTGATCCCAGCCGTGAGAACCAGTGTGAGGGTGACCGCAGGGAGGACCAGATGGGTGATGCGGTCCTGAATCTGGTCCAGCGGACCCATGAGATCGTGATTCGGACTCATCATCCCCGAGGAAGGGAAGCTGAAGGGCCAGCCCCAGAGGATCCGGGCGTTCACGCTGAACACCAGGATCATCATGAGAGCCAGCCAGAAGGAGGGCATCGAGTAGAAGAAGAGGCTGACGCCGCCCAGGGCGGAGTCCAGAAGGGTGTTCTGCTTCACCGCCTGGACCACTCCCGATACGATCCCCAGGAGAAAGGAGAAGAAGAGGGCCACCCCGGCGAGAAGGAGGGTGTTGGGAAGGACACCTCCCAGGAGGGTTCGCACCGGCATGTTGTAGAAGAAGGAGTAGCCGAGGTCTCCCCGGAGGAAGGCCAGCAACCACCGCCAATAGCGCATCAGGAGCGGGTCGTCCAAGCCCAGGTTCCGGCGAATCTGCTCCAGCGTCTCGGGAGACATTCCGGGCCTGAGGTACAGGGAGGCCGGATCTCCGGGCGCCAGGTCGAGGGCCAGGAAGACGACGGTGGCGACCCCCAGGAGAAGAGGGATCGCGGCCAGGGTGCGACGGAAGGCGAAGGAGAGCAAGGTCCCGCTCCAGGCCTCGCGCCGCCTACCGGGACCCGGCCGGGATCCACCATTCCCTCAGGGTCGCCCATTCCCCCCGGGCGTCCATAACCACCCCTTGCACCCTCCGGTTGAACCCGTCCCTCCGGTAGGATGAATAGAGGTAGGTGTAGGGCTGCAGCTCCTGGATCCTGAGCTGGTAGTCACGCCAGACCGGCCGTGCGTCCTGCCGGTCGACAATGAGCTGGAGCGTGTCCAGGTAACGGTCCAGCACCGGATCGGCGGTGCCGGAGAAGGCGAACTGCCGGTCCACCCCTTCCGAATGGAAGAGATCCCGCTCGTCCAGGCGGAACTCCGTCTCGAAGGAAACCAGGGCGCCCTCGAAGGGCCGCTCGGGCGAAGTGAGGGATTCCATGTAGGTGGTGAACTCCAGGACCCGGGGAACCAGGTCCACCCCCACTTCCCGAAGCTGCGCCTGCATGATCTCGGCGACCTCCTGCCGCTCCTGGTTCCGGTGGTACAGGAGTTCGATGGCCAGGGGTTCCCCCTGGGGGTCCTCCCGGATCCCGTCTCCATCCCGGTCCACCCACCCCAGACCTTCCAGAAGGGCGCGGGCCTGGTCGGGATCGTAGGGGAGGGCTTCTCCCAGGGAGGGGTCGAAGGCGAAGTGGATGGGGGGCACGCCGGAATTGATGAGCGTCGCATCGGCGCCCTGGATCCCGTCCATGATCAGTCGCCGGTTGGTTCCCAGGGTCAGGGCCCGGCGCACCCTCACGTCCGAGAGCTTCGGCAGACGAGCGTTCCAGGCCGCGAAGAAGACGCTCCGATAGGGGAAGCTGACTACCTGTAGGCCGTCCTCCTCCCGGGCTCTCGCGGCATGACCGGGCGGCATGGCCACGTAGGCGTCCACCCCACCGGTGAGGAGCTCCGTCAGGAGCGTCGACTGTTCCCTGATCACCCGGTAGACATACCGGTCCAGGAAAGGCCGCCCGCCCAGACCCTCGGGGAAGGCCGGATTTGCCTCGAAGACCCAGGCGTCTTCCGGGGAATGGGAGCGGAAGCGAAACGGCCCGTTCCCTACGGGGCAGAGGGAGCCGAAGGGGTGCTGCCTCAGATCCTCCGGGCTGACGCCCTCCAGCAGGTGCCGAGGCATGATGGCCATGGTTCTCCAGGGGTCCATGAACTCCGCGTGGGGACGGAGCCTGAGCTTCACCGTGAAGGAGTCCACCACCTCGACCCCCTCTTCGCCGGGCAGGTAGTATTGGAAGAACGAGGGGTTCGGGAACCCTGTGCGGGCATCCGTGGCGGTAAGGTAGGTGAAGGCCACGTCCTGGGCCGTGGTGGGCTCCCCGTCGTGCCAGCGCACGTCGTCCCTGAGGTGGAAGGTGAGCTCCAGGAGGTCCTCCCCGGTCTGGACCACCTCCCAGGATCGGGCCAGGTACGGGACCGGCTCCAGCCTTTCGTCGTACTGGATGAGGGTCATCAGGTTCACGAAGATCTGGTTCTGGACGGCCCCGGCATCCCCAGAGGTCAGGGCATTCATCCCCTCCATCTCCGCCACCACGCCCACTACCGCCGTACCCCCATACCGCTCCCCGGACACCTCCCGCCCGGCCACCGTCGCCATGAAGGAGTCCACCCTCGCCTGAGCAGGGCCACAAAAGGGATCGCCGCCCCAGGAGGGACCCTCATCGCATCCCAGCACGAGGAGAGAAAGGGCGATCAAGCCAAGGGACAACCCGAACGGTTTCATGTGCCAGTTCCTTCTCTTGGGGACCTCCTCGGGGAGGAGGGGAGCCTATCACCACCGGCCCGACCACGCCTCGGGTTTCAGACCCGCCATGTCCACTCCCTGTCCAGGTAATGGGGCTCCAGGTCAAGGGCTGCCGCATCCTCCTCGGCCCGGAAGGTGCCCCGGATCCAGGATCCCCCCAGGGTGGCGACAAGCCCTTCCTGGAGGGCCGAGGCCAGAGATTCGGGATCCGGAACGCGCCCCAGGAGGGAGCGGAGGGTAGCGGGGGGCGGCACCACGCCATCTCCCACCCGAAACCGCCCGAGGAGATCCTGATCTCCGTCCAGGATCAGGGAGCCGTGCTGTAAGATGCAATGGTCCAGCCGAACCTGGGCACTCCCGATGAGCTTCCTGCCCAGGGCCGTCACCTCTCCCTCCGCAGGCTGGCGGAAGCACGGGCCGGCGTCCGGAGGAAGGCTTGGACCCGTGTCCTTCGCCAGAGTGGCGGCCGCTCCCAGCAGGTGAAGGCCCTCCAACAGCCCCCGGTTGATGATGCGGTAGCTCTCCTTCAACCCCCCCAGGGACCCCAATGGGAAGACCAGAGCGTATGTGAGCTCCTGGTGGTGGAGGACCGCCCGGCCACCCGTAGGCCTGCGAACGAAGCCCACCCCTGCCCTGAGGGCTTCCTCCTCCCGGTAGAGGCCCCGGGCAGGCTCGTTCCTGCCAAAGGACACGGTGGGGGAGATCCACCGGTAGAAGCGAACCACCCCCTCTCCCGGTGGAAGGCAGCGGGCCAGGGCATGGTCCCGGGCCATGTTGGCATGGCCGGCCCGGGGTGGGTCCACCACCACCCTCCACCGCAGTGGGATCGCGCCCGGAACCGGGGAGGGAGAGGGCGCGTGCTGCTCCCCCATTGCCCGGCGCCGGTCCCCCCCCTGCCCGGGGTGTTGATCGGTCATCCCCTACCCCCGCCCGCCTTCTCGTCAGAGGTCGTAGCGATCCCCGGGTTGGAGGATCACCACCTCCGCCCGGCCCCCCACCGCTCTCCGGAACGCCTCCGGGTCCTGGGCAATCATGTCGAAGGTGTTGTAGTGGATGGGGATCACCACCCTGGGCTCAATGAACTCCACGGCCCGGACCGCATCCTCCGGACCCATGGTGAAGTTGTCCCCGATGGGGAGGAGCGCCACGTCCACCCGGCCTCTCAGGAGCCCCATGTCGGTAAGGAGGGCGGTGTCCCCGGCATGGTAGAGGCGGCACTTCGGGAGGTTGATGAGGAAGCCCCCCGGCACGGTGGTGTAAGCTCCCTCCTCGTCCCCGTCCACCTGACCGCCGTGCAGCGCGGGGGTCATCTTCACGTAGGCGAAGGGAAAGTGGTGGCCCCCACCGATATGCATGGGATGCGCATTCTGGACACCCTGGCTCTGGGCGAAGCTCACCACCTCGAAGGTGGACACCAGCGTGGCCCCCGTTCGCTTCGCCAGGGGAATGGCATCGGCGAAGTGGTCAGAATGCCCGTGGGTACAGAGTATGAAGTCCAGCTTCTGGATGTCCCCGGCCTTCACGTCGCTGACGGGATTCTGATCGAACCAGGGATCGATGACGATCCGGGTGCCTTCGTCGGTGACGAGAGTGAAGGTCGAGTGGCCGTGGTAGTGGAGCATCGCCATGGTCGCCTCCTTGGGTTTTCCGGCGAGAGCGCACACGCCGCCGGGTCATGAAGGGCGCAACCTGGGACCAGGCCCCAGGGATCTATCCCACTCGCTCCGGAAACGGCGGGGACGCCCTGGGGGCGCCCCCGCATTCCCCTTGCGTCGCTACCTCACTCCTTACCGTAGGCCTCCACCGGCAGACAGGCACATACCAGATTCCGGTCGCCGTAGGCATTGTCCACCCGACGGACCACCGGCCAGAACTTGCTTTCCACCGTCCAGGGGGCGGGGAAGACCGCCTTCTCCCGGCCATAGGGGTGGGTCCATTCACCGGTGGTGGCCATGCCCGCCGTGTGGGGTGCGTTCTTCAGAACGTTGTCCGTCGGATCCGCGATCCCCTTCTCCACCTCCGCGATCTCGGTCCGGATGGATACCATGGCGGCGCAGAAGCGATCCAGCTCGTACTTCGACTCGCTCTCCGTCGGCTCCACCATGAGCGTCCCGTGGACCGGGAAGGACTGGGTGGGGGAGTGGAACCCATAGTCCATGAGGCGTTTGGCCACATCCTCGTCCGTGACCCCCGAGGTCTTTCTTATCGGGTTGAGGTCCAGGATGAATTCGTGCGCCACCCGCCCCTTCTCCCCCCGGTAGAGAACGGGGAAGTGCTCCTCGAGCCTGGCGCCCAGGTAATTGGCGTTCAGGATCGCACCCTCCGTGGCCTGGCGGAGGCCATCGGGGCCCAGGAGGCGGATGTAGGTCCAGGAGATGGGGAGAATGCTGGCGCTCCCCCAGGGAGAGGCGCTCACGGGGCCCGCGCCCTTCTCTCCCCCCGTCTTCACCACGGGGTGCCGGGGGAGGAAGGGTGCCAGCGTCTCGTTACAACAGATCGGACCCATCCCGGGTCCACCGCCCCCATGGGGAATGGCGAAAGTCTTGTGAAGGTTGATGTGGCAGACGTCGGCCCCGAAATCCCCGGGCCGGGCCAGACCCACCAGGGCGTTCAGGTTGGCCCCGTCCAGATAGACCATTCCCCCCTTGTCGTGGACGATCTGGCAGATCTCCCGGATCCGGGACTCGAAGACCCCGTGGGTCGAGGGGTAGGTCACCATGATGCAGGCCAGCTTCTCGGCGTGCTTCTCCGCCTTCTCCCGGAGGTCCTCCAGGTCGATGTTGCCCCGCTCGTCGGTCTTCACCACGACCACCTTCATTCCGGCCATGACGGAGCTGGCCGGGTTGGTGCCGTGGGCCGATGCCGGCACGAGTGACACGTCCCGGTGAGCCTCCCCGCGATCCTGGTGGTAGGCCCGGATGACCAGAAGCCCGGTATACTCCCCGTTGGCCCCGGAGTTGGGCATCAGGGAAGTGGCGGCGAATCCGGTGATCTCCGCGAGCCACGTCTCCATATCGCCGATGATCCGCCCATACCCCCTGGCCTGGTCCGCCGGAATGAAGGGGTGGAGCTTGGCGAACTCCGGCCAGGTGATGGGCACCATCTCCGTGGTCGCATTCAGCTTCATGGTGCACGATCCCAGGGAGATCATGCTGGTGTTCAGCGAGAGATCCCGGGCCTCGAGCTTGTGGATGTACCGGAGCATCTCGGTTTCGGAGTGATACCGGTTGAACACCGGGTGGCTCAGGTACCCGGTGGTCCGGACCAGGGCGGGTGGGAACTCCACCCGGACTTCCTCCGCCGCCAGGGCACGGGCCGAGACCTTGTCCCGGCCGCCGAACACGGCGAAGAGGTCGTCCACATCCCCCGGAAGGACCGACTCGTCCAGGGCAATGCCGATGGTGCCGTCACCGAAATCCCTGAGGTTGATCTGCCGCGCGAGAGCCCCGTTCAGGACTTCCGGACCCGACATTCCCACCGGGCGCACCCTGATGGTGTCGAAGAAGATGTCGTGCAACACCTCGTGCCCCAGCCGCCGGAGCCCCACCGCCAGGATTCCCGCCAGGTTGTGGATGCGCTGGGCGATGTCCCGGACCCCCCTGGGCCCGTGATAGACCGCATACATCCCGGCCATGATGGCCAGGAGGACCTGGGCCGTGCAGATGTTGGAGGTAGCCTTCTCCCGCCGGATGTGCTGCTCCCGGGTCTGGAGGGCCATCCGGAGGGCCGGGTTCCCGTCGGCATCAACGGAGACCCCGATGATCCTCCCCGGCAGTCTCCGCTTGAAATCCCCCCGGGCAGCCAGGTAGGCCGCGTGAGGGCCCCCGAAGCCCATGGGAACTCCAAAGCGCTGGGTGTTGCCCACCGCGGCGTCGGCCCCGAACTCCCCGGGGGGTTTCAGAAGGGCCAGGCTGAGGAGGTCCGCGGCCACCACCAGGAAGGCTCCTCCCTCATGGGCTGCGCCGGCCAGGGAGGTGTAGTCCACCACGCGGCCGTCGGTAGTGGGGTACTGGACCAGGGCGCCGAAGACGTCCGGGGTGAACCGGAAGCTGTCATGGTCCCCGACCACCACCGCTATTCCCAGGGGTTCGGCCCGGGTCCGGACCACCGCGATGGTCTGGGGGTGGCAGAGCTCCGACACCAGGAAGGTCGCCCGGTTCCCCTTGGCCTCGCTCCGGAAAAGGGCCATCGCCTCCGCCGCCGCCGTCCCCTCGTCCAGGAGGGAGGCGTTGGCGATCTCCAGCCCGGTCATGTCCGTGACCATCGTCTGGAAGTTCAGGAGGGCCTGCAACCGCCCCTGGGAAATCTCGGCCTGGTAGGGAGTGTATTGGGTGTACCAGCCCGGATTCTCGAGGATATTCCGGGCAATGACCCCGGGGGTGACCGTGTCATGGTAGCCCATCCCGATATAGGATCGGAACACCTTGTTTTCCCGGGCGATGGCCCTGATCTCCTCCAGAAGGAGGTGCTCGGGCATGGCGGGCGGGAGATCCAGTTCCCGGTCCAGGCGGATGGATTCGGGGACGGTGTCCCGGATGAGCCCTTCCATCTCCGGGTAACCGAGGAGGCCGAGCATCTCCAGGATCTCATCCTCGCCCGGGCCCACATGCCGCCGCACGAAGTCGCTCTTGGGATCTATCAATAGAGACATGGTCGCATCCAGCAGTGTCGTCGGCCGGGAGACCTGGGCCGGGATCGGCTCCGTACGCCCATCAAGTGCCCTGGGGTCAACGGTCCCTGGGCACCCTCGCCGACTCGTCTTCGAAAAACATGCGAAAATCCCGCTGGGTCCCTGGGGAACCCGGCGGCGGCGGGGAGGGAGTCCCGGCCCCAGGCCGCCGGGGCCGCCAGGAGGAATCAGCCGCCCAGATGGGCCATGTAGGCCGTAGCGTCCATGAGCGCACTCAGCTCATCGGCGTCCTTGACCCGGATTTTGATCATCCACCCGGCACCGTAGGGATCGGTGTTCACCACCGCAGGGTCCTCGTCCAGGCCGGCGTTCACCGCCACGACCTCCGCGGTCACGGGGCAGAAGAGGTCGCTGACGGCCTTCACCGCCTCGATGGTCCCGAAGGGTTCCATCTTGGTGAAGGCGGCCCCGGACTCGGGGAGCTCAATGTAGACCACATCCCCCAGCTCCCCCTGGGCATAGTCCGTAACCCCAACGAAGAAGACCCCATCCTCTTCGGCAGGCTTCAGGTATTCGTGCTCTTCGGTGTAAAGGAAACCCTCAGGAATCTCGGACATGGTTCCTCCGTGGGATGATTGCCGCTGCCAGACCCGGAGAATAGAAGGGGTTTTCGCGGACCGTCAAGGTGCCCGTCCGGGACCGGGGCCACTTGCGGCTTCCAGCCACCTCCCTCTTCCACCCGCGACGGCGGACTTCGGCTTTTCCAGCCTGCCCGCCAAGGGTACCTTCCCCGTGCGCCCGGTGGCCGGGCCGGAGGTTGAAACAATGGCATCTTTCCAAGGATCCCACCCATGTCCGAGACCCCGTCTTCCACCCCGCACCTCTCCCTGACCACCCTTTCGGAGGAGGAGGGGCTGTTTCGGGAGGCCGTTCGGGACTTCGCCCTGGCCGAAGTTGCCCCCCGGGTCACCGAGATGGACCGCGCCCAGGCCTTCGATCCGGCCCTTCTCCCCCAGCTCTTCGAGCTTGGCCTGATGGGAATAGAGATTCCCGAGGTCTACGGAGGCACCGGGTCCACCTTCTTCACGTCCATCCTGGTGGTAGAGGAGCTCTCCCGGGTGGATCCCGCCGTAGGGGTCCTCGTGGACGTACAGAATACCCTGTTCATCAATGCTCTCATGCGATGGGGGTCGGACTCCGTGAAGTCGACCTTCCTGCCCCGGGTCGCCGTCGACACGGTGGGGGCCTACGCCCTCTCTGAGGCCGGGAGCGGATCGGATGCCTTCGCCCTGACCTGCAAAGCCACCCGGGACGGGGACGACTGGATCCTGAACGGTCAGAAGCTCTGGATCACCAACGGAAAGGAGGCGGGGGTCTTCATCGTCTTCGCCACCGTGAATCCCGAGGCCGGCTATAAGGGGATCACGGCCTTCCTGGTGGAAAAGGGAATGGAGGGATTCACCGTCGGGAAGAAGGAGGACAAGCTAGGGATCCGGGCCTCCTCCACCACCGAGCTCATCCTGGAGGGGGTCCGCGTACCGGGTCGGAACGTCCTCGGCGAGGTGGGGAAGGGGTACAAAGTGGCCATCGAGACCCTCAACGAAGGCCGGATCGGGATCGGCGCCCAGATGGTAGGCCTTGCCCAGGGGGCGCTGGACCACACCGTGAGGTACGTCCAGGAGCGGGAGCAGTTCGGCAAGTCCATCGGCTCTTTCCAGGGGGTGCAGTTCCAGGTCGCCCAGATGGCCACCGACATCGAAGCCGCCCGGCTCATGGTGTACAATGCCGCCCGGCTTCGGGACGAGGGGAAGGAGTTCCTCCGGGAAGCGGCGATGGCCAAGCTCTTCTCCTCCCAGGTGGCACAAAGGGTCGCCTCCACCGCCGTCGACCTCTTTGGCGGCTACGGGTTCACCCGGGAATACCCGGTGGAGAAGCTCTACCGGGATGCCAAGATCGGGTCCATCTACGAGGGGACCTCGAACATGCAACTCCAGACCATCGCCAAGCTTCTTCTCAAGTGAGATGCGGTTGGCGATCTTTGAACGGCGGGCCGTCGGCGCCCATGCCCACGGCCCGCCCACCCCGCTGACGGCCCCCGGGCCCGGCGGGGATCTTGTTTCCCCTTGAGGGAAGGACGGAACCCCCATGAGCTTCGGGATCGGAGAGATCATCCTGGTGCTGGCCCTGGTGATCCTCTTCTTCGGGGCCAAGAGGATCCCGCTCATCGCCAGGGGAATCGGTGAGGGGATCCGGAACTTCCGCTCTTCCGTTCGGGACCAGAACGGGGAGGGGCGGTTGAACGACCCGGGATCCACCGAGGAACGGCGGCTGCCTCCCGACAAGGAGTCCTGAATCGGCGCGGGATCCCTCCTCGCGAAACGGTGACACCCCTCCCTCCCCAGCGTCGTCAGCCTCCTCAGCCGGGTGGCACCCGGCCATCTGCAGGGGAGCGTTCTCGGCATCGGACAGAGCGTGGGCTCGCTGGCCCGCATCGTGGGGCCCCTTCTCGCCGGGGTGTTGTTCGACCTGGGGGGATTGCCTGGCCCTGCCTCGGAGGAGCCCTGATGGCGGGTGCAGCTTTTCTGGTCGCCATCACCCTTCGTCTCCCCCGGCACACAGAGGTCTGAAAAGATGGACTCGGCCGCCCTCCGGAACATCGTGGTAGTGCTCAACGAGCCTCAGGATCTGGTGAACATCGCCGGGGTCATCCGGTCCATGAAGAACATGGGCCTCTCCCGGCTACGCCTGGTGCGCCCCGGGGAGTTCGACGCCTGGAGGATCGGGGGCATCGCCCACAGATGCGAGGACATCGTGGAGGCTACGGAGATGTTCGAGAGCCTTGGCGCCGCCGTCGCGGACGCCGTGTTCGTGGTGGGGGCCACCGCCCGGGCCCGGACCGCCCACCGCAACTACGTTCGCCCCAGGGAGGTGGCCCCACGGGTCGTCCAGCAAGCGCAGACTGGAATCGTCGCCCTGGTGTTCGGCCGGGAGGACCGGGGGTTGGAGAATGAGGACCTGGACCTGTGCCATGCGGCGGCCATCATCCCTACCGACCCCGCCTACCCAAGCATCAACCTCGCCCAGGCCGCCCTTGTGGTCTTCTATGAGGTCTTCCTGGCTGCCGAGGGCGAGGAGCGACCTCTCCCCCGTGGGCGGAGGTCCACACGCCCCGCCACCGTGGAGGAGATGGAGAACACCTACGCCGCCCTCCACGGGGGCC
>JBFYZD010000281.1:0-2558 GCA_041309685.1 Gemmatimonadales bacterium | reverse complement strand
CAATCCCTCCCGGATGCAGTACTCGACGAGTTCCTCGGGGGTGGGTTTCCCGCAACCGGGCCTCGTCACCACACAAGCCTTGCAGACCTCCCCCCATTTCTCGTCGGGGTGGCCGATGATGGCCGACTCCAGCACTGCGGGATGGCTGTCCAGAAAAATCTCGACCTCGCGGGAATAGATGTTGAATCCCCCGCTGATGATCATATCCTTTTTTCGATCCACGATGTAGAGGTATCCGTCTTCGTCCATCCTGCCGAGATCCCCCGTGTGCAGCCACCCCCCCCGGTAGGTTTCCGCCGTGTAGTCCGGCTGATTGAGATACCCCGGCGACATGTGAGGGCCTCTCAGCAGGATCTCGCCGATTTCCCCGGGCGGGAGGTCCTGGTCCTGGGGATCCACGATCCGGATTTCCAGGCCGATGGCCCTTCTCCCGGTTGAAGTGAGGCGCGAGGTCCTTTCATCCCCGGGGTCCACGATGTGTTCCTCGGGGGTCAGACACGCCAGGGGCTGGACCGCTTCCGTGAGGCCGTAGTTCTGCCGGAATATGGGTCCAAACACGGACAGGGCCTGTTTGAGTTTCTCCGTCGGCATGGGCGCCGTTCCGTAAAAGATTCTGCGGAGACTGCTCAGGTCGCGACCGCGAACACCGGCCTCCTCCAGCATCATGACGATCATGGTGGGAACCAGGAGGGTGCAGGTCACTCTTTCCCGCGCGATGGTCTCCAGGATCGTGGCGCTGTCAAATTTGTCCAGGACCACATGCTTGGCCCCCTTCAGGTAGAATGGGGTGGAATAGTAGCCGGCAGCGTGGGTGAGGGGGGCCACGTGGAGGAACACATCTTCCTTGCTGATCAGCCTGTCGGCATTCATGAAAACATTGGCCACCTGCTCCTTCCGGTTCCGATAGGTCATGATCACCCCCCGGGGCATCCCCGTGGTGCCGGAGGTGTAGTGGATCTTGTAGACGTCGTTCTCGTCCACCTCCATGTTCGGCTCGCCGGACCGGGCCCCCCGCAGGAGATCCTCGTAGTCCAGGTAGCGCTCATCGTGCCCCCCGTGGCACACGAACAGCCTCACACCGGGCACCTGAGAACGAATCTGTTCCGCCTGACCCATGAACTCGGAACCGAAAACCAGGGCTTCCGCCCCGGAGTCGCGCAGGATGTCGATGTTCTGCTTGGCAGAGTCCCGGGTGTTGAGGGGTACCATGACGACCCCCGCTTTCCACATCCCGATGAAGAGCTCAAAGCTCTGGTTGCAGTTGAACTGAAGCGTGGCAACCCTGCTGCCCTTTCCCAGTCCGAGGCCGGCCAGGGCCCAGCTCAACCGGTTGGCCCTTTCATTGATCTCTCCGTAGCTGAACAGCCGGTCACGGAACTGGATGCACGGCCTGGCGGGATAGTACTCCGCGGGAATGCGGATCCATGCGCTCGCGTTGAACTTCATAGCGACTCCTCAAGCGTGACTTCCCTCAGGCCCTGATGGTTTCGGACGGTGAAGTCGATGTAGACCCTCTTGGATTTCATCCACTTCTCCCGGTGCTCGGGTCGCAGGGGGCCCAGGATGGCAACGGGCTGGCCCACGGCGATGACTTCGGGGGGAATTTCCTGCCTCGATTTCACCAGCCCTGCCTCACCGATGATGGCCCACCGCCCGACCCTGGCGTAGTTGCACACCGTGGCGCCGATGCCGACAACCGCATACTCCTCGACGGTTGCACTGTGGAAGATCGCACCATGGCCCAGGGTCGCCATGGGGCCCATCCTGCTCGTGAACCCGGCGGATGTGTGGATGAGGACCCCTTCTTCCACCGCGGAGCCTTCCTCGATGACGATGTGCCCGTGGTCGCCCCGCAGCACCGCCTTCCACCCCACATAGCACTTCGGCCCCACCTGGACGTTCCCGATAATGTCCGCACTCGGCGCAACCCACGCGGTGGGGTGAATCAGGGGGCGTTTCCCTTCGAACTCGTACAGGGGCATGATCTCACCTGCTCCGGTCCTCTCATCATGGATATGCCCCGTATCGGGCCTTGGGTCCCAGTTCGGTCTTCAGGTAGTTCTGGGATGCCTCGATCAGGTGACAGAGTCGCTGTCGGGTTTCCCTGGGATCGATGATGTCTTCCACGCCGAACTTCTCCGCGGTTCGGAAGGGCGACTCCAGGGCGTGGATCTCGTCCTCGATCTCCTGTCTCGCCTTGTCCGGATCCGGGCTGGACTCGATCCTTCGGCGGAAGGCTGCCGCCACACCCCCTTCAATGGGGATGGAGCCGAATTCGGCCGACGGCCACGCGATCCGGTAGGCCAGGCTGTCGTTGTTGTAGTTCAGTGCCCCTGCCATGCCGTAGCACTTGCGCACGATGACCGTGTACCGCGGAACCTTCGCCTGCATGACCTGGCACATGGCCGACATGCCCGATCGCAGGGTGCCCATGCTCTCGGACTCGATCCCGATCATGAATCCGGGTACGTCCACGAGGTGACACAGGGGGATGTGAAACTGATCGCACACCGCCGTGAGGTGACCCATCTTCTTTGAGTCCCTCGCATCCGGCGCCC
>JBFYZD010000280.1:0-5756 GCA_041309685.1 Gemmatimonadales bacterium | reverse complement strand
TTGCCGCACGGCCCCGGCCGGGGCCGCTCCTGGGCTACCTCGGCATCATCCTCCCGCCTGCCCCGGAAAAGACCGCCAGGTTGGCGCCGGCGATCCCGCCGCCCGCCCTGCGGTCACCGGCGATCTCCGCGTGCTGCCACCCCTTCTCCAGGAGGCCCAGGTAGAGCGCCCTCCTGGCTTCCTCCATCCCCTCCTCCGAGGTGAGGGAGAGGACCAGGTTGTTGGTGTCCCCCAGCCTCAGCTTCATCCCGTCCAGAGCGGTGACGGCGGCGTCCACGTCGGCGGGATCCATCCTGATCCCCAGGATCACCCCCTTCTCGTTGATGGGGCCGATCATCGGGGTCGTGACGGCGTAGTCCCCGGTCACGATGAAGGGCTTGGAGGAGAGGGCCAGCATCTCGGTGAGGAGGCTCGCCGAGGGACTGGCCAGGTGGATCCAGATGTTGTTGGCCTCCAAGAGCCCGATGGCTTCCCGCCCCGCCGCGGTGACGTGCCCACCGGAGAACCAGAGCCCGTCCTCCCTTTCGACATCCACCCGTCCGAAGCCGATGAGCTCCGCGGCGGCCAGGAGGAGGGAGACGTCCCCTTCGAAGGGGGCGAGCTCGCGGATGCCCCGGTTGAAGGTCTTCTTCCCCCGTGCCGCCGGGGCGCCCCTGGCTCCCATCGGGGCCGCCGCCTGCGCGGAGGCCGTCGGGGCCTGCTGGAGCCGGCCGTTCACGGCGAGGGCGCTGTCCATGACCACCTTGACCAGGTCGTTCCGGTTTCGGGCGCCCAGGGGCACCTGCACATGATCGCCCCGGCCGGGGTTGAAGGCGCTGATGCTGAGCTGCAGGGCGTTGAAGAGGTGCTGGCGATCCTCGATCAGCAGCTCCACCCGGCGCTCGTTGGCCAGGTTGATCGTGCCCTGGAGCACGAACTGCCCCGTCTTGCGCAGGATCTCCGCGTCGATCTTCTCGGTGTCGTCCTCCGGCCTGTGGTAGTAGGGGTGCCCGACGCCTCCGGCGGTCATCAGCCCCAGCGCCTCGATGCCCAGGTTGATGAACGCGGAGTGGTCGCTACCCCCGGGGCCGCCGGTTCTGGGGAGGACCGCGGCGATCACGTCCTCGTCCTGATCCCTCTTTATCACCTCCCAGATGGTGGGGAAGTTCAGCGCTCCCGGCGCGCCGATGGCATCCCCCAGTCCCACCATGTCCATGTTGAAGTAGGTCACCACCTTGTCCATGTCGATCCCTTCCGGGGGGTGGGCCACGAAGTAGTTGGAGCCGATGAGGCCCATCTCCTCGCCGCACCAGGCCGCGAACACGATGGTCCGGGCCGGGCGGTGGTTCCCCTCCTTGAGCACCCGGGCCACCTCCATGACCACGGCCGTGCCGGAGGCGTTGTCGTCAGCGCCGTTGTACACCTGGCCGTCCCTCACCCCCAGGTGATCGAGGTGGCCGCCCATCACGACGAACTCCTCCCGGAGGCTCCTGTCGGTTCCGGGGAGCCTGGCCAGCACGTTGTAGGCGAAGTTGTTGCCCAGCGCCTCGCTGTATTCCTCCCTGGAATCGTACCCCTTCAGCTGGACCGTGGCGCCGGTGGCCGCGGTCTGGGGCGTGCCGTACCTGATCTCGTTGCGGATGGCGTTCAGCCTGGTGGTGAACCCGCGCACCGACTCCTGGACATCGGGCTTCATGATGGCCCGGAAGGCCCGGTCGGTGAGGGTGAACACGAGGAAGTCCCTGGTGGGCGAAAACGGCTCCGGCTGGCCTCGCGCGGCCCCGGGACCGCCGGCGGCCTGGACCGCCGCGTCGGGGTTGTGGAGCAGGACCGCGGCCGCGCCCTTCTCATAGGCCGTGCGGATCTTGGCCATGTCCCCGGACTCCTCCGCCCACTCCTCCGTGGGCTCCGGGCCGGGCCGGGCCGCCGGGGCCATGGAGCCCCCCCCGCCCGACCGGGGGGCGTCCCTGGGAGAGCCCCTCAGCACCAGGACCACCTTGCCCCGCACGTCCGCTCCGGCGTACTCGTCCAGCCCCTTCCCCGGCGCGGAGATGCCGTACCCGGCGAAGACCACCTCCGCGTCCACGGCCGTGGCGGCCGTGGAGGCCGGGTTGAGGGAGAAATCCCCTTCCACGATCGAGAAGGCCTCTCCGTTGACCCTCAGCTCCGGAACCCCCACGTACCAGGTGAGCCCCCGGGTGATGGGGACCTTCTGGAAGTAGGTTCCGTTGTCCCCCGCCGGTTCCAGCCCCCAGGCCCGGAATTGCGCCGCCACCCAGTCCGCGGCGGCCTGGTAGCCCGAGGTCATGCTCTGGCGGCCCATCATCTCGTTGGTGGACAGGTGCTCGATGTAGCTCTTCGTCCGTTCCCCATCCACCCTCAAGGGGGTGTTGCCCTGGGCCAGCATGCCCTGAGCCAGCACCAGCAGTGGGAGAAGGGCAAGCCCGATGGATCTCGTGCTCCTGCGCATGGTGTCCCCCTTCGAGTCCGGTTCTGCTTCTCATGGCGGCCCGCGGCCGTCCTTCGGGGGGCGGCCAGTGTGGGGCCTCCCCTCCCTTAATCTGGTTGACAATCGGGATAGGGGAGGCGGGAGGCAAGAGGGGAAGGGGGATGGCTCCCCCTTCGGCGAAGCGCGCCCGCGGCGGTCCCGTTCCCCGGGCTCCGGTTGTGTTCCCCGGGGATCGGCGGTACGGTTCACCGGTCCTGAACCGGGATTGCGCCATGCCTCCTTTGCCGGCCACCGCTCGAGTCCTCGGCCTGGACGTGGGAGCCGTCTCCCTCGCCCTGGTGGAGGTGGATGCCCGCGGGGCCGTGCTGCGCTCCCTCCACGAGCCCCACCACGGGGAGGTGGAGAGGTGCCTGGAAGCGGCACTGGGGCGTTGGGGGGTGACCCGGGTCGGGGCCGTGGCCGCCACGACCTCCACCCCGCCCCTCCTCCGCGCCGACGGGCGCTTCGACAACCAGATCTGCCTCATCGCCGCCGCCCGGCGCTTCCACCCCCGGGCCCGCTCGATCCTGGTGGTGGGGGGGGAGCGGTTCGGGTTGGTCCGCTTCGACGCCGAGGGCGCCTACCTGGGCTACAAGGCCAATCCCCTCTGCGCGGCGGGCACCGGGAGCTTCCTGGACCAGCAGGCCCGGCGCCTCAACCTGGCGGGGATCCAGGCCCTGGCCGATCTGGCTCTCTCCAACCAGGCCCCCCTTCCCAGGATCGCGTCCCGCTGCGCCGTCTTCGCCAAGACCGATCTGGTCCACGCCCAGCAGGAGGGGCACGGCCTTCCCGCCATCTGCGACGGGCTCTGCCAGGGTGTGGCCCGGAACCTGGTGGACACCCTCTTCACCGGGGAGGTCCTCCACGGACCCCTCCTGCTGGTGGGAGGGGTGGCCAGGAACCAGGCGGTGGTGCGCCATCTGCGGACGCTCCTGGACGTGGAGCTCATCGTGGACGGGGCGCTCCCCTGCGGGGCGGCGGGGGCGGCGATCAAGCTGCTGGACCTGCCGGGAGCCGTGGAGGCTCCCCCGCCCCGGCCCCTCGGGGACCTCATCGACCGGGCGGAGAAGGGGAAGGCCTACGAATTCCCGCCCCTGGAGCTCCGCCTCTCCCCCTATCCCGACTTCGGCAGCCTGGAGGGGTCGCTCTTCCGGGGCCGGACCGTGGAGCACTCCCACCCCCTGGAGGTGGATCTCTACCGGGACCTCCCCCCGGGGCGGCGCCACCCCGTCTACCTGGGAATGGACATCGGCTCCACCAGCACCAAGGCGGTGGTGACGGACGGGGGGGGCGGGGTGGTGGCCGGCTTCTACACCTCCACCGCCGGCCGGCCCCTGGTGGCGGCGCAGCTCATCCTGGAGGCCATCGGGGCGTGGATGGCGGGGAAGGGGCTGGAGCTGGAGATCCTGGGGGTCGGGACCACCGGGGCGGGGCGGAAGTTCATCGGCAGGATCCTGGGGGCCGACCTCATCCTGGACGAGATCACCGCCCATGCCCGGGCCGCGGTGGAGCTGCACCCGGACGTGGACACCATCATCGAGATCGGGGGCCAGGACTCGAAGTTCACCACCCTCCGGGACGGGCGGGTGACCCTCTCCGTCATGAACAGCGTCTGCGCCGCCGGTACCGGGAGCTTCATCGAGGAACAGGCCCGGCGGCTGGACGTTCCGCTCCCGGAGATCGGAGCGAGGACCCGGGGATGCTCCTCCCCCATCGCCAGCGAGCGGTGCACGGTCTTCATGGAGCGGGACCTGAACCACTACCTCCGGGAGGGCTACACCACCGGGGAGGTCCTGGCGGGCGTCCTCCACTCGGTGCGGGAGAACTACCTCAACAAGGTGGCGGTGGAGCCGGCCATCGGAGACACCATCGCGTTCCAGGGGGCCACGGCACGGAACCGGGCCCTGGTGGCGGCCTTCGAGCAGCGCATCGGCAAGCCCATCCTGGTCTCGCCCTTCTGCCACCTCACCGGCGCTCTGGGGGCGGCCCTCACCCTCCGGGACGAAGGCGCGCGCGCCTCCTCCTTCCGGGGGCTGGGCCTTCATCGGGCCCGGATCCCCGTGCGGACCGAGGTCTGCGACCTGTGCACGAACCACTGCAAGCTCACCGTGGCGGAGGTGGAGGGGGAGACCGTGGCCTACGGCTTCCTGTGCGGCCGGGATTACGAGACCCGGCGGTTCGTGAGGAACAACACCTCCGGGTTCGACCTCCTGCGGGAACGGCGGCGGGCGTTCGCCAGGGCGTGGGCGGGGGCCCCCAGGGGGGGAGCAGGCTGGGAGGGTGAGGGTGAGGGGGAGGGGGAGCGGGAGGGGGAGGCGCCCCGGGCCGGGGTCCCCCGCCGGGCCTTCACCGTCGGCATCCCCGCCGCCCTGCACCTCTTCGAGGACCTCCCCCTGTGGAGGAGGTTCTTCCAGCGCCTGGGGGTACGCACCGTCACCAGCGAAGGCTACCGGGACGCCGTGAAGGAGGGGCGGAAGCTGGCGGCGGCGGAGCTGTGCGCGCCCATGACGGCGCTGCACGCCCATGTGCGCTTCCTCCTGGACCGCTGCGACGCGGTGTTCCTCCCCTTCTACCTGGAGAAGAAACCCCAGGAGGGGAGCGCGAGGCGCCAACTCTGCTACTACACGCAGTTCGCTCCCACGGTGGGAATGGGAGTGGGGGGGGAGGGGGATCGGGAGAGGATCCTCACCCCCCTGGTGTTCTCCCTCTACGGCAGCTTCTTCACCAAGACGGAGCTGTTCCGCACGCTACGGCCGGTCCTCCCCGGGGGGGTCTCCCCCCTGGAGGTCTACACCGCCTTCGACGAGGCGGAGCGGGGATGGGAGGAGGGGGTGGAGGCGCTGAGAGGGATCTACCGGAGGGAAGCCCCGGCGGGGGACGGCTTCCACGTGGTCCTCCTGGGGAGGCCCTACACGGTCCTGTCGGAGTGGATGAACAAGGGGATCCCCCGGACCTTCGCTTCCCTGGGGGTGAGGGCGTTCTACCAGGACATGCTCACCTATTCCCGGGAGGAGGTGGCGGCCATCGCCCCCCTCCTGGAGGACATCCACTGGCATTATGCCGCCCGCATCCTGGAAGCGGCCGAGGTCACCGCGCGCACGCCCGGGGCCTACCCGGTCCTGGTCACCTCCTTCAAGTGCTCGCCGGACTCCTTCGTCACGCCCTACCTGCGCCAGATCCTGGAGTCCCACGGGAAGCCCTACCTGGTGCTGGAGCTGGATGAGCACGATTCCCGCCTGGGATACGAGACCCGGATCGAGGCGGCGGTGCGGGCCTTTCGGAACCACTT
>JBFYZD010000279.1:0-8238 GCA_041309685.1 Gemmatimonadales bacterium | reverse complement strand
TCAGCAGTTTCGTCTTCCTGAACAGCGGCTCCGAATCCGTCACCTTCGCCTGCCGCGTCACCGACATCCACGCCCGGCGCATGACCGACCCCGGGGGCGCAGCAGAAGGGAAGAGAGTCGCCAAGCTGGCCGCCATCGAGAGCTTCCACGGGCGCACCGAGGGGCCGGCTCGTCTCTCCCACTCCACGCGGAAGGCGTACGCGAGCCATCTCGCCTCCTTCCGCGGCCCCGACGAGGTCTGGTTCCTCCCCTTCAACGATGTCCCGGCACTGAAGGACGCCTTCGGAAGGGCGGAGGAGGAGGGGGTCTTCTTCGAAGCGTTGTTCCTGGAGCCGGTCATGGGCGAGGGGATTCCCGGCCTGGCGCTTTCCCGGGAGTTCTACGACGAGGCCCGCCGCCTGACCCGGGAGCGCGGCTCCATGTTGGTCATGGACTCCATCCAGGCGGCCCTCCGGGCCCAGGGGTGCCTCAGCATCGTGGACTACCCAGGGTTCGAGGAGTGTGACGCCCCCGACATGGAGACCTACTCCAAGGCGTTGAACGCGGGGCAGTACCCGGTTTCCGTGGTCGCCCTGCGGGAGGAGGCGGCAGGGATCTACGTGCAGGGGCTCTACGGCAACACCATGACCACCAACCCTCGGGCCATGGAGGTGGCGTGTGCCGTCCTGGACGCCGTGACCCCCGAGATCCGCCGGAACATCCGGGAGCGGGGAAGGGAGTTCCTCCAGAGGTTCGAGGAGATCTCCCGGGACTTTCCCGGAGCCGTCAGCCAGGTGGTGGGCACGGGCCTCATGGTCAGCCTCATGCTGAACCCGGCTCGGTACAGGGTTCTCGGGCGGGACGGGTTCGAAACGTGGCTCCGCCGCAATGGCATCGAGATGATCCACGGTGGGGATACCGGCCTGCGTTTTACCCCACCCTTCAACATCCAGTCCGACGAGATCGACCTCATCGTGAACGCCATCCGCCAGGGAATGGAGGAACTCGCCCCCAGGGAATAGGATCCATCATGGCTCCAGAACCGGTGAGCAGCATCCGACACTAAGACCCGTGAGCAGATCGGATGGGGAACGGCTCAAGGGGCTCCTGAGAGATCCCCTGGTGCGGGCGGTCCTGGTGGTCAACGGGGCGGTCCTGGCTCTCTACGTCCTCCCGGTCCTGGGCCCGGAGTCGACGGCCTACGCCCTCAATTCCCTTTCCATGATCCCCGTCGCGTTTCTGGGCATCCTGGCGCCCTGGGTCGGCCTCCCGCCGGTGGAGAGCAGCCGGGAGCGGGTCTTCTGGGGGCTGTGGTCCGGGGCCTTCGGGGTGATCCTCCTCGTCCGCCTGGTCTACCTCGTCAGCCCGGAGATCGATTCGGTGGCCTCCGGGGCCCTCAGCACGGACCTCCTGTACGGGACCTTCTACATCCTCCTGGTCCTGGCCGTCCTGGTCCGGCCGGACCGGCAGGGGTCGATTCCCATGGGGAGGACGCCTTCGGCGCTGGAGACCGCCGGAACGGCGGTCTTCACCGTGGCGCTGGTCGTCTACTTCGTCTTCCTCTCCCGGAGCCAGTCCCCGGAGGAGTACCGGAGCTTCGTTCCCTCCCTCCTCCTCTACTGGACCCTCGGCCTCTTCCTCCTGTTCAGCTTCATCTACCTGCGGGGGACTTCCCCCTCCCCCCGGTGGCGCGTCCTCTTCGCCTGGCTGGCGGTGGCGCCGCTCTGCTGGAGCGTCACCGACGTCCTGGAAGCGATCTATTACATGAATGTGGCGTCCGGGACGCCGGAGGCTCTCGCCTGGGAGGTGCCGGCCTCCCTGGACTGGCTCTGGTACGTCCCCTGGGCCGCGGCGACGCTGGCCGGGCGCATGCGGGCGGACCCCTGGCCCCTCGTGCTGGGAAGGGGCGCCGCCGACGCCGGCAGGGCGGAGCTGAGCCGGTCCCTGGGGCGCCCCGGCTGGCTGGTGGTGGTGGGCCTCACCCTCCCCATCATCCACCTCGGTGCCGACCTCCTGGGGCTGCTGGATCCGGCGACCCGGGCCTCCAGGGAAGCCCTGGTCCTGGCGTCCACGGCCATCCTCCTGGTCCTGGCCTTCGTCCACCAGAAGGTCGTGGAAAGGAAGACGCTGGCACTGAACAGGCGGAGCCAGGAGATGGAGGAGCAGCAGCGTCTGCTGTCGGCGGCCGTGGAGCAATCCCCGGATGCGATCCTCATCGCCGACGCCGGCCGGGTGGTCCGGTATGTGAACCCGGCGTGGGAAGGAGCGGACCCGCGGGGGAGGGAGGCTCCGGGGAAGCCCCTGGAGGAGGCCCTTCCCCCTGCCCTGGAGGTTGGATGGGACAACCGCATGAGAGCGGCGCTGGAGAAGGGAGAGGCCTGGGATGGGAGGCACCGCGCCGCCAACTCCGATGGCCAGGAGCGGGAAGAGATCATCTCCCTATCTCCGGCCCGGGATGGGAACGGCGGAGTGTCGTTCTGGGTCGTGGTCCGCAACGACGTGACCTACCTCTCCCAGCTGGAGCGGCAGCTGGCCCAGTCCCAGAAGATGGAGGCCCTGGGAACCCTCGCTGGAGGAATCGCCCACGACTTCAACAACATCCTGGGGGCGATCTACGGGTACGGGGAGCTCCTGAACCTGGAGATGGACCCCGAATCCCAGTCCTACCAGGATCTCCAGGGGCTGTTGAACGCCGCCGCCCGCGCAGCGGAGCTGGTGAGCCAGATCCTCACCTTCAGCCGGCAGGGGGAGGTGAAGAAGGAGCCCCTGGACATGGACAGCGTGGTTCGGGAAGCCGTGGCGCTCCTGCGGGCCACCCTCCCCTCCACGATCCGGATCAGGGAGGAATTCGGCCCCGGACTGGGGAGGGTGCTGGGCGTGCGGCACCAGATCCACCAGATGATCCTCAACCTGGGATCGAACGCCTCCCACGCCATGGCCGAGACGGGGGGAACCCTGGAGATCGGCCTCCAACGCATCGAGCTCGACCCCCTGGCGGCCGGGGAGAAGGGGTTGCCGCAGGAGGGGTTCTACTGCCGCCTGACGGTGCGTGACTCCGGGACCGGGATGGACGAGGCCACCCTGAACCGGATCTTCGAACCCTTCTTCACGACCAAGGAGGTCGGCCGGGGCACGGGGTTGGGCCTCTCCGTGGTCCACGGCGCCGTGAAGGCCCATGGAGGGGCCATCGCCGTGGAAAGCCGGCCCGGGGAGGGGACCCTGTTCGAGATCCTGCTGCCATGCACGGCCCAGGAGGGGGTGGAGCCGCTGGATGGGGAGGCCGAGCCACCCCTCGGGAACGGGAAGAGGGTACTCCTGGTGGACGACGAGCCCGATCTGGTGAGCCTCACCGGACAGATGCTCCGGAGCCTGGGATACGAGGTGGTCGCCTTCAACAGGAGCGTGGAGGCCCTGGAGTTCCTTAAGGCCGGGACCGGAGAGATCGACGGCATCATCTCGGACCAGACCATGCCCGAGATCACCGGGCTGGAGCTGGCCAGGAGAGCCCGGGAGATGCGGCCCGGTCTCCCCATCCTGCTGGTCACGGGATACTCCGAGGCGCTCTCTCCAGAGCGCGTGGAGGACGCAGGCGTGAGCCGGACGCTGATGAAGCCATACACCCGGAGGGCCCTGGGGTTGGCGCTGGGCAACATCCTGGCCTGAGGCGCTCGCGGGGCCACCCCCGGCCGGTGGCCCATCTCAGGATCGCCAAGGGGGAGGCAGGATCAGAGGAGGGAGTGAAGGTACATGCTGTGAGGGAAGATGAAGACGTGGAGGAGGAGCCAGAGAAGGGAGAAGACCCTGGCGGGCAGAATGAGCCCCGGGTAGGCACGCACCACCCAATAACCCGCCAGGAGCAGGAGGGGGTCGGCGACGAACCGGTTGGACCAGAGCTCCACCCCCTGGAACCAGTAGGCCACGGCCTCTCCCGTGAGTCCTTCCTCCAGATAATGCTCCAGCGTCTCCCAGAGATACCCTATGAGCAGCACGCCCAGGCAGTCCAGCCTGAGCTCGGTGGCCCTCGTCAGCGTGAGAGACGGGTAATGCCGCTGGAAGTGGCGCTGGTTGTCCTCCCGCACCCGGCTTGCGATGGACATGCCGGAGAGGAGATGCTCGAAGGACCAGGCATCGAGCATGGCGACCGTCTTCAAACCCCATACCCAATCCAGCATCGGAGGGGCTTCTTCCCGGTGGGAGGGTGAGGGGGCGAGGGTTCGTGAAGGTGGGATTCTACAAGTACCTGTCCCGCCTTACCAGTGACCTCACGGATCGAGGCCCCCTCCCGGTCCCGAGACGGGCCCCACCTCCTCCCGGCCCTTCGCCGGGAGCGGAAGGCTCTTCAGTCCGGCCGGTCCGAAAGGATGCTGTCCGCCGCAGCCCGGCGAACCTCCTCCTCCCGCTTCTTCCACCGCTCCCAGGCGGAGCGGATGACCCGGGTGAGATCCTCCACCTTGCACGGCTTGATGAGGTAGTCGAACGCCCCCTCCTTCAGCCCCCTGCGCACGTCCCCGACCCGGGGGTTCCCGGTGAGGATGATCACCTCCGTGAGGGGCGACGCCTCCCGCAGACGGTCCAGGAGGGTGAGACCGTCCATCCCCGGCATCACCACATCCACCACCGCCACGGGGAAGTTCTGGTCCCGGGCCCTCTCCAGGGCCTGAGGACCGTCGTGCACCGCCGAGACCACCACCCCCCTCCGTTCCAGGGCTGGGGTGATGGACCGAACGAACTCCAGGTCATCGTCCACCAGGAGGAGATGGATCTCCTCCACCGCCTCGGCCGCCGCCCTCTCCCAGGCCGCGCTCCTCTCCACGGCCTCCCGGAGAGCCCGGGCCAGAGTGTCCACGTCGCAGGGTTTGGTGAGGTACTCCTGAACACCCTCACGGGAGGTGTCGAAGGCCTGCTGGATGTTACCGTGGCCGGTGAGCATGACGACGGGGAGGTCCGGGGTCCTTCTCTTGATCTCACGAAAGACGTCCACGCCGTCGATCCCCGGCATCTTCACGTCCAGCACCACCACGTCGAAGCTCCGGGACGCGAGCAGTTCCAGGGCCCTCACCCCGTCCTCCGCCAGCGTCACCTCGAAGCCCCGCCGGACGAGGCCGGGCTCCACCGCCTGGAGGAACTCCCTCTCGTCGTCCACCATGAGCAACCGGATATCAGATGCGTCTCGGGACATGGCTCTTCATCCTTGCAGGGGGAGGCGAGCCTCCCCGAGGTATGGGAGACCCTCAGGGCCGAGCGGCCCCGGCTCCCGCCGTTTGTCGTTCCCCGGCCAGGGGAACACGGATGGACATGGTGGTCCCCCGGCCGACCACGCTCACGGGGTGGATGGTACCTCCCCAGCCGCGCACGATCCCATAGACCACGGCCAGGCCGAGGCCGGTGCCCTGGCCCACCGGCTTGGTGGTGAAGAAGGGCTGGAAGATCCGGTCCAGCTCCTCCGGGCGGATCCCCGAACCGGTGTCCTCCACCTGAAGGAGGATGCTGGACCCTTCCAGGCGGGCCGAGACGGTCACCGTCCCGCCCTTCCCCATGGCGTCCAGGGCGTTGTTCACCAGGTTGGCCAGCACCTGCTCGAGCTCGTTGGAGTCGAGCCAGGCCGGGGGGAGACCCGGCTGCACCTGGAGCCGCAGGATGGCGTTGTGGGCGCGGGCCCGGCGCTCCAGGAGAAGGCCGATCTCCTTCAGCACCGGCTCCACGTCAGTGGCCTGGAGGACCGTCTCCGTCTTTCGCCCGAACTGGAGCATCTTCGCGGTGATTTCCCCACAACGGGTCACCTGGCGCTTGCAGCGCTCAATGGACTGGGTGAGCGTCTGGCGGACGTCCGCCAACAGCTCCAGTTCCCGGACCTCGTCGGAGAGGTTGGTCTGCTCGGCGCTGATGATGGCCAGGGGGTTGTTGATCTCGTGCGCCAGCCCCGTGGCCATCTCCCCCAGCGACGCCAGCTTGGCGGACCGGAGCAGGTCCCCGTACATGAGGTCCCGTTCCCGGTCTGCCTGCTCCATGCGGCGGATGAGGCCGGAGGTGAGGAGGATGGTGGCCACCCCCACCAGAAGGAGGGCCAGGGCGGCCATGAGCCCTCCCTCCACCACCGCCCGGCTCACGGGCGCCAGGATCTCCTCCTCGGGCTGCTGCGCCACCAGGAGCCAGTGATCGGCGTTGATCCAGGTGGTGACCTGCCGGAGGGTCCTCCCCGCCACGGGCACCCGCTGTTCCCGGACCTCGGCGTGGACCGCCAGATCCGAAAGGCTCGACGGCCCCAGGACCTCCCCATCCCGGCTGGGAGTCTGGTACGCCCCCTCCCGGTTCACGACGAACACATCTCCCCCCGAACCCACCTCCAGCGACCGAACCAGATCGTGGAGGCGACGGTTGTCCAGGGTGGCCCGGAGGATCCACCACCCCTCGGGTGACGGCTGCCGCACCGCGATGACGCTGTGGGGGAGCTGGCGGAAGCCCAGGAAGACGTCGCTCACGGTGGAGCCCTGGGCCATGACGGTCTGGAACCACTCCGCCTGGGAGTAGTCCCGCTCCATGAGATCGAAGGGACCTACGTAGGCCAGGTGCCGGCCGTCCTGGTCGATCACACCCAGGTCGGAGAAGACTCCCTCGTGCACCTCCGTCACCGCCTCGAAGACCGCCCGCAGCCTCACCGGGTCCCGGAGATCTTCCGGGGAGTTGGTCCGGGCGATCATCTCCAGGGTGTGGAGTTGCTCCGAGAGGTACCCGTCGATGGCGGCGGCGTGGGTGCGGGCCACAGCGCGGTGGAGGGAGAGGGTCTGCTCGATGGCCAGCTTCCGGAACACGAACCAGGCACCGCTTCCCACCACGATAAAGGGGACGGCAGAGACCAGGAGGAGCGCCGCCACGATGCGCCAGCGGAGCCAGCGGGCAGGGCGCTCCCGGCGGGATCCACTCTCCTGCCAGGGGAAGGCGCGGTTGCCCGCGGCGGTCTCAGCCATGGTGGTTCTCCCCCTCGGCAGGCAACGAGAGGGTCGCGATCTCCTGGTACAGATCCTCCGGGCGGAGGATGCCCACCAGCTTCCCGTCCTTCAGGACCGGGAGGTGGGAGAGGCGGCGGGACACCAGCCAGTAGGCGGCCTCCATGAGGGGCGCCCCTACGTCCAGGGTCGGGGGGGTCTTCAGGACATCGCGCAGGGGGAGACGCCCCACCACCTTGGCCTGGGCCAGGAACATCCCGGTGAAGTAGGAGGAATAGGGGGACTCCACCAGGAAGGAGGGGACGGTTAGGCGGACGATGTCCTCGGCTCGCACGAGCCCCTTGAACTCGCCGGTGCGGTCGAAGACCAGGAGGGTCCGGCGGCCCCGGTCCGTGTCGCCCGGCATCACTTCCCGGCGCTGGACCTCCTGGAGGGCCAGAACCGCCTCGCGAACGGTCCCTTCGATGGAAATCCGCCGGTACAGGGCCTCCGGAACCATGAGTCCTTCCAGGCTCCGCTCCCGCAAGGGGCGTTTGCCCCCCCTCACCAACTCCCGGATCCGCTCCCCCAGGAGGAGCATATCCACGGGTTTCTGGACGAAGTCCACCACCCCCAGCTGGATCCCCGCCAGGGCGTGTTCGTAACGGCCGTGCCCGGTGAGGATGAGGACCGGCAGGTCCGGCTCGAGCTTCCGGATCTCCGTGAGGGTGGCGATCCCGTCCATCCCGCGCATCTTCAGGTCCAGTATGACAAGGTCGGGCCCGTCGTCCCGGAGGAGATCCAGGGCATGCTCCCCGCTCCCCGCCTCGCTCACCTGGAACCCCTGCCGCCTCAGCGCCTGCCCCGCCGCATCCCGGAATTCCGTCTCGTCGTCCACGAGCAGGAGGCGAAGGGGCCTGTTCTCTCTTGCCATCTTCGGTTCTTTCCTCTCTCAATAGCCGGGCATGCCGTGGAAGCCCAGTAGGGGCCAGTAGAGAAGGCTCATGAGCATCAGTACGACAAACGCCATGAAGAAGCACGGGATCCCGATGCGGAGGAAGTCCTTCGGCTCCAGGAACCCGCTGGCGTAGACGATGGCGTTGGGGGGGGTGCCGATGATGAGCAGGTAGGCAAAGGACGAGGCCGCTGAGGTGATCAGCCCCATGAACGGGACCAGGGTGGTGCCCGCCCCCTGGATACCGGCCATGTTCAACGTGATGGGTCCCACGGCCGCGGCCGTGGGACCGTCGGCCCTGAGTTGGGTCCGCCCCGCCGGTACCCCCCCCCCCCCCGCCCGCCCCGCCTGGCCGCCCCCCAGCCCCCGGGGGGCCCGCCC
>JBFYZD010000278.1:0-54177 GCA_041309685.1 Gemmatimonadales bacterium | reverse complement strand
CGGCTGCTGGCCTACTCCAGCGTGGAGCATATGGGCATCCTGGCCGTGGGGGTTGGGTTGGGCGGGGGGGCGGTGGCCGGAGCCATGCTGCACACCCTCAACCACTCCCTGGCCAAGGCCATGCTCTTCCTCGTGGCCGGCAACGTCATGGCCCTCAACCGCACCCGAGCGGTGGCGGGGGTGAAGGGGATCCTCCGGGCCCTCCCCGTCTCGGGGGCGCTGTGGGTGGCGGGGCTCTTCGCCATCACCGGCTCGCCCCCCTTCGGCCCCTTCGTGAGCGAGCTGATGGTGCTCCGGGGGGCGGTAGACGGGGAACGTTGGCTCGTGGTGGCCGCCTACCTCGGGTTCCTGGCGGTGGCCTTCCTCGGGATGGCGCAGGCCTTCCTCGGGATGGCCCAGGGGAGCTCCAACGTACCGGCGGCCCGGTTGGAGGAAGGCCGGCGCCACCGCTTCTTCCGGGAGCCTGCCCTGTCGGTCCTCCCGCCCCTCCTCCTGGGGGCGCTGGTCCTCCTCCTGGGCCTCTGGCTCCCTGCCCCGGTCCGGCACCTCGTGGTGGAGGCCGCCCGCGCCGTGGGGGGAGGGGCTTTCTGATGGCGCCCCCTGTCCTCCTTCGCACCCGCACCGGGGTCCCCACCCCCCTTTCCTCCCTTCCGGCCCTGGAGGCAGGGGAATTCCGGGAGGCGGTCCTGGGATCCGTGGCGGAAGGCCGCCGCCTGGCGGCCTTCTTCGGACACCCCGCCGGGAACGGGCGCCTCCTCCTGGTGGCGGTCCTGGCCGACGGCGCCGCGGGCGCCGTGGAGATCGGCACCACCGAGGTGGATCGCGACTACCCCGCGCTGACCCCGGACTGCCCCCAGGCCCACCTCTTCGAGCGGGAGCTGGCGGAGAACTGGGGGATTCGACCCGTGGGGCACCCCTGGTTGAAGCCGGTGAGGACCCATCCTCCCACGACCGCCACCGATTTCTTCCGGGTGGAGGGGGAGGGGGTCCACGAGGTGGCGGTGGGGCCGGTGCACGCCGGGGTGATCGAGCCCGGGCACTTCCGCTTCCAGTGCTCCGGCGAGACCGTCCACCACCTGGAGATCGTCCTGGGCTACCAGCACCGGGGGGTGGAGGCGGCCCTGGTGGGGGGGCCCCGAACCCGGACCCGGTCCATGGTGGAGGCCATCGCCGGGGACACCACCATCGGCCACACCACGGCCTACGCGGAGATCCTGGAAACCCTGTCCGGGACCCGGGTACCGGCCCGGGCGCTGGCGCTCCGGGGGGTCGCCCTGGAGCTGGAGCGGCTGGCCAACCACGCCGGCGACCTGGGCGCCCTGGCCGGGGACGTGGGCTACCTCCCCACCGCCTCCTTCTGCGGCCGGATCCGGGGGGACTTCCTCAACATGACCGCCGTGCTGGCGGGAAACCGGTTCGGCCGGGGGCTCCTGCGCCCCGGCGGGGTGGGCTTCGAGGCGGAGGCTGAGCGCAGGGACGACATCCTGGAGAGGCTGGGAATGGCAGAGCGGGACCTCACCGTGGCCGTCGAGCTCCTCTGGGACACCCCTTCGGTGCGAGCCCGCTTCGAGGAAACCGGGGTCCTTTCCCGGGAGGACTGCCTGGCGCTGGGGATGGTGGGCCCCGCCGCCCGCGCCACGGGGTTGGTCCGGGACGCCCGCCGTGAGTTCCCCTCGGGGATCTGGCGGGTGACCCAGATCCCCGTCGCCACAGCCCCGTCCGGCGACGTCATGGCCCGAGCCCTGGTGCGCTGGCTCGAGGCCCAGCGCTCCATCACCTTCGTGAGGGAGGGGCTCGGCGCCCTGCCCGAGGGGCCCCTGAGGGCTCCGGTGGGTCCCCTGGCGGGGCACACCCTGGCCGTAGCGGTCACGGAGGGGTGGCGGGGGGAGATCTGGCACGTGGCCCTGACGGACGTCGCCGGCCGCTTCGCCCGCTACAAGGTGGTGGACCCGTCCTTCCACAACTGGATGGGTCTGGCCCTGGCCATGCGAGGGGAGGCCATCTCGGACTTCCCCCTGTGCAACAAGAGCTTCAGCCTCTCCTACTGCGGGTTCGACCTGTGAGGGCGCCATGCTGAAGAACCTCTCCGCGCGCCTCCAGCAGGGCTTCCGGACCGTGGCCTGGCCGGAGGGAGATCCCGTGCTCCCCTCCCGCTTCCAGGGGCTCCCGGTCCTGGACCCGGGGGCCTGCGCGCCGGGGTGCTCCGCCTGCGTGGAGGTGTGCCCCACCGAAGCCCTCCGGATTCCTGACGGGGAAACCGGCGGCCTCACCCTGGACCTGGGCCGCTGTCTCTTCTGCGGGGATTGCGTGGCGGCCTGCCCCCAGGGCGCCGTGGCCTTCTCCGGTGACCACCGGATGGCCGTGCGGGAGCGGGGGCACCTGGAACGGATGGCCCGGGAGGAGCACCGTCTCGCCCAAGCCCTGGATGAGAAGATGCGCCGGCTCTTCGGGCGCTCCCTCAAGCTCCGGCAGGTGAGCGCCGGCGGGTGCAACGCCTGCGAGGCCGAGATCAACGTGCTGACCACGGTGGTATTCGACCTGGGGCGTTTCGGCATCCAGGTGGTGGCCTCCCCCCGGCATGCCGACGGGCTTCTGGTGACGGGGCCGGTGACCGGGAACATGCGCCTGGCCCTGGACAAAACCTACCAGGCCCTCCCCACCCCTCGCATCGTGGTGGCCATGGGCGCATGCGCCATCTCCGGGGGCCCTTTCGCCGGCCACCCCGAGGTCGAGGGAGGGGCCGGGGAGGTGGTGCCCGTGGACCTGTTCATCCCAGGGTGCCCTCCCCACCCGCTCACCATCCTGGACGGGCTCCTCCGCCTGATGGGACGCCTGGAGAGGGCCTGAGGGTCGATCAGGGTGATTCGGGGAACCCATCTTACCCCCGATCCTCCAGGGCCGGCGGTCAGACCTCCCGGGAAGCCTCCATCGCCGCCCGGATCCCTTCGGACTCCTTCACCATGCCCAGGAGTACCCCTCCCACCAGGAAGAAGAGGACCACGGTGGCAACCCCAACCCTCTGGCTTCCGCTGGCAGCTGCGGCCGTCCCCAGGAGGAGGGGTCCGCCAAACGAGGTGATCTTGCCGGAAAACGCGAAGAACCCGAAGAACTCCGCCTGCTGGTGGGCAGGCACGAACCGTCCCATGAGGGACCGGCTGGCGGCCTGGTTCGGGCCCGCGAAGACGCCCACCAGGATCCCGGCCACCCAGAACCAGCCCCGGTCCGGAGCCCAGACCGCCAGGGCCGAGGCACACGCCAGCGCCGCCAGGCTGATCAGGACGGTGCGTTTTCCCCCCAGCCTGTCGTCCACGAAGCCGAAGAAGAACGCCCCCAGCCCCGCGACGACGTTCAGCACGACTCCGAACATGATGACATCGGCGAGATCGAATCCGAAGGTTCCCTGGGCATAGATCCCGCCGAAAGCGAAGATCGTCACCAGCCCATCGTTGTAGATCAGGCGGGCCAGGAGGAACTTCCCCATCTCCCGGTACCTCCCCAACGCCCTGAAGGTGTTCCGGATCTCGGCGATGGCAGCCCCCACGCTGATCCCGGGGTGGGGTCCCTCCTGGTCCTTCACGAACAGGAACATCGGGATGGAGAAGAGGAGGAACCAGCCCGCCACCATGAGGTTCACGGCGCGGACGTTGAAACCCTCCTCGGTGGAAAGGGGAATCCACGGGTCGGTGTCCCCGAAACCCACGAAAGCGAAGAGCGCCAGCAGCATGGACACGATTCCGGCCGTGTACCCCACACCCCACCCCAGCCCCGAAAGCATGCCGATCCTTCCGGGAGGGGCGATGACGGGAAGGAAGGAATTGTAGAACACCCCTCCCACCTCGAACGCCACGTTGGCCACCACGAAGACCGCCAGAGCCAGGAGTGCGGCGTGCGGCAATCCGGGGGCGATGAAGGCCAGCGCCGCGGTGCCTGCCACGCACACCAGGGTGGAGACGAGGAGGAAGCTCCGCCTCCGGCCTCCCCGGTCGGCCATGGCCCCCACCACCGGCGAGAGGAGGGCGATGAGGACGGCACTGAGGGACACGGCCCGGGACCAGTATGCGGTCCCGGTGACCTCGTCCGGGGCGAAGGCCCGCGTGAAGTAGGTCGAGTAGACGAACGTCACCACGATGGTGGTGAAGGCCGAGTTGGCCCAGTCGTACAACGTCCAGGAGACGATGCGGCGGGTCTGGCCCCGGACAGGGGCCGCAGAACCGGCGGCCGGCGCAAGGGGTTCGGTCACGGGGCGGTGTCCGGTGTCGGGGAGAGTGGGGAAGCGCTGCAAGGATAGCGACCCCCCCCCTGGTGCGCGAGAGTGACGTCCAGCGACCCGCCATGCGACGAAGGGGCCGGACCATCCGGCCCGGCCCCTCCCCTTCCTCCCAGGAGCGGCGCTCCTTTCCTACCTCACCCCTCCAGCCCTTCCAGCACCGCCTTCCGTCCCCAGGCGAAGGCTTCCTCGTTCAGGGGGATCATGGCGCACTTGGAGGCCAGCGCCTGGCGGATGGCGGCCAGGAAGGTGTCCTCGGGGAAGAGCTTGGTTACGGCCTGGAGCGCCCCCAGGGCCACCACGTTCTTGATCACCCGGCGGCCCAGGCTCGCGGCGATCTCCGTGAAGGGCACCCCATACATCTTCACCGTCCCGTTGATGGAGGGCGGGCTGGCGATCACGGAGGAGTCGTAGAGGATGACGCCGTTCTCCGCCACGGTGGGGCCGAACTTCACCAGGCTGGGGGCGTTGAAGGCAATGAGGATGTGGGGCCGGGGCGAGGCCGGGGAGAGGACCTCGGTCCTGGCGATGTGCACGTCGGCGTAGGACGTTCCCCCCCGGGATTCGGGCCCGTAGGAGGGGATGTGGGTGGAGTCCAGCCCCTCGTTGATGGCCATGCGGGTGAGGAGGAGAGCCGCCGTCTGGGCGCCGTCCCCGCCGGCGCCGGCGAGTTTCAGGGAGATGTCCTCCCGGGCGATGTGCTCCGGGAAGGCTGAGGCGAAGCGCTCCACCTTCCCCTCGTCCCCCTCCAGCACCACCGCCTTCACCCTCTCCACCTCGAAGGTGGGGGTGAAGGGTTTGAACTCCAGCTCGGGGGTGATGGCCTCCGAGGTATCCTTGTACACCCCGAGCGGGAAGATGGGCACCATGTTCTCCTCCACCCATTTCTCCGCCTCCAAGGGCGTCAGCTTCAGGTGGGTGGGGCACTCGGAGAGGACCTCCACGAAGGCGTACCCCTTGTTCTCCGCCTGGAGTTGAATGGCCTTCTTGATGGCCCTCTTGGCCTTCACCCGCTGCTTGGCGCTGAACAGGGCCACCCGCTCCACGTACACGGGCCCGTCCAGTTGGGCAATGAGCTCCGCCACCCGGAGGGGAAGCCCCGCCACCTTCTCCCTTCCCCGGGGGGTGGTGGTGGTCTGCTGGCCCATGAGGGAGGTGGGGGCCATCTGCCCGCCGGTCATCCCGTAGATGGCGTTGTTGATGAAGATCACGGAGATGGGGAGCCCCACCTGGGCGGTGTGGAAGGTCTCGGCCAGCCCGATGGAGGCCAGGTCCCCGTCCCCCTGGTAGCTGATCACCACCGATTCGGGGTTGGCCAGCTTGTGGCCCAGAGCCACCACCGGCGCCCGTCCGTGGGCGGCCTGGGTATTCCCCACGTCCATGTAGTAGTAGAGGAAGACGCTGCACCCCACGGGGGAGATGGCGACAGTCCGGTCCTGGATCCCCAGCTCGTCGATGGCCTCGGCCATGTACTTGTGGGCCAACCCGTGCCCGCACCCGGGGCAGTAGTGGGTAGCGTGCCCCTTGTTTCCCTCTCCGTGGGCATGGCGCTCGAAGCGGTCGTAGAAGGTCGTGACGCTCATGCGGGCCTCCCTTCCAGGGAAAGGACGAGGGATACGATCTCCTCCTGCTGGGGAAGGATCCCGCCGAAGTGGCGGACGTGGTCCATGGGGGGAGGCAGGATCCCCTCCTTGCTCACCGCCAGCCTCATCTCGTCTTCAAGCTGCCCGTTGCTGGCCTCCACCACCACGATGCGGCGGGTGTGGCCCAGGATCGGCTTCAGAAGCCGGATCGGGAAGGGCCAGACGGTGATGGGCCGGAAGAGTCCGGCCTTGATCCCCTTGTCCCTCAGCTCCTGGACCGCGCCCTTGGCCATGCGGGCCGGGGTGTTGGCCGCCACCACCAGGATCTCGGCATCGTCGGTGTGGAAGAGGTCGGCCCTCTGCTCGTGGGCCGCGATCTCGGCGTACTTCTCGTTCAGATGGATGTTGTGCTTCTCGAGGTCTGCCTCCGAAAGGGCGATGGAGCAGATGAGGTTCCCCCGGTGGTCCCGGTCGCCGTAGACGGCCCACTCCGGGATCCCGGGCTTCCTCATCCTGTCCGGGAGCCTCACCCGCCCCGTCATCTGCCCAAGGTACCCGTCCCCCAGGATGATCACCGGGTTGCGGTACTTGAAGGAGAGATCGAAGGCCAGGATGGTCAGATCCAGCATCTCCTGGGGAGTGGAGGGCGTGAGGACGATGGCATGGCTGTTCCCGTGCCCGAGCCCACGGCAGGCCAGCTTGATGTCGGCCTGCTCCGGGGCGATGTTGCCCAGCCCCGGCCCCCCCCGCATCACGTTCACGAAGACCGCCGGCACCTCCGCCCCCACCATGTAGGACACCCCTTCCAGCATGAGGCTGAAGCCTGGGGAGGAGGTGAAGGTCATGCAGGGGAGGCCCGCCCCACCGGTCCCGTACATCATGTTCACCGTGGCCACCTCGCTCACGGCCTGGAAGAACACCCCCTCCAGGAGGGGCTGGACCTTGGCCATGAGCTCCGCCCCCTCGGTGGAGGGGGTGATGGGGTAGCCGTACACGTGGCGGCACCCCGCCAGGATGGCCCCCACCGCCGAAGCGTAGTTCCCCTTCAGGACCAGGGGCTCATCGTGGGCGAAGGGGAGCCACTCATCCGGGATGGGATGGGGTTCGGGCGCCTGCGTCTCCCGGGGGCCGAAGAGCTCGGAAGGGTCTTCCAGGTCGTAGTCGGCCTTGTCGAAGAGCTGGACCAGCTCCTCGAAGGAGTGGACGCCCTCCAACCGGGCGTTCTCGATGTCCTCCAGGTCCACGACCCGCATGTGGAGCCCGAAGGGCTCGGGGCAGGCGCTGACGCAGAGCCCGCACCCGGAGCACTTCTCCAGATCAAGCTGGATGGGGCTCAGGCCGGTGGCGGGGTTGATCTCCGTGCCCTCGGTGATGCATCCGAAGCGGCAAGCCTCGATGCACCGTCCGCATCCTTTGCAGAACTCGGGGAAGAGGAAGGGTTTGGGCTTCACCTTGAGCCTGGCGACTCTTGATTCCATGGCACCCTCGGCGGTGGGTGTTCGCTCTTCCGGCGAGGAGTCGGGGCAGAGGAGGACAGACCTGGGCCATTTTGGCCCAAACAGTCCTCGTCGGGAACCCGACATCCCCGGTCAACGCCTTACCTCACCGGAATTTACCTGTTTCACTTGCCCGGGAAATGGGCAAGAAGAGTGCCGAGGCGCGAGTCGTTCCGTTCCCAGCCCTGTTCCCCCACACGCCCACGAGGGCCGGGCCTTCACTCCCGCCCTCAGGCCGGGGGCGACGTCGATCCTCGCGGGGCGGCCCCGGCGGGGAGGACCCGCGGGGAGAGGGACCCGTGGCAAGTGGCGCAGTCCCCCAGCCCGGGCCGCTTCGCCTCCTCGGCCTTCTCCGCGTGGCAGTCGGCGCAGTTGGTGTGCATGGCCTCCAGGTAGCTCACGGCCCAGGACAGCTCGTCGGATTCCCCGTATTCCTCTTCCCAACGGGTGTCTTCCTTGTGGCATTCCAGGCAGGGCTTGGCGTTGGCGGCCGTCTTCGACCCGCCTCCCGTGTGGCAGAGGACACAGCTATGGTTCTCCGGAAAGACCCCCTTCAGCTCCTCCTTCTCCGCCACCTTCGCCACGTGGAGATCGTGATCGAAGATGAGGGTGGGCTCCACCAGATGCCGGTGGCACCGGGAACAGGGGGTGGTCTCGTCGCCGGGGAGGGAGATGTGGTGGCAGGTTACGCAGGAGGAATCTCCCCCCAGGCGCTCCTTGTGCTCGGCGTGGGGGAACTCGGTGTCGACCCCCCCCCGGTTCCCGTCGATTCGGAGGCTGGTGCGGGCGACGTCCATCCCGAACGCCGGTGTCACCGCCGGAGCCTCCTCGCGGTGGAAAGGCGGGTACATGAAAGCCCAGGCCAGGGGAAGGACAAAGACCCCGATCACGGTAGCCCGTTCCACGCCGCTCCGGAGGGCCCGGTACCAGACCCGGGAAAGGGAGTCGAAGGAGACTCCGAAGAGGGGAGCCGCCCTCCCCTCCTCCCGGGTTGAACGGAAGATGGGCATGGATTCGGTAAAGTAGAGGAACACCAGGGCCGCCGCTGCTACCACCCCCAGGGAGAGGGCCCACTCGGCCAGGGTGGGGAAGTAGATTTCTCCTGCGTCCCTGAAGTAACCGAAGATCCCCACGTTCATCCGGTTCAGCATGAGGCCGGCGGAGGCGGAGAAGGCAGCAACACCCATGGCCGTAGGAGATCCCCGGGTGGCTGGAAGCCAGACCAGGAGGAGGGGAAGGGCCGCGGTGACGAAAAGCTCCACGCCGTAGAGCCAGCTCTCCCAGCTTCCCGCCAGGAGGGCCTGCCAGGAACCGTCCATCGCCAGGGCGACCACCTGCAGGATGAGCCATATGGCAAGGATCCCGGTGCCGATGGAGGCCAATGCCGTAAGCATGGGCATCTCGGGCCCCGCGGCCCGCGCACCCTCCTCCACCTCCTTCCGCCCCGGGGAGCGCATGAGGATCAGCTCCCTTTCCACCCGGGTAGGGCCGAAGACGGCTTCCCTGTCATACCAGTGGGCATGGAGGATTCTCACCAGGATCACGAACATGATCCCGGCTCCCATGGCCGAGACGATGAAGAGAAGAGGGAGCAGGGGAGTGTACCAGAGCGCGTGGAGACGCTGAGGGGTGACCAGGAAGAGGGACCCCAGGGAGGAGTGATGGAGGCTCGAGAGTGAGATCCCCACCACGACCACCCAGAAGGCGATGCGGTGAAGGAACCGGACCGCCTTCTCGGCTCGGAGCCTTTCCAATACCAGGGGTGCGAGCTCAATGGTAGTCACCGTGAAGTAGAGGCTGACACACCAGAACACCTCGAAGAGGAACGAGTGTTCGTTCCACATCAAGAAGGGGTGCCAGAACCGCCAAGGGAGCCCTATGTCGAAGAGGAGGGCCAGGCAGGAGCAGCCGTACCCGAGGAAGGCCACCAGAATCGCGGGCTTCATGAGGGGGCGGAACCGCTCCAGCCCCAGCACGTAGACCAGAAACCCCACGGTGAACCCGCTGGTGGAGATGGCTACCCCCGCCACCATGTTGAATATCTTCCAGAGTCCCCAGGGCACGTGATCGGTGAGGGCGGTGGTGGCCCCCAGGCCGAACCAGAGACGGAACCCCCCTGCCACCAGCCCCGCCAGGGCCAGGGCCCAGAGAAGGTCCTTGAGACCTCGCGTCCTCTCCATCATGAGCTCCTCCCTTCCCTTTCCCTCTCCCCAGCAAGGCGAATCCTACGTTGGATGACCCAGTTGATCCCCAGGAGACTGCTCATGACCCCCAGCCCGATAAACGGCGTCTTGGCAATGAGGGGCTCGGTGAGGGAGGGAATGGATTCGGCGGCAGGCTCCGGCCACCCCATCACCCCGAGATCCACGTCCGAGATGTAGAGAACCGAAGTGCCGCCGAACTCGTGCTCTCCCCATACTCTGGGCAGATAGCGTCCCCGGCCGGCGGCGATGAGGTCGTGGGCTTCCTTCAGGAGGGCGCCCCTGTCCCCGAACTTCAACACCTCCTCGGGGCAGGCCTCCACGCAGGCCGGAACCTGCCCATGCTGCAACCGCTGGAGGCACATGCTGCACTTCCTCACGAGGGGGGTGGTGTCGCCCCACTGGTAGCGGGGGATGTGGAAGGGGCAGGCCAGCATGCAGTACCGGCAGCCGATGCACTTCTCCGGATCGTAGACCACGGGTCCTTCCGGGCTCTTGGTGAGCCCTCCCACCAGGCAGGCCGAAACGCAGATCGGCTCCAGGCAGTGCATGCAGCTCATCCTCACGAAACGCCCCTCCGCCACCTGAGGCACGCTCAGGAAACGGTTGGCCGAAAGGCCGTCCTTCGTAACGGCCCGGTCCACCTGGGCCTTCACCGGATCCAGGTCGTTCTCCTCGATGCAGGCCTCCACGCAGCGCTCGCACCCGGTGCATTTCGTCACATCCACGAGGATGCCCATCATCAGATCTTCACCTCCTCGCCGTACAGGGCGTGGGCGATCTTGTCACCGGCTCCGGGCCGGAGCTGCCAGTGCACGGCTGAGATGCGGTCGAAGAAGAAGAGGACCACATGGGAGAGCTTGGTAAAGGGCGTCACCACGAAGAGGACCTCCGCGCTGAGGAGGTGGGTCAGCATCATGGCCTCCCACGGAAAGGGGTTCACCCCCGGGTGGGAGGCCAGGTAGCCTGAGATGAAGGGGAGCATCACCAGAACCAGGAGAGCGTAATCCGACGGACGGCTCACCATCCGATGCCGGGTGAAGAAGATTCGCAAGATGAGGAGAAGGCCTCCGCACCCGATGGTGAGGAGGGTCAGGATGTCGGTCGCCCCCTCTCCCAGGGCCGGAAGGTCGACTCCGAGGAATCCCTCCCACAGGACGATGTGGTCCAGGAGGAAGAGGGGTACCAGGAGGATCCCGATGTGCATGAGGAAGGATGACCAGGTGAAGACGCCGTTTCCCGGCTCCGTGTGGCGCACGGGTATGGCCCACCCCAGCATCTCCTTGGCGATGCTCTTCCAGGGAGCTCCCCGAAGTCGGCGTCCCTTCTTCACGGAGAGGAAATAGGTCTGGAGGACCACCTGCCGCCCCAGCCCCAGGATCATGAGGAGGAAGGTGACGGCGAAAAGGGGGCCCTTGGCGAGATCGATCCAGGCGTCCATGGTCATGAGGGTTCCTCTTCTCCCTCAAACGGCGAGGAGGGCGGCGGCTTCTTTGCGTTCCGCCGGCGGCTTGCCCCCGGGGATTTCGATGGCCCTCAGGATCAGGTCGTGGAGACCCATGACCATGCAGGGAAGCTGATAGTGGTCCACGATCTCCTTGAGCTGCTTCTTGCAGTTGGCACAGGGGGCCACCACAATTTCCGCCCCGGTGGCGGCAATCTGTTCGGCCTTGATCTTCCCGGCGATCTCCATGCGGAAGGTGTGGAGCTCGTCGATGGAGACCAGCCCTCCACCCCCCCCGCAGCAGAAGTTGTCCGCCCCCTTGGGGACCATGTCCACGAAGTCCGGGACGAAGGAGCGGAGGATCTCCCGGGGCTGCTCCACGATCCACCCCGACCGGGCGATGTTACAGGGGTCGTGATAGGTGACCCGCTCGGTGACGATGTCGGGGTCCAGGGTGATCCTCCCTTTCCGGATGCAATCCAGGGTGTACTCCATGAAGTTGTAGACCGGGGGCGCCCTCTTCCCCATGAAGGTCGGGATGAAGTCGTGGGCCGCCCGGGAGGCGTGGCCGCACTCTCCGATGAGGATGTTGCGGCCCTTCAAGCGTTCCACCTCCGCCACCAGCTGTTTGATGATGTTCTCCAGGTGCCAGTCACTGTAGAAGAGGCCGTAGTTGATCCCGTCGTAGTTGCACAGCCCGATGGTCCACCGATCCCAGTCTCCTGCCGCGTAGAAGACGGCCGCGTTTCCCATGAGGGTATCGGGCTCCATGAGGTAGTCGCTCACGGCGCAGAAGAAGACGTAATCCCGTCCCACCTTGTCGGTGGGAAACGCCAGCTTCACGCCCAGGTTCTCCTCCATCTCCTCTGAAAGGAAGTCCAGGACGTCCAGGAGACCGGCCCGTGGGACCTTGGAGGTGTTATGGGTATCTCCCAGGAGCTGCTCCTGAACGCTCACCTGGAGCGCCTTGGGCACGATTCCGATGAGGCTCAGGATGTAGCGGCCCAGGCGCGTGATGAGCCCGTGGTCGAAGCCCAAGGGGCAGGACCGGGTGCACCGCCGGCACACCGTACACCGGTAGAAGACGTCTCCCATCTCGTCGATGAGATCCTCCGTGAGCTCGAAGGGGGTCGTGAGCCGGGAGCTCACCCACCCGTCCAGGGTGAAGTACCGGCGGTAGGTGTCCAGGAGGAGGTTGGTCCGGTAGCAGGGAATGTCCCTGGGATCCCCAGAGGCCAGAAGGATGGGGCAGGCCACCGCACACCGGTTGCACTTGGCGGTGGAGCGGCAATAGCTGTCCAGGAGGGGCTTGTAGTCCGTGTACTCAAGGACTCTGCCGAATGCCTCCAGGAAGCGGTCCACCAGCTTCTCGTCGGGGCGTTGCAGAACATGATAGGGGAAGACCCGCCGCTGCGGGGTCGTCGTCGTTTCTTGGGCTCTCGGTACGGTGGCTGTTTCCATTCCCATTCGCCTCGTGATAGGGTCGTGTCGGTAGGAGAGGGGGCAAGGCGTGTACCATCTGCCCGGCTCCTTCCCTCGAGACCCTCCCCCTGCTGGGCTCCGTCCCTTCTCCACCCCGCATCCCGCCTGGAGAATCGGGGCATCGGGTGTCCTGGTTTGATGGTCCCCCGCATTCCGGACCGAACGCCAACCCTGTCCGGAAATCGTTGCAGATGTTGCAACAGAGGGATGCGGCGCAACGCAGGCAGCAACACTCCGCCCGATCCAGCCGAGCCTCCATTCCGCCATCGATGCGCTGATTCTCCATACGATACGCCATTCCTGGGCTTCTCCCCCGGGCAGGAGGCCGTCATGGCGGCGGCGGGCATAGGTGTTGCCTCCTATCTGTTTGGAACGCAACCGCTGAGGAGATCATGCGCTTTGGCATCCCCCTTCTGGCCGACCGGGTCGCTCCCCGGTGCACGTTCGCCGATTCCATCCTTCTGGTGACGGCGAAGGGAAGGCGTATCCAGGACGAGACCCTGGTGCCTCTGGAGGGAAACACCTGGATGGACCTGGTGGGCGTTCTCACGGACCACCAGGTGGACACCCTGGTGTGCGGGGGGATCAGCCGTACCACGCGGGATTCCATCCAGGCACGGGAGGTTGCGGTCATCGACAACGTGGCGGGAACCTCGGAGGAGGTGCTCGACGCCCTCCGGAAAGGCCACATCCACCCCGGATTCGGCCTCGGCTTCGGAGAAGAGATGGAGACCCATCCGGGGGCGGCAGGGGACGTGGAGCGGAAGACGAACCCCGCTTCCACCCCAGACCCCCTGGAGGAGCACGACGGCGGGGAACCCCGGGACTGCCTGGATTGCAGAAAACGGGTCTGCCTGAAGGGTGAGCCATGCCCGTACCTGGCGATTCCTCCCGCGGGGCCACACCCGAAGGAAAGCCTCCGTGTATTGGAATCGGCCTGGGACGTGGCCCTGGAGGAGGAGCGTTCCCTATGCCGCCTGGCGGAGTTGGTCTACTTCGCCCTGGAGATGGGGTACAGGCGTCTGGGAGTGGCGTTCTGCGAAGACCTCCGGCAACCCGCAGAAATCCTGGTGGGTGTCCTCCGGCGGTTCTTCGAGGTGGTGCCCGTGAGCTGCAGAGTGAAAAGGCCCGATGCAGAGTCAGAGAGACTCGACGTACCACACGGCGGGTGTGATCCCGGCGTGGCGGCGGCGCTCCTCAATGCCCGGGCGACCGATTTGAACGTCCTGGTGGGGTTCTGCGTGGGCTCCGACTGCCTCTTCAACCAGCTAAGCCGGGCTCCGGTGACGACGCTATTCGTGAAGGACAAATCCCTGGCGAATAACCCCATCGGGGCCGTGTACTCGCACTACTACTTGAGGGACATCTGACCACTGATCGGGCCGAGGGGTCCGATTGCTCAAAGAGAACTGAAAGGAGAGGACTTCCATGGCCATCCCGACGCTGAACGCCATCGGGTTCTGCGCCCACTACTCAGAACAGGGGAATTGGGCTTTCGACTTTGCCCTGGAGCTGTCGAGGCACCGGGGAATCCAACTCAACGTCTTCCATTTCCTGGCCGATCCCTACGATCCGGAGGCCGTCCCCCCCCGACACCTCCCCCGGGAGGAAGTGGTTCGCCTGGTGGTGGAACGGGAGCGGGAGCTCCGGATGTACTACGACGAGCGGGCCGGAGATTACCTTGACGTCGGGTTCCGCCTGTGCGAGGACAACGAGTGGACGGAACTGCACCGATGCCTGTTGGACCGGGAGTTCCAGATCCTGGTCCTGGGTTACCCCGGGTGGAATGCACAGTTCGCCGGAAAGCCGATGGAGGAGTTCGCCGATAGCTTCGTCTGCCCGGTGGTTCTTGTGGGGCCCGACGCACCCCGGCAGTTTCATCTCAATGGGGCGGCCGCACTCATACTCGAGAAGTTGGGGCTGCCCGAAGGGAGTTGGACGAAGGTGGGGTTGGTAGCGCGGTGATAGTTGGCTCCGAGTCCCCTCGCCGCAACGGAAAGGGGTCGAAAGGCATGCAGGATGTCAGCGAGCTGATTTTCCAGAGCATCAGCGACGGCGTGTTCACCGTGGACCACCGGCGGATCATCACCGCGTTCAACCGGGCAGCGGAGGCGATCACCGGATTCACGGCGGAGGAAGCTGTGGGGAAGCACTGCTTCGACATCTTCCGCACGGAGTTCTGCCACACACGCTGCCCCCTGAAAGACACCCTCCAACATCACGACATGGTGGAGGGCGCACGCGTCTCCATCCTCACCAAGGAGGGTTGTGAGCTTCCCATCACCGTCTCCACCGAGGTACTGAGGGCCGAGGACGGGAGGGTGGTGGGGGCGGTGGAGTTCTTTCATGACATCTCCCAGATCGAGGATCTGCACCGGCGCCTGGAAGAGAAGAGGGCCCTGGAGGACATCGTCAGCGTCAACCGGGAGATGCAGGAGTTGGTGCAACTGCTGCCCGATGTGGCCAAGTCGGAGTGCAACGTCCTGATTCAGGGCCCCAGCGGTTCGGGGAAGGAGCTCATCGCCCAGGTCATCCACAATCTGAGCCCGCGGAAATACGGTCCCTACATCAAGATCAACTGCGCGGCCCTTCCGGCGACCCTGCTGGAGTCGGAGCTCTTCGGATACGAGAGGGGCGCCTTTACCGATGCCAAGCGGGACAAACCGGGCCTGTTCTGCATGGCCAACGGCGGGACTCTCCTCCTGGATGAGGTGAGCGAGATGGACCCATCGCTCCAGGTGAAGCTCCTCAGGGTCTTGAACAACGGGGAGTACCAGCCCCTGGGTTCCACCAAGACCATGCGCACCGACGCCCGGATTCTGGCAGCCACGAATGCGGATCTTCAGCGGTCCATCGCCTCCGGGAGCTTCAGGGAGGACCTCTACTTCCGCATCAACGTCGTGACCCTCCAGATTCCTCCCTTGAGGGAGAGGCCAGCGGACCTCCCCCTTCTGGTGGACCACTTCCTGAAGAAGTTCCGCCGCAAGACCCGGAAGACCATCAAACGGGTGGCACCGGAAGCCCTTGCGGCGATGCGAAGGTACTCCTTCCCTGGAAACGTCCGGGAGCTGGAGAACGCCATTGAGCACGCCTTCGTCATGTGCCACGAGGATACCATCCAGCCCCATCACCTCCCCGCCGTCATCACCCGGGAGGGGAACGCGGTGAACGGAGTAACCCCCAAGCGGGAAAGCGAGAAGGAGGTGATCCTGGAAGCCCTGCACCGGAACAACGGGAACCGGAGCAAGGCAGCGGCGGAGTTGGGGATCCACCGCACGACGCTCTGGCGAAAAGCCAAGGAGTGGGGGGTGGGAGGTTGAGGCGCCACATCCCTCGGAGGGATCGCAAGAAAGGGAGTGGGACGACATGCCGGAGCCTCGTGAGTCCGAACCCCTCCGGGAGCCGGTGGCTGGCGAGGAGGATGTGGCGGGAATCCTGGATCTCTCCCCGGAGCGGTTCCAAGCCGTCGTGCAGAGCATCTCCGACGGAGTCATGACGGTCGACAGGCAGTGGCGCGTCACCTGCTTCAACCGGGCCGCCCAGGAGATCACCGGATACCGCCGGTCCGACGTCCTGGGCCGGTTCTGCTACGAGGTCCTCCGCTCCGACCTCTGCCGTGACGCATGCCCTCTTCAGCGGACCCTGGAGGGTGGAAAACCTGTCGCCGGTCTGGTGGTGTACATCACGGACGCGGAGGACCGGAGGGTACCGGTAAGCGTGTCGACCGCTCTCTGCCGGGATCCGCAGGGCCGGCTGCTGGGGGGGGTGGAGACCTTCAGGGACCTTCGCCAGATCGAGGCCCTCAGGAAGCAGGTGGAGGCCAGCTATACTCATTCCGATATCATCAGCAGGAACCCGAGGGTCAAGGAGCTCCTGGACCTTCTCCCGGTGGTGGCCGAGAGCGATAGCACCATCCTGATCCGGGGAGAAACGGGAACCGGCAAGGAACTCCTGGCCCGTGCCGTCCACAACCTCAGTCTGAGGCAGAAGGGGCCCTTCGTTGCCATAAACTGTGCTTGTTTCCCCGAGACCCTGGTGGAGTCGGAGCTCTTCGGGTACGAGAGAGGAGCATTCACCGGAGCGGACCGGGCCAAGGTGGGCCGCTTCGGTCGGGCCGAGGATGGGACGCTATTCCTGGACGAGGTGGGGAATCTCCCGCTCCCGGTCCAGGCGAAGCTCCTGAGGGTGGTGCAGGACGGGATCTATGAGCCCCTGGGGGGCACCAAACCGGTGCGGACAAACGCCCGCATCGTCACCGCCACCAATCAGGACCTGGCCGCCATGGTCCAGGAGGGTACCTTCCGCCAGGATCTCTACTACCGAATCAACGTGATCGAGATCGTCCTGCCCCCCCTCCGGGAGCGTCCCGAGGATGTGCTCCCTCTCGTCCGGCATTTCCTCCAGCGACTCACCTCGCTTCAGGGAAAGCCCGTGGAGGGGTTCACCCCCGAGGCCCTCCGCATCCTCATGGCGCACCGGTATCCCGGGAACATCAGGGAGCTGGAGAACATCGTGGAGCATGGCTTTGTCCTGGCCACCGGGCCCCTCATCGGGGTCGAGCACCTGCCCGTGTGGCTGGTGGGGACGCAGCAGGCGTCGGGTTACCCGGAAAGCCTCGAAGACTGTGAGAGGCGGGTAATCCGGCTGGCATTGGAGAGGAGTGGAGGCAACCGGGAGGCCGCCGCCAGGGAAATGGGCATCCACAAGTCCACCCTCTACAGGCGCATGCGCCGGCTGAAACTCCTTCCTTCCGGTGCCCCCGAAGGTTCCCTGCCGGACTGAGCTGCGAAGGGACCGCCGGCCGTACCTGCTTTCCTCAAATCCCGGCCAGGCACCTCCACAGACGCCACTCTATCCCTCCCAGACGACCAGGATCACCGCCCCCTCCCGGCTGGCGAAGGGGCCGTGGTCCGTGTGAGCCGGGATGCACTGGTACGTGCCGGGTCCGTGTGCCCTCCCGCCGGCTTCGTAGGTGCCCTCCAGCACGAAGTGCTGCTCGCAGGACGTATGTGTGTGGCCCTCCATCCGGAACCCCGGCGGAAGCTTGAGGAGAACCGATCGAGCTTCTCCCTCCTCCCTGAGAACCTTGATCATCGTGCCCTGGGGATAGGAGACGGCGTTCTCCCAGGCCATTCGACCGGTGTCAAGCGTGATCTCGAGCATGGTCGCATCTCCCTTTCAGCGGCTGCCGGCACCCGGCGGTAGAAGTCCCTGATCGAGGGCGCCGGTCCGGCACACCTGCCTGGACAAAGCTCCCCCCCGCATCATCCAAGAGCAAAGGAGGGGCCAGAGTCCGCCACCTCTTCTTTCCCCCTCTCAACCTCCCGATCCGCTCCGCGGAGAGGGCAGAACCGCGACTGAGCCTGTCCCGGAGTCGCACGCCTGCTTCCTCTTCCCGCAGGTCATCCCTCGTCCGGCCTACGGAAAACCCTGCCACCAGGCTATTCCGGCGCTCATCCGCCGCCCGGGAGGAGCTGGCATGCGCGGTGCATTGAAGGGGGACCCACACCCCGGCCAAGGAGGGAGCCATGAACATCAGGAAAGACATGATGCCCGAGTACCCCGACTTCTACGAGCCTGAATATCCGGGACGGCCGCTGGAGTACGTCAAGGACAAGGACGGAAACGGATGGCTCTGTGACAAGGGGGTCAACAGGAACGAGGATCTCCACACTCAGGGGTGCTGGCGCTGTGACGAGGTGACCTTCCCGTACGGGGGGAGGTGATCCTCCACGCCTCTTGGGGCGCAAGAGGCCGGGGGCACCCTGCACCGTGGAACCCGGGAGCCTCAAGGCACCGGACGGTGCGGCCGGGTGAGAACGGTAGGGTTTCCTTCCGGGCATTCCCCGGCAGGAATCGCCCTGGCGGACTGCCGATAGGGCAGGGTTGGTGACCACGATCGGAGGCTGAACGTGCACAAGAAGGTATGGATCTTCTGCGGGTCGGATACGCCCCAAAAGGCGTTTCCGCCGTTCATGTTGGCATCGGGGGCCCTGGCAATGGACATGGACGTCTCGATGTTCTTCACCATGGACGGACTCCACCTCGTGGAGAAGGGGGGTGCGGAAAAGATCAAGATGGCAGGAGAGCCCCAGCCCCTTCCAACGCTGTTGAATGCCGTCCGGGAGGGTGGAGGTCGGCTGATCGCCTGCTCGGCCCTCCTCGAGGCCGAGGGGGTCCGACCGGAAGACATCATCGAGGGTGTGGAATTCGGCGGGGTGGCCACTTTCGTCAACGGAGCCGAGGAAGCTGACGTGGTCCTGACGTTTTGACCAAAGAGGCTCTCCCGCGGCCGGAAAGGAAAACCGTCATGAGCCCTGCGGAGCTCACAAGCCTGAAGCCGGAGAAGACCGTAGACGCACGGGGCACGGCCTGCCCCGGACCTCTTCTGGAGGCGAAGCGTGCCCTCACCCAGGTGTCCAGGGGAGGGGTCATGGAGGTCCTGTCCTCAGACGCAAGCACGAACAAGGACATTCCCGTGTGGGCCCGGAAGGTGGGCCACGAGTACCTGGGAACCGTCGAGGAGGCCGGCTACTGGAGGTTGTACGTGCGGCGGGGGAAGTGATCCCCCATGGCCGCTGAAGAGGCGGACCTGAAGATCCTGGTATTCTCTACGGAGACGATCTCCGATCCCGGCATCGACTACGCAGGCAGCGCTCACCTGCCCTATTCCCCTGCGGCCCTGGTGGTCCATGTGCCCTGCTCCAGCGGGATCAGGCCGGCGTGGGTTCTCCGTGCCCTCCGGCAGGGGTTCGACGGGGTCTTCATCGCCGCCGACGGATCGGACTGCGCCTACCTGCCTGACTGCACCCGCCGCACGGGAGATCTGGTCGGGCGCGCCCAAGCCTTGTTGAAGGAGAATGATCTCGACCCCAGGCGGTTGAAGATGGCCGCGATCTGCTCGGTCTGCGCCGAGTCCTTTGCCAGGCACGTCAGAGAGTTTGAAAAAGACCTGAGGCGTCTGAACGGGAAGGGGGGTGGGGCCGATGCCACGGCATGAGATCCTGGTGGTGGGGGGTGGAATCGCCGGAATGGAAGCTGCCCTTACCCTGGGTGATATGGGATACCGGGTGCTCCTGGTGGAGAAGGAGGCGAGCATCGGGGGGAAGATGGTTCTCCTCAGCAAGGTCTTCCCTACCCTGGACTGCGCAAGCTGCATCTCCACGCCCAGGATGGCGGCTGCGGCCCACCACCCCAACATCACCATCCTCACCAACAGCGAGGTCGAGCAGATCGTCCCGCGGGACGGTCGCGGCTTTCTGGCCCGGATCACCCGGAAGGCGACCTACGTGGACGCTGCGGCGTGCACGGGGTGTGGGGAGTGCGAGGCGGCCTGCACCGTGGCCATGCCGGATCTCTTCAACTTCGGCCTCACCGCACGCCGGGCCGCCCATATCCCCTTTCCTCAGGCGGTGCCGAAGAAGGCCCTCATCGAGCGCTATGGAATCTCGCCTTGCTCTGCCGCTTGTCCGGCCGGGGTGAAGGCCCACGGGTTCGTGTCCCTGGTCCGGGCGGGGAAGTACCGGGAAGCGTTCCACCTCCACATGGAGGACGCTCCCATACCTGGGTGCTTGAGCCGGGCCTGCTATGCGCCCTGCGAGGCGGCATGCACGCGGGGAGGACTCGAGGGACCCGTGGCCATCCGGGCCATCAAGCGCTTCATGGTGGACCGCTATTACGCGGAACACCTGGAACCCGAATACGGGCCCCCGGCGGATCGCCGGGCCGGGAGGGTGGCCGTCGTGGGATCGGGACCGGCAGGCCTGACGGCGGCGTACTTCCTGGGCCGTGAGGGATTCGAGGTCACCGTCTTCGAGGCGGCCGCCGAAGCCGGCGGGATGCTCCGGCTCGGCATCCCTACGTACCGGATCCCCCGGGCCGTCCTGGAGCGGGACATCAAGAACATCACGGCGCTGGGTGTGGAGATCCGCACCGCCTCTCCCGTGGATTCCATCCGGAGCCTGAAGGACCAGGGGTTCGACGCGGTGTTCCTGGCCCTGGGAGCGATGCAGTCCAGGCGGATGGGCATCCCGGGAGAGCATCTGGAGGGGGTCACGGACTGCATGGGCTTCCTCGGATCGGTCCATCAGGGTACGCCGCCGGATCTCACCGGGGCGAACGTCCTGATGGTGGGAGGGGGGAACGCCTGCATCGACCCGGCACGGGTCGCCCTGAGGTTGGGTGCGAAGCGGGCCATCGTCCAGTATCGAAGGAGCCGTGCCGAAATGCCGGCCCACGACTGGGAGGTGGAGGCGGCCATGGAAGAAGGGGTGGAGTTCGACTTCCTGAGGGCCCCGCTCCGCTTCATCGGATCAGAGGGGCAGCTGGTGGCGGCCGAGTCCATCGCCATGCGTCTGGGCGACCCCGACGAGAGCGGGCGCCGGCGCCCCGTTCCCATCCCCGGATCCGAAGAGATGGTCCCTGCCGATCTGGTGATCATGGCCATCGGGCTGGATCCCGGGACGGCTCCCTTTGCCGGGGAGCTGGCCGTGGGGCGCAATGGAGCTCTGTACGTTGATCCCCACACCCTGGAGACCTCCCTTCCCTCGGTCTTCGCCGGGGGGGACGTGGTGACGGGCCCAGCTTCCATCGTGGACGCAGTGGGCCAGGGGAAGCGGGCAGCCTTCCAGATCACCCGGTTCCTGAGGGGGGAGGGGCTCGTCAGGGAGGCGCCCCTCCCCGGACTCAAGGCGGTGGAGGTGGAAGCTGCCCTGGGCCGGTCCCCCTCTCCGAGCCACCGTGACCCCAGGCCCGCACCTGCACTGGGGCCTGGGGAGAGAAGCAAGAGCTTCGCGGAGGTGGAGGGAGTGCTGACGGAGGAGGAGGCCCGCTGGAACGCAAACCGCTGCCTGGACTGCGGGGGGTGCTCCGAGTGCATGGAATGCGTCCGGGCCTGCCCGGCGGATGCCATCAGGTTGGACATGCGCCCCCGGGAGGAGATCGTGGAGGTGGAGTCCGTGATCGTCTCCACGGGCTTCGAGCTCTTCGATCCCGTCCTGAAACCGACCTATGGGTATGGGCGGTACCCGAACGTGATCACCGCGATGCAGATGGACCGGATCCTATCACCGACCCGGCCCTACAGCCGGGTGATCCGACCGTCCGACGGGAAGGTGCCGGACCGTGTCGCCTTTGTCCTGTGCGCCGGATCCCGGGATCGGACCGTGAACAACCGCCTCTGTTCCCGGGTCTGCTGCATGTACTCCATCAAGCAGGCGCAGCTCCTCATGGGGGCGCTGCCCCTGGCGGAGATCACCCTCTACTTCTTCGATATCCGGGCCTTCGGGAAGGGGTACGAGGAGTTCTACCAGCAGACGAGGGCCATGGGTGCGGACTTCGTGGAAGGCCGTGTGGCCCGCATCGAGGGGACGGAGGAAGGCAACCTGCTCGTCCACTACGAGGATATCGCCGGGTGCGGGTGCCTCCGGAAGGCAGAGCACGACCTGGTGGTCCTCTCCGTGGGCCTGTTGCCGAACCCGGAGGCATTGAGGCTGTTCCGGAACGGCCTGTTGACCTCCGATCCCTACGGCTACGTGGAGGAGATCGACGAGGACGTCAACCCCGGGAAGACGTCGGTGGAGGGGGTGTTCGTGGCCGGATCCTCCTCGGCGGCCCGGGACATTCCCGACGCTATCCTGCATGCCGGAGCCGCAGCGGCCCAGGCGGCGGCCTTCGTGGAGGTGGGAAGGAGGCTGGAGGGATGATGGAGAAACGGATCGGCGTCTTCGTCTGTTACTGCGGCGGGAACATCTCCGATTATGTGGACGTGGAGAGAGTCCGGGACAGCATCCGGAACGAGCCCGGCGTGGTGGTGGCCAGGACCCACATGTTCACCTGTTCCGATGCCTCCCAGCAGGAGATGATCGAGGACATTCGGACCCACCAGCTGAACGGCCTCGTCGTTGCGTCGTGCTCGCCGAAGCTGCACCTCTTCACTTTCCGGGCCATGGCCGAACGGGCGGGCCTCAACCCCTACCAGTACGTGCAGGTGAACATCCGGGAGCAGTGCTCCTGGGCTCACCAGGGTGACATGGAGCGGGCCACCAGGAAGGCGATCCGGTTGGTCCGGGCTGGCATCGCCCAAGCCAGGATGTGCGAACCCCTGACGCCCCAGCGCATCAAGACCGTTCCTGGCGTCCTGGTGATCGGAGCGGGGGTGGCGGGATTGCGAGCCTCTCTGTCCCTCTCGGACCAGGGCCTGTCCGTGTTCCTGGTGGAGAGAGCGGCCGAGGTGGGAGGCTGGGTGGGAAAATGGGGGAAGATGTTCCTCCACGACCAGGACGGTTCGAGCATCATCCGGGAGCTACTGGGAGAGGTGGGGAAGCGGGAGAACATCACCCTCTTCACTCAGACCGAAGTGGTGGAGAAGAGTGGGAGCATCGGCGATTTCTCCGTCCGGCTCCGGGTGTTGAACGGGGAGACGGTCTCCCTGAAGGTGGGGGCCATCATCGTGGCCACGGGCTTCGATGTCTACCTGCCCGAGGAGGGCGAGTTCGGCTACGGCCAGGAGGGGGTGGTCCGGCTCCCGGAGTTCAAGGAGATGGTGGACCGCACGGACTCGGAGATGACTCACCAGGGGCGCCGCGTTCACGACATCGTCTATGTCTACTGCGTCGGGAGCCGGAGGGAGGGCACCCCCAACTCCTACTGCTCCCGCTACTGCTGTAATGCCGCGACCCACGAAGCGGTGTGCGCCCACGAGAAGGATCCCACCCTGCGCCAGTTCCACCTCTTCCGGGACATGCGCACCTACGGGAAGCACGAGGTTCTTTACGACCGGGCCAGCCAGGCCAACTCCGTCTTCGTTCGCTACCGAGAGGACGATCCTCCCGTCGTGGAGCGGGAGAACGGGAGGCTGAAGGTCCGGGTGAAGGACCAGCTTCTGGGGAACGAAGAGATCGAGATCGGGGCCGACCTGGTGGTGCTGGTGACGGGGATGGTACCCCGGGAGAACCGCTCCCTGGTGGATGTGCTGAAGCTTCCGGTGGGGCCCGAAGGTTTCTTCAACGAGATCCATCCCAAGCTCCGGCCGGTGGAAACGGTCGTGGCTGGGGTCTTCATCGTGGGGGCATCCCAGAGTCCGAAGACCATGGCCGAGAGCGTGGCCTCCGCCCTGGCCGGGGTGGCCAAGAGCGCGGCGCTCCTGCGAAAGGGGTACGTAGAGCTGGAGCCGTTCGTCGCCATGGTGGATCCGGACCGCTGCGTGTGGTGCGGGCTGTGCCAGGAGGCCTGCCCTTACGACGCCATCCGAAAGCTGGAGATCCGTGGGAGGGAAGTGGCGGAGGTCGCCTCTTCCCTGTGCACGGGCTGCGGCGCCTGCGTGGCCGTGTGCCCGGAGGAGGCCATCGACCTGAGTGGGTACACGGACAGCCAGGTCACGGCAATGATCGATGCTCTGGCCCTGGAGGCGTGACCATGGTCGACCGAATGGAGCGTGGCGCACCGGAGATCATGAGGGATGAGATGGTCGTGCGAGACGAGATCGCGGCCTTTGTGGCGGGTGGGTCCCGGACCGTTCCGGAGATCGCCAGCCACATGGGCTACCCCAGGCACGAAGTCATGATCTGGGTCATGGCCCTGTGGAAGTACGGAAGGCTCAGGGATACCGGAGAGACCGACGGTGATGGCTACTGTCGTTACGAGCTCAACGATTGAGAGGCGGGGATGTCCACGGTCAATTCCGCGTTCCTCGAGGAGGTCCAGTGTTCGGTGGACTTCAATGCTTCGGCGTGCATGAACTGCGGCCTCTGTACGGCCATCTGCCCCATGGGATTCGACCTGCTCCCTCGAAGGCTCTTCCGCTACGTGATGCTGGGGTTGGAGAACAAGGTGGTCGAGAACGCCGACACCATCTTCTCTTGCCTCCTGTGCAAGCTGTGTGAAGAGAACTGCCCCGCAGGGGTCCACATCGTGGAGAACATGATCTGCCTCCGCTGCTATCTGAACCGGGAGATCTTCCATATCGAGAGGAGATGACCCCATTCCACTTCCAACAAAGCAGGTTCTGGGGATGATGAGAGACAACCTCTCTCACCGAGGCAGCGTGCTCCCCCTCTCCCCGGGCAGAGCCATCGGGTGGGCGAAGGGACTCGGCATTCCCCGCGGTGGGAGGACGGTTCTCTACACGGGTCTCATGTATCAACTCATGCCTTCCATGATCGCACTCGAAAAGGTACTGGGCCGATTCGAGCATTCGCGCCTGAACCGCCTGGCCGGCGTGGGGCGGCTCATGAATCGCGTCATCGACGGATCGCGCTTCACCCCGATCCTCATCAACCGCGCGGACCAGGAGATGTTCGACCGCATCCTCCGGGACATCGTGATGTCGCTGAGGAGCGCCGGCATCGAGTTCGGCTACCTGTATGAGGAAGAGCGATACGGGGGCGCTCTGGCGCACGATGAGGGCCTCTGTGCCACCTTCCAGAGGCAAGCCTTGAGGGTCCGCGACCTTTTCCGCCGACACGGAGTGAAGCGGATCATCACCGTGGATCCCCACACCACGAACATCCTGAGGAGCGTATACCCCAAGGCGCTGGGGGAGGCCGAATGGGAGGTGAGGAGCTACCTGGAGGTCCTGGCCGGGGGTAGGCGGAGAACCCCGATACCGCTGGAACGATCCGTAGCTGTGCATGACTCCTGCATCTACGCTCGTTACGAGGGTATCGTCGAAGAGCCGAGGGCGCTCCTGCAAGACATCGGGGTCGAGACGGTGGAGCCTGAACACTCCGGGAAGATGACCCTCTGCTGCGGGGGACCGATCGAATCCCTCTTCCCCGAGAAGGCGCGTGCCATCGCCGGGAGAAGGGTCAGGGAGCTGGCTGTCGCCAGCAAGCAGGTCGTCACCATGTGCCCCATCTGCCTTGTGAACCTCAGGGCGGCAGCAGTGGGGAGCGGCGTCTCGGTGCGGGACATCTCGGGATTCCTTGCGGAAGCGCTCCGGGAGCAAGCCACCAGCGTCGGCTTCACCGCTCCTGGCACCGTCACCGTCTGACGGCGGGAGGTGGGGTAGTCATCGGAGGAGGCATGATGTGTACGTTGAAAAGGATCACCCTGGAGGGTGTTGGCCGGGCCATTCGGAAGGCCGAGCGTTACCGGCTCCTGGGGGAGCCGCTTGAGTCCGAGAGCATCTGCATGGATGTCCTCGAGGTAGACCCAGGGAACCACGAGGCCAGGGTCCTCCTGATCCTCGCGCTGACGGACCAATTCCGCTCGGATCCGACCCGCGTGGGGGAGGCAAGCAAGCTAGCGAGGGAGATGGAGGAGGACTACGAGCGCTTCTACTACTCCGGAATCGTGGCGGAAAGAGTCGGAAAAGTGCAGTTGACGAAGGACAGCCCCAGCTCCGACGACTACGCCAACCGGGCCCTGCGGGAGGCAATGGAATGGTACGAGCGGGCGGAGGCTCTTCGACCACCCGGGGACGACGATGCCATCGCCCGGTGGAATACCTGCGTGCGGGCCATCGCTCGCCGGGGGTTCTCCATGCCCCGAGACACGGCCTTCAGGGGTCCCGTCATGACCGAGTAAAGAGGGGGCTGCTTCGATGGACTCCTACGAGACCCGTATCACGAGGGCGATCCTCGATGCCTATCACGGGAAGCTATCACGGGCGCTGGTTTCCGACGTCCTTGTGGTGGGAGCAGGGCCATCGGGGCTGATGGCGGCCATGCACCTGGCGGCAAAGGGGCGGGCGGTGACGATGCTGGAGAAACGGCTCACCCCAGGAGGGGGAATCTGGGGAGGAGCCATGGCCATGAACGAGGTGGTGGTCCAGAAAGAGGCGTTGGAGGCCCTGGAGGGGATCGCCCTCCGGCCCCACCCGGCCGGGGAAGGGCTCTTCGTCGTGGATGCACTGGCACTGGCCTCCTCCCTTTGTGCGAAGGCCCTGGAAAGGGGGGTGGTGATCCTGAACCTTCTCGTGGCGGAGGACCTCTGCCTTCAGGAGGAGCAGGTGGTGGGAGTCGTGGCGAACCGCACCGGTTTGCCCGGGCACCTGCCGGTGGATCCCATCTCCTTCCGGGCGAAGGCGGTCCTGGATGCGACTGGGCATGAGGCCGCTTTGGTCCGGATGCTGCATGGAAGGGGACTTCTCAAGGACCATGCAACGCCCCTGGGCGAGGGGCCAATGAACGCCCCGGAGGGTGAGGCTTTCGTGGTGGATAGGGTCGAGGAAGTGTTCCCGGGACTCTGGGTCTCGGGAATGAGCGTCGCAGCGGTATTCGGCGGCCCCCGCATGGGGCCGATCTTCGGAGGCATGTTGCGCTCCGGTAGACAGGCTGCGGACCTGATAGACCTTTCCCTGGCCCTGGATGCCAGGAGCAGCTGAAGCGGCAACCAAACACGACACCGGGTACCTGACGCCCTCGGCGCTGCGTCGGTCGGTCTCCATGGCCGGATCCAGGGAATCCACGGTCTCGATCATGTCAAAGATCCGGATCGCCTTCTTGACCCCGTTTCGAGGGTGACCCCGGGAGGAACGTCCTCCAGGGTCCGCCGTACCTGATCCCTGATCATGGACTCCTCCTTCTGTTCATCTCCGGCGAACGCAACACCAGGTCTCCCACCTCCACCCCCAGGTCTCTTGCCACGACGGGGCACTTGGCCATGAGGAGAAAGAAGACGGGCCTGGGCTCGTCGGAGAGGCCCTCATAGTTCCCCTGGCCCTTGGCCAGAACGAACTCGGCCCGGTTGAAGAGGTCGAGGAACTCCGGGGTGGTGTGGCGCAGCAGGGTGCCCGGGCCGACGACCCCGCTGCTGACCACCTCCGCCACCCGATCCATCCCGACCTCCCGGGCGTCCTCCAGAGTGGCATCGTTGAGGATGGGAGCCTCCCGCACCACGAAGGTGACCTTTATTCCCAGACTCGACATCCTCTCGACGAGGAGTTTGTCGAGGACGATCTCCCCAGCATTGTCCCCGATGTAGAGGACATGGCCTACTTCTCCGAGGCGGCGGGCCAGAAGTGGGAACTCCGAGCCTGCCAGTCCCTTGTTCATCCCCTCTTCAAGGGATCGTTCCAGGTCGAAGTGGGGGTTCGCGCCGAAGTCGATGACATTCCCGATGGCGGCAAGGGTGACGGCGGCACGCAGGGGATCGTCCGAGCCCGCCACGTACTCCTTCAGGCGGGGATATAGGGAGAGGGCATGGCGGTTGGACTCCCGCTTCACCCTCCGGTAAGGATCGAGGGATCCTGTCCGCTGCCGGATGACCTCGTGGATCCTCATCCCCATCTCGATTGGGGTTGCCTCGGCGGGGAGGCTGGCCAGGAGGGCGGAAGCCTCCCGGAGCACATCCCTTTGCACTCCCATGTCCGAGGTCGCCATCCGAGCCGCTTCCAGGGCTTGCCTCAGGAAGCAGGCGTAACAATCGAGGTAATGTCTCAATCGCCTCTTCCGCTATCCCCTAGATGACATCCACAGGCCTCAGATGGCGAGCCTTGACGCCTTCATAGTCCAGCATGAAGGCCTGGGCCGACGCCGGGACTTCCCGAAGAAGGTCCTCCGCCTCCAACATCTGCCGTTGGGGAGTGGCCCGATCGGTCACGACCGAGAAGAGAAAGACCCCGCTGCAGACGGCATCCTCGAGGGTGAGGCCGAGGTCGTACAGCGAGGCGATGATCCCGATCAGAATCTGCTCCCCACCGGGGACCTCACATTGCGGCGACCTGCCGGCGTTGATGAGAACACGGCAGTCGGGCATGGCGATGAAAGGCGTGGCCCCAGTGAGAACGGCCAACACTCCATACTCATGAACCCAGGTGGAGAGGAGGGAGAGCCCGTTTCTGGTCCAATCCGACAGGGGCATCCCCGTGAGGCGGGCCATGTCTGCAGGCTTCAGAACCAGAACGGTGGGACCAACCCGGTGGCGCAGATCATCCAACTTGTCGCGCTGGGCGTCGAGCATCCCGCCGTCCAGGATCAGGGGAGCTGTGACATTCCCCATGAGGGTGCGCATAATCCGATAGCCCGCCTTGGCGCCATCAGCGCCGTCCCCGAAGACCACCAGGGAGGCCGGACCCACGAACGAAAGGAGCCCCGGATATTCGCCCCGCTCTGCCTGGACTCCAAGCTCCGAGGGTTCTTCCGGGCAGGGAGATCCATGGGTTTTTCCCACTGCATCTGCCAACAGGGAGGACGCCACCATCGAGTAGGGGCGCCCTCTCAATGAGGCGAAGGTCCTGGAGGCAAGGGCCGGGGAATGGCTGGAGTCCGCCCCGGACAGGATGAAGACGACCTTTCCTCTTTTCCCGTCTTCAGAGGAATCGGTCCGGCCCGGGAAGGCGGACGGTTCGTTCATTCCGACCTTGATGTCCGGGTCGTCGATAAGGGCCGAGGGGAAAGAGATGTGGGAGAGCACCAGGCGCCCTCCCAGGCTACTCCCCGGCCCCAGGATGTTTCCCCGCTTGGGCAGGCCGAATGTGACGGTGGTCGAGGCCCGGATCGCAATCCCGTGGACCTCACCGGTGTCCCCATCCACACCGGAGGGAATGTCGATGCTGATCACTGGTTTACCAGCCCGATTCACCTCTTCAACGACTTCCCGGAACCGGCCGTGAAGGCTTCCGCCGATCCCCGTCCCCAGGAGGCCATCCACCACCACGTGACACCAGGCCAGGGACCCGACAACGTCCGCCGTCCCGGGATCGGAACGGACATCCACGCCGGACCTCATCAGACGTTCCAGATTCTTCCTTGCCGGCCCGGAATAGGATCTGGTTCCTCCCAGGACCAGGGCCCGCACTCTACCACCGGCCTCATGGAGTTTCCTTGCCACGACGAAACCGTCACCCCCGTTGTTCCCGGGACCGCTGAACACCGCAAACCGACGATCCCGGACTTCCACCTCGCGCGAGATCAGGGAGTACACGGCCTGGCCCGCCTCCTCCATGAGCGACTCCCCGGGGAGACCGTACCTCGTCATGGCCTCCCTATCCAACCTCTGCATCTCTTGCACGCTGCAGATCTTCATGGGGATTGCCCCCAGGGCGGGATTCAACCCGGACACGGCCCCACCGGGCGAGACCCGTAGGCCGTTGCTCCCCCAGTGCCCCCATCGCGGCTGGTGTGGCTGATCATCCCGGTTCTCCGGGGTCTTCCTGCTTGGGATCACACCTGGGCCGGCGCCGGATCCTGAATCCCCAGTGCCTCCAGGGCCAGGGCGATGGAGCGGACGTTCTCCTCCAAGGCCTCACTCCCCACCTCTTCCCCCCGCAACCACTGGGTTTGGAGGGTTCGATCCTCGGGAAGCACGCCGATGACCCGGGGGCCTCGCGAAATGCCCAGCCTTCCTCTCATGTACGCCTCGGTGTCCGCGTCCGGTACCCTGTTCAGGACCGCTACCACACCCTGGATCCGGCTTTCTCTGAACTGCCGCCTCGCCAGCTCCACCAGCGCGGGATCATCGAGATGAGCCGTAGCGGGAGGGATCCCGCCCTTGATCTTCCTCACCATCTGATCCATGTGGAGGGCCATGTGGAGCGAAGCCGTCGTGGGATCCACGACGACGACCGCCCAGTCCAGGCCGGTGAGGACCCCCCGGGCCGAGTCCTCGAAGCCGGCCTTGAAATCCACCAGGAGAAGGGGCTCGCTGGCGGTGCTCCGGACCCGAACGTCCCGGGCGATTTTCGCGATGGGTCCGTCGCAACCCGCGCCGGGACCGAGGTCTCCCATCTTCCCTCCCACCAGGAGCCGGATCCCCTGGGCGGTCCCAGACTGGAACCGGGCAGGAAGGCGTTCCAGGTCCAACTCCGCACCGGAAAGGGGTGTCGGGTCGTCCACAGGGCAGGTCACCGCTCCGCCGGTGAAGACCATTCCGCCGAAATGGTCGATGAGGGGCAGCGGGCCCTCTCCGGCCCCCAGGGCCCGGGCCAGCCCGATGTTCGTGGAATCGGCATCCAGGACGATGGGGTGATACCCCAGCTGTACGAGCCCCCGGGCCAGAAGGACGGTGACCGTGCTCTTCCCGGCGCCACCCTTCCCGAACAACCCGATGCGCAAGCCCGACAAGGGTCTGTCGCTCATGTCTCAGAACCCTCCTCCCGAGGAAGTCGAGGTGTCGAGGCTCCCGCCCCTTCCTCGCCCCTGGCCACGCCCCTCCCCCCGACCATGCCCGTGTCCGTGCCCCGCGCCATCCCCGTGGTGGTGCTGATGGCCCTGGCACACCTCCGCTTCCGCGATCTCCCGAAGCCGGCCCGCCTTGAAGGCCTCCAGGCAGGCCCGCGTGTCCGGCTCCCTGGTCAGGTAGACCCTGATCCCGCATGCCCGGAGGCGGGAAAACGCCCCACCACCCAGCCCCCCGCAGAGCACGGCATCCACGGTCCGGCTCATCAGGGCGTCGAGGGGGCGGCAGGCTCCGTGCTCGTGGCTCCCGGAGTGGTTGCTCACGGCCTCCCACTCGCCCGTGTCCAGGTCGAAAAACGTGAAAAACGGGGAGGCCCCGAAATGGGCTGATGGCAGTCCCTCGGGGCCCCGATCATCGATGGTCGGTATGCAGATTCTCATGGCTCTTCATCCCTTCCCGGTCGCGTCCCCCAGGTCATCCTGCGGAACGCTGCGAAGCCACCTTGGCCAGGGGACGATCCCGTGGCTGTTTTGTGCATATGCACAATATAGCCTGGGCCGGCGGCGGTCAAGGCATGGGCCGGCCGGAGGCCCGGCATGCCGGGAAATCCTCTCAGCGAGCCACCGGTCGGAGGTAGTAACGGTGGGAGCCATGGCTGACCTCGACGAGCTCACCCGCCTTCAACAGCTCAACCACAACCTCCCATTCCTCCCCCGCTGCTTCGAGGGTCCGGAGCACGGCGCTCTCCCGCATGGGATGGACGGAGGTGATGCTGAGCAGGTCCCGCTTCACGTCCCCGCTGGAAGCGAACGCGTCCCCCTCGTACCCGGCCAACAGCTCGACCTCGGGAACCCGCTCCCGGAAGGTCTCGAAGGCCCGGGCCAGGACATCCTCCTTGGGCGCACGGGCCCATGACTCGGCCGGCGGCCGCGTAGGCACGGCCAGGTAGGCCATCCTCGGGCGGAGGCCTTCCAGAAAGAGGGCCGTGGCTCCGACCGCCTCCACCCCGTCGTTCACACCCTCCAGGAGCATCGTCTCCGTCCGCAGGTCACCCTGGAAGGCGGAGGCAAACTCTTGAGCGCCTTCCAGGATGGACGCCAACACCAGCCCGCCATGGGGCCGGTCGACCTTGCGCCAACACGCCTCCCGGACGGCGTCCACCTTCACGGAGACCCAATCCGCTTCCATGAGATCGGCCCGGACCCGAGGATCATCGAGAAGGGAACCGTTCGTGATCACGGCAATGGGGATCCCGAAGGTCCGCAGTGCGCGGATGGACCGGCCCAGGTTGACATCCAGGGTCGGCTCACCGTCGGGCACGAAGGCGAGGAAATCCACGGGCTCCCCAGACCTCCGGGCCAGGGCGAGCTGCTCCCGAACCGCCGCCTCGACCGCAGCCGTCTCAAAGAAGGCCTGACGCTCCACACGCATCCCCGCCGTACGCCCCAACTGACAGTAGGCGCAGGAGTAGGTGCAGATCTTGGGGGGAATGTGGTTGATCCCGAGGCTTCGTCCCAGGCGGCGCGAGGGCACGGGACCGAAGGCGATCATCGGCATGGACTCCCCTTTCCCGGGCGTGCCCGCCGGGGGTTCAGCGTAGGGTTCGGCTGGGTCTTCAGCCACTTCGCGTACGCATGGGAATCTAACGAATCAGGACTCCACCTGCTGGATGGAAATGAGGATCGGAGTCATGTTTGACCATTGCACTCCAGGTATTCTACATTGATGGGGTGGTGTTCTTTCCTCTCCACATACTCACGCGAATGTCCGAAGACAACCCTCCTTCATTTGATCAAGAAGCCAGAGACCCCTCCGGAGCCCTCATGGATGCGGCTCTCGAGGTCTTCTCCCTCAGAGGCTATCGGGCCACCAGGTTGGAGGAGGTCGCGGAGGCGGCCGGGGTAACCAAGGGAGCCATCTACTACTACTTCGCCAGCAAGGAGGACCTCCTTCGCCGGGCGGTGCAGAGGCGGCATCGAGCCATCTTCGGGGAGATCGAGACGGCTCTGGAGAGGGAGGATGCGCCGGCCTCTGCGAAGATCCGGCTTGCGCTCCGGAGAGTGTGGGAGCATTGGACCGAGCCTTCGTGGGGCCAGGCGTTCCGCCTGGTCGTGGGCCAGTTGAGCGTGGAGTTCCCCGCCCTGTTCCGCACCTGGGCGGAGGAAGGACCCGTTCACGGCTATCGATTGATCAGGAGTCTCGTTCAGACGGGGATCGCCAGCGGCGAGTTCCGGCCCGATGTGGACCCGGAGGCAGCGGCCCGGCTCGTCGTATCGGGGCTCCTGCTCCAAGCCGCCCTTCACGTTCATCTCGGCCTCGCCGACATGGCACCCGGCGACCCTGACCGGATCTTCGACTCCGCCGTGGACCTGTTCCTCCACGGGCTATCCGTGACCCACCAGTTACCAGACGACCTGGCGAGAGGCAGGTCGAAGCGCACGAATGGAGATGGCCGGACCTCCCGCAGGAAGGTCCCAGGGAGGCGAGATGAATGACCTGCCCATTCTGCACCTGGGAACCCCGGTGCTCCGCTTGCGGGCGAGGGAGATCCAGGAGATGGACGACGAGGTGCGGGAGCTGGCGCGACGGATGCTCACCACCATGTACGGCGCGGGCGGGCAGGGGCTCGCCGCCCCGCAGGTCGGGGTCTCGCGGCGGATCGCGGTGGTGGACGTACCGCCCGGAACGGGGGACCGTTATGTGCTGGTGAATCCAAGGGCCCTCGCCGTCAGCGAGGAGAGGGTTCGGGGGATCGAGGGATGTCTCAGCATCCCCGGGGTGCGGGAGGTCGTGGAGCGTCCGGCCGAAGTTCTCATCGAGGCGCTGGACCTGGAAGGCGGTTATCTTCGTCTGGAAGCGGGAGGGGAGTTGGCCCGGTGCCTCCAGCACGAGATCGACCATCTGGATGGAGTCCTCTACATCGACCACCTCTCACCCCTGGCCCGGCAGATCCTTCTGAAGCGGTACCGCAAGCTTCAGGACCCTTGGGGAAGCGCCTGAATGAACGCAAGAGTCCTATGGCAAGGTGGCCTCACCTTCCACGGCACCGCCAACAGCGGATTCGGGGTCTCCCTGGGCGCCGAACCGGAGGTGGGTGGCGCGAACGACGGGTTCCGGCCCATGGAGCTCATGGCCCTGAGCCTGGCCGGATGCACCGCCATGGACGTGATCTCCATCCTCAGGAAGAAGCGGCAGGATGTGACGGCCTTCGAGGTGCAGGTAAGGGCCGAGCGGGCCTCGGAGCACCCCAAGGTGTTCACCGGCGCCGTCATCGAATACGAGATCACCGGCAGAGGAGTCCAGGAAGCCGCCGTTCGGCGCTCGATCGGGCTCTCGTCGGAGCGGTACTGCCCGGCCCAGGGAATGCTCGCGAGGATCATTCCCCTGGAGTTGGACTATCGCATCTATGAGGGAGCCTCCGCCACCGACCGGAAGCTCATTGCCGAAGGCCGTTGGAGCCCGGAGGACTCCGGTCCTCCCGCAAGCGCATCCTAGACGCTGGCGCCCGCCTCCAGTCCCTCCAGGATGGCTTCTCCGGCCCCCCTCGGCTCCCTGGCATCGCCGACGGTGTAGATCTCGAGCCCGCTACCGGCCAGGGCGTCGGCCAGCTCGCGGTTGGGCCGCACTCCCACGGCCAGGACTACCAGATCCACGGCGATTCCGAGCTCCTCCTCCGCCGCCATCATGGAGACCCCCTGCTTTGAGACCCGTGTGACGGCCGTGCCCGTGCGGATGTTCACACCCTGCTCCGCCAGCCTCTTCAGGAGCATGGCCCGGGGGAGAGGATCCAGCTTCTCCCCCACCGCTTCCAGTGTCTCCACCAGCGTGACCTGATTCCCTCTGGCCGAAAGGAAATCGGCGACCTCCAGACCTACGAGACCCCCACCGATCACGAGGATGGCCTTCCCGTCGACCCGGACCTCGCCGTCCAGGATCTCCTGGGCCAGGACCCAAGGAGCTCCCTCGAGACCCGGGAACCCCATCGTCAATGGGACTCCCCCGGTGGCCAGGATCAGCGCGTCCGGCTTCCGGTCCAGGATGTTCCGGGGGGTGAGGTGGGTGCCCCGGGAAATGGCCACTCCTGCCCGCTCCGCCATGAGCTCCATCTGGCGAACCACGTCTCCGAACCCCTCCTTGTGGGGCACCCTGGCCGCCAGGGCGAGCTGCCCTCCCATCTCCTTCTTCTCCTCGAAGAGGGAGACCTTGTGTCCCCGGCTGGCGGCGATGAACGCCGCCTCCAGGCCGGCGGGACCCCCTCCGACGACAAGGACGTTCCGGGGGGTCGGGGCAGGCTCGATCTTGAGCTGAGACTCCCTGCCGGTGAGGGGATTGATGAGGCAACCGGTCCCGGCCCCCTTCCTGAGCGAACCCAGGCATCCCTGGTGGCATGCCGGGCAGAGGAGAATCCCCTCCTCGTCGCCCGCCTCCGCTTTCCTCACCCAGTCGGGATCGGCCAGGAAGGGACGCCCCAGGCCAATGAGATCCGTTTGTCCCCTCTCCAGGGCCCGCCGCGCCACGGCGGGAGAACGGATGCGGCCCGCGACGATGACGGGCACACCCGACGCCCTGCGGATCTCTGCGGCCATGGGGAGAAGATGGGCCTGGGGAGTACCGGCCGGGTAAAGACAGAAAGGCACGGACTCGCACATGGTGCCGGAGGTCACGCTGAGGGCATCCGCGCCCCATTCCGCCAGAGCCTGGGCAATTCGCAGGGCGTCGTCCAACGCCAGCCCTCCCTCCACGTAGTCCGCGGCGTTCATGCGGACCACGATGGGGAGGGGACCTCCCGCCTCGGCCCGGACTCTCTCCAGGATCTCCAGGCCGAACCGGAGCCGGTTCCGGAAGCTCCCTCCGTACCCGTCCTCCCTCCGGTTGGTGTGGGGAGAGAGGAACTGGTGGATGAGGTACCCGTGGCTGAATGGAATCTCCAAGGCGTCGAAACCTGCTTCCCCGGCCCGGCGGGCCGCCTCCCCGAAGGCCCCGACGACCTCCCGGATCTCGTCAGGGCTCATGGCCCTGGGACGGCCCTGGTTGGCGGGGCAAAGCACCGGGGAGGCGGACAGCAGGTTCCCCTCCCCTACCAGCTTCGGATTCGCGGCCCTCCCGGCATGGTTCAGATGGGCCATGATCCTTCCTCCCGCGGCATGCACTTCCTCCACGATCCGGCGCAGGCCCGGGATCAGCGCGTCCTCATGGACGCCCATCTGGGAGGGGAGCTCCCGGCCATCCGGCCGCACGAAGAGGGGCTCGGTGGTGAGCAGACCCACGCCACCCTCGGCTCGCCGGCGGTAAAAGGCCAGGTGACGGTCCGTCACTCCTCCGTCCAGGGATCCATATCCGAGCTTGACCGTGGTCATGACGACCCGATTGGGCAGGGTGAGGGATCCCACCTTCAGTGTCCGGAACAGCGCGTCTTCCTGCATACCCCCTCCTGATTGGATCCCGGGAGCCCCAGGCTCCTCCGTCTCGAAAGCGCCCCCTTGTCAACTATTGTAAGATATGATGAGCGGAAGTCGGTACAAGTAGCCTTTTAAGAGTATTGTTGTACCGTTTACCAATACACACGGTAGTTCTCCCAGGCCTTCGGTGAAAAGGGCACATCCCATGAGTGATCGTAGCCAACCCGATGTCGGCCAACAGATCCACCGCCTACGACGCGGGCAGGGCCTCTCCCTCCGGGACCTGGCGCGGGAATCGGGCCTCTCCCTGAACGCCATCAGCCGGATCGAGCGGGGGATGAGCTCCCCTACCGTCTCCTCCTTGGGCCAGCTCGCGACCGCTCTGGGTGTGGAGATCGCCCAGCTCTTCGAGACCACACCCGAAGGCTCTACCGTGGTGGTCAGGGAGCACCAACGATCCAGGACGAGCGGCGAGGGCGTCCTGATCGAGAGCCTGGGAGCCGGGCTCCCCGGCCAGCGCCTGGGGCCCTTCTTCATGACCCTCCTGCCCGGAGGGTGCGGGGGCAAGGAGCCCATCAGCCACGCCGGGGAGGAGTTCGTGTACTGCCTGGAGGGGGAGGTGGACTACATGGTACAAGGGGAGTGGCACCGGCTGAGGCCCGGAGACAGCCTCCTCTTCCTGGCCTCCCAGCCCCACATGTGCAAGAACTCCGGTCTGGCGAACGCGAAGCTCCTGCTCGTCATCCAGGCTCCTTGCGAGGAGGTCTCCTCGGCCCAGCAACGGCACCTGATGGTCCCGGTAGCCCGAGGTATCGGAGCCTTCGTGGCGGAGTGGGATAAGAACCGGGTCACCGGCAGCGACTCGGGCTCGGAGGACCCAGGGGCATAGGAGGAGAGGCAGGCAACCCCATGGCAGGCCGTGAGCGATCCCGGGGCGTCCGAGTCGACCCTTTTGTTGAGCACTCCAGGCGCTACGAAGACTGGTTCGGCGCCCATGAAAACGCCTACCGGGCCGAAATCAGAGCGTTGCAGCGGCTTACGCCCCGAGGGGGGCGGGGAATGGAGGTGGGCGTGGGCACCGGCCGGTTTGCGGCGCCCCTGGGGATCCGCTTCGGGGTAGACCCATCCCCTCCCATGGCGAGAGTGGCCCGGGAGAGGGGGATTCAGGTCGCGATGGGCGTGGGAGAGGCTCTCCCCTTCGCCAACGCCTCACTGGATCTGGTCCTGATGGTCACCACCGCCTGCTTCCTGGAGGACCTGGACCGTGGGCTGCGGGAGGCCCGGCGGGTCCTCCGGACCGGCGGAAGCATCGTGGTGGGATTCGTGGATCGAGCCAGCCCGCTGGGCGCGGAGTATCTGGCCAGGAAGGACGAGAGCGTGTTCTACCGTGCCGCCCGTTTCTACACGGTGCCGGAGATCCTCGCATCTCTCACCCAGGCAGGATTCGGCCGGTTCGAGACCTGCCAGACCCTCTTCGGCCCTCCCACCCGGACCCCCCCTGAGGAATGCGTCAAGCCGGGCTATGGGGAGGGGTCGTTCGTGGCGGTGAGAGGCAGGGTTCCCGGGGTGCACCATCCCTCCCCACCCCTGCGATGCCCCCCAGGCGGCGGACCGTCGAGTGGCCAGGAGGATTCCTCAAGATGACCATCCTGACCGGCACATTCGGCCACGCCCTCATGATCACGGCGTTCGTGCTCACCATGATGGTGCTCATCGAGTACATCAACATCCAGACCGAGGGATGGTGGCAGGAAGGGCTGAGGAGGAGCGGGTGGAAGCAGTACGCCATCGCCGTCGCGCTGGGCGGACTGCCCGGGTGCCTGGGAGCCTTCACCGTGGTGTCGCTGTACGCCCACGGGGCGGTCAGCTTCGGGGCTCTGGTGGGAACCATGATCGCCACCAGCGGGGACGAGGCCTTCGTGATGCTGGCCATGTTTCCAGGGCGGGCTCTGGTCCTCATGGCGGCCCTCATGGCCGTCGGGTGGATCGTGGCCTGGGGTACCGATCAGTTCCTCCCCCGGCTCGCCCCGGTCCTTCCCGTGGACCATCGGCTCCAGGTCCACGCCGTGGAGGAGTGCCGCTGCTTTCAGGCCAACGCCATCCTGGGGCAGCTCCGTCACCTCACCTTTGCCCGGGCTCTCCTCCTGGTCGTCTTCCTCCTCTTCCTCGCCGGACTCCTCTCGGGTTCCCTGGGGCCGGAGGATTGGAACTGGATCCGCCTCACCCTGCTGGCCAGCAGCCTCTTCGGCCTCTTCGTGGCGACCACCGTCCCGGACCACTTCCTGGAGGAGCACCTCTGGGAACACGTCCTGAAGCGGCACCTCCCCAAGATCTTCGCCTGGACCTTCGGAGCCCTTCTGGTCATCGGGACGCTGGAGACCTTCTTCGACCCGGAAGCGTGGATTCGAGGGAACACCTATGCCGTCCTCCTCATCGCCGCCCTGGTCGGCCTGGTGCCGGAGTCCGGCCCACACCTGGCTTTCGTCACCCTGTACGCCGAGGGAATCCTGCCGATGGGCATCCTGGTAGCAAGCTCCATCGTGCAGGATGGGCACGGGACCCTTCCCCTCCTGGCCGTGTCCAAGAAGGCCTTCTTCGTCCTCAAGCTCATCAACCTCGCCGCCGGGCTGGCGGTGGGAGGACTGATGCTCCTCGCGAGATCCTGAGAGGGGCTGTCAGGAAGTGGGGGAACGCAGGCCCCAAAAAGGAACGGAAGGAACCGACATGGAAACGCTGACGATCCGCTGAGGAGCGGAGTCCCGGCCACCCCGAACCCCTGGAGTGATCACCCATGGTCGATCCGACACCAGAACTCGCCCCGGGCGACCTTCCGGCCGAGCGGTTCGAGGCCATCCTGAGGAGCATCTCCGACGGCGTCTTCACCGTGGACCTGAGGGGCCTGATCACCTGTTTCAACCGGGCTGCGGAGGCCATCACAGGCTTCTCCCGGGAAGAGGCCATAGGGCAGCCCTGCCACGCGATCTTCCGCTCGAACATCTGTGAGAACGCCTGCGCCCTCCGCTACACCCTGGACTCGGGGGAACCGATCATCGATCTGGTGGTGAGCATCCAGTCCTCCAACGGGGAGGAAATCCCCGTAAGCATCTCGACCGCGCTCTTCCGGAATGCCAAGGGCGCCGTCGTCGGGGGGGTGGAAACCTTCCGGGATCTTCGACAGGTGGAAGCCCTGCGCAGGGAGGTCAGGGACAGCTTCTCCTTCGGCGACATCGTCACCAAGAGCCCGAGGCTTCGGACCGTTCTGGAGACCCTGCCCACCATCGCCGGGAGCGAGAGCACCGTGCTCATCACCGGTGAGAGTGGAACCGGCAAGGAGTTGGTGGCGCGATCGATTCACAAGCTCAGCCCCCGATCGGAAGGCCCGCTGATTGCGGTGAACAGCGCCGGCATCCCCGACACCCTCCTGGAAGCGGAGCTCTTCGGTTACGAGCCGGGCGCGTTCACGGGAGCGGTGAAGTCCAAACCCGGCCGTTTCGCCATGGCGAAGGGGGGGACCCTCTTCCTGGACGAGATCGGGGACATGTCTCCCCAACTCCAGGCCAAGCTCCTGCGGGTGCTCCAGGACGGGACGTATGAAGCACTCGGGGGGGTGCGCACCCTCCAGGCCGACGTCCGGGTGGTGGCGGCCACCCACCAGGACCTTCCCGCAATGATCCGGGAGGGATCGTTCCGGGAGGATCTCTTCTACCGCCTGAACGTCTTCGAGCTCAGGCTCCCGCCTCTTCGGGACCGCAAGGAGGACGTGCCCCTGCTGGTGGATCATTTCCTGGATCGCCTCTCCGCCGTCCGCGGGAAGCGGATCTCGGGCCTCTCCCCCAACGCCCTCCGGGCCCTTCTGAGCCATCCGTTCCCCGGGAACGTCCGGGAGCTCCAGAACGCCGTGGAGCACGCCTTCGTCCTGGCTCGAGGAAACCTCATTCGGACCCAGGATCTCCCGGACTCCCTCCGTCCCCATGCGGATACGGGCCAAGCAGGGGCAGGGAGTCTGGAGGAGCTGGAACGCGGATTCATCACGGACCTCCTCCTCAAGAACGGGTTCAACCGAACCGCTACGGCCCGGGAGATGGGGATCCACAAGGCTACCCTGTACCGGAAGATCCGCAGGCTCGGGATCGAGCTTCCCCGTGAGGACGGGCGGGTCTCGCTCCCAAGGAACGGCTGATGTGAATCCGGGTCCCGCCAGCCTCCCGCGGTCGGTCGCGAAGATGCGAAACCCTCCTGGAGGATGGTCGCACATCTGCGATGGCCCCCCGTTCCGTCACCGGCACGCCTATGCAGGAGGTGGCCTAACGACATTCCTACCAAGCCGTTAGCAGATGGCCACTCGGGATCCGAACGCTGGCACGCCCTGTGCTTATCCTCCAGGTAGACGGTTCACCTGAAAGGAGGGTGCAGACATGATCGGACTCGATCGCTTGATGGAGCGGAAGGGGGTGGTGGCCGCAGGCCAGTTCGGCTCCGATGGACGAGTCTTCCGGGCGGTAGGGCCCCTCTCGAAGAAGCAGATGGAGGAGGTCGCACTCTCCTGCGCGACTCTCGAGAAGCACGCCTGGATCGCCGCCACCGAGCTTCGGGACAGCACGGGGCTGAAGTGGGGGAACCTCAATGGGTGGGTGTTGTGGGCCGGGGACCTCGCCCTTTGCGTTTCAGGGAACACCGGGGTGTTCGTCGAGGCCGCCAAGGCCGACTTCAACCAGCTCCTCGTAGACCTCTTCGGCCCTCCAGCGGGTGAGCATCCCAAGCTCGATACCGCCACCGCCGTATTCGAGCCACCGAAATCCACCACGCCCGAAAGCCGGGCCAGGAAGGAGCGACGTACCATGAGATACGAGGACTACGACGTGAACGCCAAGGGCCCCCACAAGCCCGCCCGCCCCATGATGTTCGTGAAGGACAAGGACGGGAACGGATGGTTGTGCGACAAGGGCGTCGACCCTGAGCTCAACCTGGAAGCCCAGGGTTGCTGGCGCTGCGAGGACATGGCCTTCCCCATGGGAGGCTGAGGCACCCTGAGGGGCGGGGAACCGGGTACCCACCGTTCCAGATCCCCTCAGCGCCCCGGGAGAGCTACCGCTCTCCCGGGGCAATCCCTTATGGCCCGGAGGGGGGAGCTTCCCCAGATTCTCCCATCGAGACCACCGGGAAAGGAGCGATCCGTGCGCCACATCACCTTCGTCCTCGCCCTCATCCTGCTCTGGCCGGCTTCGACCACCGGCGCTGGCCCCCTGAAGTTCGCCGTGGCAACCACCGGAGCGGAGGCCGACGCGGGCATCAGCCCCGAGGCGGCCCGTGCGCCCTTCATCCTCCTCTTCGATCACAAGGGAGAGCTCGCCGAGGTGATCGGCGAGAGGCGGCTGCCCGGCGGGAGCGCTGGTCCCGAGACCGCCCGTCTGTTGCAGGAGCGAAAGGTCACCCACTTCATCGCGAGGGAGTTCGGACCGAACCTGGTCCGGGCCCTGGACCAGGCGGGAATCCAGCACGTGCAGAAACAGGGGCCGGCCCGGGAAGCCGTGCTGCAGCTCATCAAGGAGGTGGGTCCTCCCGCGGAGGAGTAGGACCGAGCGTGGCGACCTGCGGACCAGGAGCCCCCCGGGGGCACAGGCTGGCGGCTTCCATGATGTCGGCGGCACTTCGGGTCCTATCCCTTTCCTTCCTCCTCGCGTCTCTGCTCACGGGGGCCGGTGCCTCGCCCCTGGCCGCCCAGGGGCGAGAGGGAAGGCGTTGGGATTCTCCGGAAGGGCTCCAAGGTAGCCGCCTGACGCTCGGGTACGCGGCGGACGGCTTTCTACCGGTTCGGGGGGGAACGTCCGGGGAGCCGTGCGCCCTGGACAACCTGGACCTCCTCGTCCATCTGGACCTGAACCAACTCCTGGGGCTTTCGGGAACATCCGTCCGGGTCCACGTGCAATCGAGCCGGAGAAGCTCCAGGAGCCCTGTTGTCGAGGCTCTCCAGGGGCTCAGCAATCTCGAAGCGGATCCGGAGTGGCGGCTCTACGAAGCCTGGATCGAGCACCAGGCCTGGTCGCGCCGGCTCTCCATCCTGGCCGGGATCCGCGACCTCAACGGAGACTTCGACGTCATCCCCTCGACGGGGGACTTCCTGAACGGCGCTTTCGGCCTCGGTCCGGAATACGGCCTCAGAGGATCGGCCGGTCCCTCCACTTTCTCCACCACCGGGCTGGCCGCCCGCATCAGGATTGAGCCTCGCCCCTCCCTGTACGGGCTCTTCGGTGTGAGCGAGGGAATCCCTCCCGCTCCCGGGGAGTCCCGCTTCTCACCGGATCCCCGGGAGGGAGGCCTCCTTTCCGTCGAGATCGGCTACTCCCGGACTCCATCGGGAATCCCATCTGACCCGGCCCCGGCACTCGAGCGGCAGGTGAGCGGACGGGGGAGGGGCCAACCCCTCCAGGCCCGCCGGAGGGGGCGCATCGGACGCGGCTCTTCCATCCAGGCCACGGATACGAAGGTCGCGCTCGGGGGGTGGGGCCATACCCGGCGTCTCGAGAGCTGGAGTCCCGGGGAGCCTTCAGCCCGCAGCTGGGGACTCTACTTCCTGGGGGAGCGCCTGCTCCGCCGAGACCAGGACGGAACCGGGGGCATCTCGGCCTTCGCCCGCGTGGGAACCGCGGCGGACGCCGTGAATCGGCTGGACCTCACTCTACGCGCAGGGGTGGCGTATCTCGGCGCCCTTCCGGGTCGCCCGGAGGATGTCCTCGGCCTGGGGTTCGCTTACGCCCGCAACGGCGGTCCCTTCCTGCGTGCCCGGCGGGAGGCCGCTCTCCTCGCGGAGAGGAGCGAGATCGTGCTGGAGCTTACCTACAGGTTCGAGGCCCTTCGTTTCCTCACGGTTCAGCCGGACCTTCAATGGATCATGAGTCCCGGGATGGACCCCGCCCTGGCCGATGCCCTGGCGTTCGGGCTGCGGGCGAACGTCCTTGTGGACTTCCCGGCCCGTTAGCGAGGACCATCCATCCACCTCCGGGAGGACCTACCCCTCGGCGCCGGCCCGGTAAGCCCCGATCCACTCCTCCGGGGCATTCGCGGGGTGCGCCCACCTCACCCGCACCCCCCCGCCGGCCGCGCCTTCACTTCCAGCTTGACCTTGGGGGTGAAATCGAAGGCCTTGTCCACGAAGAGATCCGGGTTGGCGATGGGAGGCTGGGACCCCAACGCCGCATCGAAGCGCCAGGCCAGCTCCCCCTCCTCCACCGGAACGCCGGCGGGCCGGCATCCTCCCGGGCAGGCGCCCTCCACCGCGAACAGGTCCAGCCAGCGGTTGATCCCACCCTCGAGGATGTACAAGTTCATGATCCCCTCCCCGGTGAGCATCTTCCAGGCCTCCGTGGCATGGAGCTCATCGTTCGATACCAGGATCACCACCGCGTTGGGCGGCTCGTCCAACAACTCCTTGGTGAGGCCGCCGCGGGCCAGGGTCTCCAGTTCCACCCGGCGGGAGTCCAGGATGTGGAAGAGGTTGAAGTCCCGTTCCGACCGGACGTCCAGGAGGACCAGCTTCATCTGGCGGTTGGCGGCCACCTGGATCACCTCCCCGGGATGGAGCTGGATCTGCCGCTCCAGGAGGAGGGGATCCTTGTCCTCCGCCATGAACCGGTACTTCTCCAGGGGGGTGGGCTGCCCCATCCCCATGACCAGGAGGGCCAGAGCCGCCAGTCCCCCAGCCCCGGCCAGCTTGACCGGCAGGCGGATTCGACGGGCATCCGTGATCCCCTCCCCGAAGAAGCCCTCGGCCTTCTCCGCCATCCAGAAGGCCCCCAGGGCCATGAGGACGACCAGGAGCACCGTCCCCCCCGTGGAGAGGCCCAGGAGCTCCGGAAGCAGGAAACGGCCCATGTAGGAGGAGAAGTAGAAGGTGTCGAAGGACCCCACCGTCTCCCCGAAGAGGAAGACCCCCAGGAGGGTCCCCAGGAAGAAGAGGATCCCGTCCACCTTCAGGCTCGCCACCGCCACCAGGGAGGTCCCGGGGCAGAAGCCCCCGAGGATGAAACCCACCCCCATGATCAGCCCACCCACGATCCCGGGCCAGAGGTAGGTGGGAGGCACATAGACGTCGTTGAAGGCCAGGAGGCCCGCAGCCGAGGCCAGGAAGATGAGGACCATGGCGGTGACGATTCCGGTGAACATCACCTTGAGCACCGTCATGTCCTTCAGATAGAACTGGTTCGCCAGCTTGCGGGCGTTGGCGAAGCCCGCCACCTCCAGGGAGGCCCCGAAGGCGATCCCGATGAGGAGGTAGACGGCGTAGGCCCCCACCTTCCCCAGGTCGTCCACCAGCGCGAAAGGAGCCATGGTCGGTTTCCTCTTCCTTTCCCGGTCAGGTCCAGAGACGGCGGACGAAGTAGGCCAGGGCGTAGCCCCCGGCGAACACGGCGAACATGAAGGCCCAGCTGCCCACCGAGAGGACGGCCCCTCCCGAGAGGGCCTGGCCCGAGGTACACCCCCGGGCCAGGCGGGCCCCGTACCCCATGAAGACGCCCCCCAGCACTGCCAGGACCCATCGCTGCCGAACGGAGATCCGGGGCCCTTTCTGGGTCTCCACCTTGAGGCGCTTGTTCAGCAAGGCACTCACGAATCCCCCCATCAGGGTCCCCAACGTCACCAGCACGATCCAGTGATCCAGGGGGTTGGTCTCCCCTCCGGCCATCTCCACCAGATGGCCCACCCGGTCCATGTGGCGGGGAACCACCAGGTCCTGCCCGGCCGCCACCAGGCGGGCCATCCCCCCCGAGGCCCCGAGCCCGGTACCGGTGAAGAAGTACGCCAGGAAGAGGACGACCCCCAGCAGGCCTCCGGCCAGATAGGGATTCATGAACGCCTTGGATTCCGCGGAGTGGCTCATACGGCTCCCGCCTTTCCTTCAGCGGTCCCGGTCCCCTCCCAGCCGACGACCATGGCCTGGATGTTGGAGAGAGGGGTGGAACCGGTGGTGGTCAGGTACATGTGCATGAGGAGGAAGGCAGCGAACATCCACGCTCCGAAGGCGTGCAGGGGAGCGAGGAATACCAGGCCCCCCAGCATCCCGTCCACGGCGGGCCACCGCTGGGCCCCCCAGATCAGGACCCCGGTGATCACCTGGAGGGGGAGGAGGACGTTCAGGATCGCCAGGTAGGTCACCTGCTGGAGGGGGTTCAGCTTCCGGCCGGGTCTCTTCTCGAAGGGGTGGGCCTCACCCCGGAAGATCCCCGACAGGTAGAACCTGGCCTGCGTGATGGCGGCGTTGAAGAATCCCTCGGGCCTGGGCAGGTAGTGCTGGATCTCTCCGCTGGCCAGGTGATAGAACGCGGCGAAGATGGCGTTGGCCAGGACGATGAAGCCCACCACGTTGTGGATCCGCACCGCCAGGGCGAAGTCCAACAACCCCAACCGGGTGACGTGGATCTCGATCCCCGTGGCCAGGAGGAGGAGGATGGCCAGCGCCTGGAGCCAGTGCCAGGCCCGCTCGTAGGTGGTGTACATATAGACCGGGGGACCCTCCGGGTGGAGCCCCGCACCCCGCCGGCGAGCGGCCCTCCACCGGAGCCCGCCGTGGATCGTCACCCCCAGGAGGGTCCCCAGCACCGCCAGGATCCCCAGGAGGTTGCTCCACCACACGAAGTCGTGCCCCAGGACGTAGAGGCCGGCAGAGGCGGGTGCGGGATCGTACACCAGCGCCCCGTCGGCGTCGAGTCGAAGCGACCCGGCCAGAGCCGCGCCGGCGCCCTCCTCCAGGCCCGGAAGCTCCCCCGTGGGCGGGGAGGAGGCCAGGACCATGGCCCGGGAGAGGCGGGAGTCCTCGTCGTGACACGCGCTGCAAGCGCGGGTTGCCCACTCCCCGCTGGCCACGGAATGGTGGATGGGATAGGGCCGGATCTCACCTCTGAGGCGGGGGTCCTCCACTCCCATCCCGGTCAGCCGGCGGCGGATCTCCTCCACGTCCTCCGTGCCCGCGGAGGCCTGCCCGACGCGTTCCAGATCCACGGGCGCCTCGCCGACCCCCTCCACCCAGTACCAGGAGGTCACCAGGTTGTAGGGCGCCAGGCGGCTCCGGCCATCTTCATCCTCCCGAAGCAGGAGGGTGGGCTCCACGCCCCGGACCAGATCCGTGGCCGCCGTCTCGCAACCGGCCGCACACCCCCGCCAGGTCACACGGGGGTTCCCCACCTCATCCACTCGGCTCCAATCCACCGACTGGATCGACACCGAGTAGAGGGCCGGGGTGTGGCAGACTTCGCAGGCGAGAGCGTCGGTATGGCGCTTGGCGTAGGGGAGCCAACGGTGGGTGGGTTCCGGGTCGTGGCAGGACCGACAGCTCAACGCCCCGGAAACCCGGGTTCCACCGCCGGTCGCCGACTGTCCGGCGAAGTTGTGGCTGGGGCGCTGGAGGTAGGCCCCCAGGGGCATACGCCGGCTGTCGAAGATGAGCCCCTCGGGCTGGGTGGCCGGAGATTCCTTCCGGTAGACGGGGTTGTTCTCCGAGAAGTGGCAGTGGGCGCACTCCATGAGGCGCTCCGCGTGGACATCCCAGGACCGGGTCAGGGCGCTCTTGCCCACCAGGTTCACCCCGGACTCGGATATCCTCTGGGGAGAGATGACCTCCCCCCGGGACACGGTCTGCCAGGCCCCGGAGCCGAGACCGGTGAAGGTCACCGGGTCGTCCATCTCGTCCCCGGCGATGCCGTGGCACTGGGCGCAGTTTCGCGTCCGGGGCCCCTGGAGGGCCAGGAGGGAATCCTGCACCCTGCCCTCCCCGTCGAAGGCGGCGGGATTCCATCGCCACCCCCCCTCCGAGGGAAGAACGATGCCGGTGTTGGCCAGGGTCGCCCCGGGAGCCCAGGAGACCAGGCCCTGGCGCAGTGCCTCCAGGCGAGCCTCGTTGGCGGGATGGGGCGTGTGGCAGAGGAAGCAGTTCATCTCCGCCTCCTCCGTCCCGTCCCGACTCCAGGGCCGGCTGGAAACCACGTGAGCCGGCGTGCCCATGGCCTTCGACCCCGGACCTCCATGGACGGTGTGGGCCTCGATATAGTCCACGTCGTGGCATTCCCCGCAGGTGGCCCGGGGGGACACGGGGTCCCCGGAGCGGAGGACGTTCTGCCCCCTGGCATCCAGGAGGGGGATGCTGGGGTGGATGCGGGCTTCCGGGGCCACCTGGGAGCCGGCCGGGGAGAGCATGCCCCCCCCAGCCAGGGCGAGGAGGATGGATCCCAGCGCGGTGCGATGCGGCGCCCTGTTCATCGCTCACCTCCCGACGCCGCGACGGCGGTAACCGGCCGAACGTCCCGGCTCCCCCACTGGGCCGGGTCCCCCGGGTACCCCAGCGCCTGCCAATCCAGGCGTCCGGTGGGGGAATGGCAGTCCCGGCACTGGAGGGCGTTTGCCGCCGGTTGGACCATGTGGGAAAGGGGCCAGTGCATGACGGTGCTGGCCCACCCGTAGCTCCCGCTGTAGGGAAGGCCCGAGGCCTCGGAGCCCAGGCGAAGGGCCTGGTCCCAATCGAAATCGGCCCAGTACCCCCCCTTTCCCACCGTCTGGGGCACCATGAGGGTCCGGTATTCGGTGTCGAAGAGCTGCACCGCCCGGTGGACCTTGAAGGGCCAGATCCTGGCCTCCGGGTCCCGGACGTCGCCGAGAGGAGGATTCAGCTCCGTCACGGCGCGGGGGTCGAGAGTATCACCCAGGAGGTAGCGGTCCCCCCGACCATTGAACCAGAAGTACTCGGGAACGAGACCAGCCTCGTACTCGAAGCTCCCCTTGGCCTTCAGATACTCGTGGGAGTCCTCCGGAAGGTCCTGCCCCGCCGTGGACCAGTCCCAGTGGGTCTTGGTGGCTTCCCGGATGGCGACCTGGGGGATGTGGCAGGTCTCGCAGGCCACGGCGGAGAGGTGGCCGTTCAGACGAGCATCCAGGTGGGGCTCCGGGAGATGACAGTCGGTACACTGGACCTCGTTGGCGTTGTCCACGCTCACCGAGAGGGCCCGACCCTTCATTTCGTGGTTCAGGGTGGTGTGGCAGTCGACGCAGACCAGGCCGTGGCTCCCCATGTGCACATCCACTCTCGCCCTGGGGTTGGCCAGGGTGGCGTCCAGATCGCCGTGCTTCACCGCATCCCCTCCCCCACCCCGGAAGTGGCACCCGCCACAGTTGTCCCGGGTGGGGGCCGCCACGCTCCGGGCCGCCAGAGCCAGATCCACCCCAGGCCCGGGATACCCCCCCGCGGCCTTGGCATACTGCCCCGACTGCTCGTGGCAGACCAGGCAATCCACCTTCTCCTTGTCGGAGAAATCGAAGGTGTCGTCCTCCCAGCCGTAACCGGCATGGCAGGAGGTGCACCCCGACCAGTTCGAGTAGACCGAGATGCAGAAGTTGTTGATGACGTTCTTCTTCCCCATTCGGACCGGCTCGTCCCGCCCCGGGAGCGCCGCCGGCTCCCCTTCCCAGTTCCAATGGGCGGTCGCCATGACCTCGTGGGCCTCATCCTGGTGGCAGTCCAGACACGCCCGGGTCACCTCCTCCCCGGAGGCATAAGGGCCGGGCATGAGGGTGGCATGGTCGGTGTGGGAGGGACGCTGGGCCAGGTGGGCCCAGGGGTCGTCCCGCACCTCCCCCTCCCCTGAAAGGACCACCGCGATGGGAACGAGAAGTCCAACCGCCACCAGGACGGTGACGGATTTCCAACCCGGCTTCCTGCCCGGGTGGCTCGGCTCCCCCTGGGGGGAGTGTGTGCCGTTCGACATGGCTTTGCGGGTTCCGGTTTCTCTGGGTCAGCCCCGGCATCCGGTGCCGGCGTGCGAAGGGCCGAAGTTCTTCCTCATGCAGTTAACGATACCCTCGATGGCAGTGGCCGCCACCACCCGGTAGTAGACGTTTCTCCCCTGCCGGTCCTGGGTCAGGATTCCCTTGTCACGGAGCTGACCCAGGTGCCCGGAAATCGTAGGCTGATCCACCTCGCACAGCTCCGCCAGCTCCCCCACCGAGTGCTCCCCGTCCAGGAGAAGCTCCAGGATCCGCAAGCGGACGGGGTGGGCCACGGACTTCAGGCACTTGGTGGCGGACTCCAGGGCATCCCACCCCAGGAGTGCGCCGGCGGACGACCCCCTGCCCGCCTCCGGCTCTTCCCGAGGGGACCGTTCCTTCTCATTATAGGACATATCGTCATATGTCAAAATGTCCATGAATTCGCCTACGAAGCTCCCTTCCCGCCGCCACCTGAGGCGGCCCTGCGGCTACTCAACCGCTGAGGTGCTTGTGCCCCGGGCACTCACCAGGACCGCGCCCGCCCCCGCGGGGTGGACGCCACCTCCCCGATGTGCAAGGCCCGGACCACTCGGCAGGGAAGGGACGTGCCTGGGGAACCGAAGTCCATTCGATACCCGGTGACCCTCGGGCGATCACGCCGGTTGGAGGTCGGGCCACGCAGGCCCCTACACCCTCAGGTACTCCACCTCCAGCTCGTCCCGGTGGAGACCAGGATCGAGACGCAGCACGGCGCCCCTCAAAGAACCCGAGCCCATCGCCCAGATCCTCGCCGACCTCGGCGAGCCCGCCTTCGAGCTCGGTGCCCCCGATGCCGACGAGGTCGCCCAGGAGGTCCGCCCGGACGACCTCGATCTCGACCAGAGCCACGGCGGCTAACCTGTCCAGCCCCCTGGTCCCGCCCCCGGCGCGCTTGTCCGGGCCGCTACCCCCCTCGTTTCAGGCCCCCCTTCCTTTCAGCCGGGCTGTTCCTTGCCCTACCCGACCCTCTCCAGGTACGTTTTACCAGGTTTGAAGCCTCGACATGGGTCTTGAACCTCCTATCCCTTCCTCCAGCCAGAGGTTCTTGAACCTCCTATCCCGTGTCCGGGGGGGGGAAACGCTCCTTCCCCGGGATTTCCGCCTGAAGCGGAGGGCTTTGGCATGAAGACCACGGAAGATCTTCGGATGGAGGCCGAGCTTCTTCCGCCCGTCAGCCAGGGGGCGGCCCGGTCCTACCGTGATCACAGGGATAGCCTGATTCTTCAGGTGGATCGCCGCATGGCAGCCCGGGAGGACCTGTACCGGCTCATCGGGACGGGGCGGCTGGAAACCATGCGGGACAACCATCGAAACCACGCCCGGTTCATGCACACGGTCTTCAGCATGGGCAACCACGCGCTCCTGGTGCGGATCGTTCCCTGGGTGTACCGGGCCTACCAGGCCCATGGCTTCTCCCCCGACTATTTTCCCGTGGTGCTGGGAAGCTGGATGGATGCCGTGGAGGAGACGCTGCCGGAGAATCATGCCGGAGAGGTGAACGCGATCTACGAGTGGATGAGGTCACGGCACCAGGAGTTCCTCGCGGTGTCCGCCGGCCAGAAAGCCCTCTTCTCCGAACGGACCTGGCAGGACGGACCCCTGGAGGTGAAACGGGAGCGATTCTTCAGAGCCCTGCTGGACGGGGACCGCTCCACCTGCCTGGCCATGGGCAGAGAGCTGGCCGCTTCCGAACTGGGGGTGGAGGGATTCTACCTCAAGGTGATCCAGCCTCTCCTCACCCGGGTGGGGACCCTCTGGGAAAACGGACAGGTGAGCGTGGCCCAGGAACACCTGGCCTCCTCCATCGTGAGCCGGGTCATGGCTGCCCTCTATGCCTACCGGGAGCCGCCCACCCGGCTGGAGGGAAGGGCGGTGGTCGCCAGCGCCGCCAATGAGTTTCACGAGATCGGCGGGTGGATGGTGGCGGACCTCCTGGAATTGCATGGGTGGGAGGTGACCTACCTGGGGGCCAACACCCCCACTGACGAGATCCTGAAGCTGTTGAGGGAGGTCCGGCCCAGGGTTCTGGCCATCTCGGTCACCATGCCGTTCAACCTCGGCCAGGTAGCCGACCTCATTGAAGCGGCCCGCCGGGAGCCTCTTCTGGAAGACACGAAGATCATGGTGGGAGGCCCCCTCTTCGCCGAGGATCGGGAGTTGTACCGGCAACTCGGGGCCGACGGCTCCGCCTGCGATGCCGCCGAAGCCCACAGACTCGCCCGCTCCTGGCTTGGAGAGGGAGCATGACAACAGAAGGAATCGTCCAGGAATTCGCCCGGGACATCGCCGAGTTCGCCGCCGCCTCCGAGTTCTTCGTCCTGGTGCAGGTGGACGAGGAACTGACCATTCTCACCTGCAACGATGCCTTCGTCAGCGGCCTTCATCTACCGGCCCCACCCGTGGGCCGGAAGCTGGGGGAGTTCTGCCTGGACCCCTCCCGGGCCAAGCTGGAGGCAGCGGTAAAGGCGGGGGCTTCGGGAGAGGCCGGCTCCGGGTTCGGCGGTAGAACCTTCATCCTCCATCTTACCGGGGGAGCCCACTCCATCCTTCGCATGGAAGCGGCCGTGGATCGATTCCGGAATGGTCTTCTCCTCCTGGGCCGCATCCAGCCCCTCTCCGAGGCCGGGGCCCTGGAGGATCTGAGCCTCTTGAACAACGAACTGGTGAACCTCACTCGCGAGCTCAAGCAGAGAAACGAGGAACTGATCCGGGCCCGGAAAGAGGTGAAGACCCTCCAGGGAATGTTGCCCATCTGCGCGCGCTGCAAGAACATCCGAAACGATCAGGGATTCTGGGAGAGCGTGGAAAGCTACGTAAGGGATCGGACTGACGCATCCTTCTCCCATGGCCTCTGCCCGTCCTGTGTCCGGAAACTCTATCCCGATCTGAACATGGACGAAACGGCCTGATACGGGTCCATGTCCATCCCTCGCATCATCCATCAGACCTGGAAGACCAGGGAAATCCCGGCTCTCTGGGCATCCGCGCAGGAGAGCTGGCCGGCACTCCATCCGGGTTGGGAATACCGCTTCTGGACGGACCAGGACCTCCTGGACCTGGTCGCCGGGAGAGCTCCCGAGCTGCTCGCCCTGTTTCGGGCCTACCCGGACTCCATCCAGAGGGTGGACGCGGCCCGCTACCTCATTCTCCGGGAGATCGGGGGGGTGTACGTGGACCTGGACATCGCGTGCCTCCGACCGCTGGACCCGTTCCTCCCAGGAGGCGGGGTTCTTCTGGCTCCCACGACCCCCCTGGGCGTGTCCAACGACTTCATGCTGGCCGAGCCCGGACACCCCCTCTTCCGCCTGGCGGTGGAAAGCCTCGAGGGCTCCTTTCGGCGCTGGTCTCACCCCTGGGTTCCCAGACATTTCCGGATTCTCCTCACCACGGGCTCCCTTTTCCTCACCCGTTGCGCGAGAGGCCAGGGAGAGGAGACGGGCGTCCGACTGCTTACCCGCGGCCAGTACGGGCACGGGAGTCGGGAAGAGGCCCTGGTGGAGCACCTTCCCGGCAACTCCTGGGCAGGATGGGACACCCGGCTGTTCGTGGCCCTGGATCGATGGGCCGTGGAGCCGGTACTGAAGCGGGTCCGGAGGGGTGCGGCCAGGGCGCGCCGCTGAAGAGCAGGCGTTGCCCCCATCCTACGGCGAGCTCCGCTGGGTTCCGGTTCCTGGACCGCCTCGCCAGGATCCTCTCTCCCCTTCCGCCCACCGATTCCTTGCCCCTCCCGACCCCCTCCAGGCAGATTCCATCCAGTCTCACGGGTCCGAAGGGCCCTTCCTTTTCCCATCCCTGGGCGGCCACCACTCCCTGGACGAGTGGTGGCTGGGGGTGGACGCCCACCTGGCCGTGCAGAACGTCTATCTGGTCGTCCTGGCGGGGAGGAGAAACCCACCATGAATCGCTTGCTCTCGGACTCATCGGCGTGGATGGCCGACAGCAGCGAGGCTGTCCTGGCCCGGGCCCGGGGCGAGATCGAAGCCAGGGCCTTCCGGGCCACTCAGGCCGAGCTTCTTCGCCGAGCCCTGGACGCCAGCAACTGCGCCCGTGGGCCGAGGCGCTACCACGCCTCCATCCACCTGCCGCTCCTGATCCATGCCGCGGTGACCGGTGAGGACGCTCCGGCTGTTCCGCTTGCCGCCGCCTGTACCCTGCTATGGGCTGGCGCTGAGCTTTACGACAACCTCACCGACGGGGATCTGTCCGGAACCTGGCGGGAATCTGCGCCCTTCGACGTCGTCTTCACCGCCACCGCCATCGCCTGTGTCCTCCCCCCGGCCATCATCGCGGATCTCCCCGTCCCCGAGGAGCGGCGCCTGGCGATGGTGGGGGAGCTGCACGCCGGGCTCCTGCACATGTTCGACGGGCAGCAGAGGGATCTGGCTCTGACCGATAGCCGGGAGCCCTCCGCGGCGGAGGTGGAAGCCTCCGTGGTGGGGAAGAACGGTGCGCCCAAGAGCTTCTTCGCGGGTCTCGCGGCCCACATGGCGGGCGCCCCCCCGGAAGCCCGCCAGGCCTACATGCGCTTCGCCCTGGGGATGGGCGTCGTCTACCAGCTCCAGTCCGACCTGGCCGAGATGTACCACCACCGGCGGTGCCGTGATCTGGAGCAGGGTACGCGCACCCTGCACATCGCCCTGGGCCTGGAGAGCGTTTCCGGCAGCGAGCGAGAGGCGCTCGTGGACCTCCTGGGGCACGCCCGCACCGACCCCGAAGCGCAGCAGCAGGTGCGGGATCGTCTGCGCAGGGCGGACGTGATCAGACCCTGGGTTGCCGTGGTCCGGCGCTACGCGGCGGACGCCGAGGCCTCCCTCGACGCTGCGGGGCCGTTGGACCCTGCCGGCTCGCTCCTCCGGGACCTCCTCAGGGTGCGCTCGCCCCGCTGCGGCTGAGCCGCACGAGATCAGTCACCCGGGGATGGGCGTCAGCAGCCGCCGTCGTCGTCATCGGTCCCGCCGTCGGGGGGCAGGGGAGCAACCGATTCCGCCGCGCGCATGCCCTGGCGCCAACAGATCAGCTCCTGGGTTCCTCCCGCCACCAGCTCCAACTCGAAGTCCGTGAGCTCATCCCGGACCAGGTTGGCCACCTCGGCGAACTCCTTGGGCGTGAACTCGTACCCGTGTCGAGCGGCCATCTCCGCGAGCTCGCGGGAGGTGACTCTGGGCATCTCCCGCAACTCGGTCTTCAGTGCTTCGTTCCCGTTCACCGCTTCCCGGAATCGGACCACCGCCTCGGAAGACATGTCCTTCGGGCTCCAGCTTGAGGGAAGGTATCCAGACGACCGCCGCTCCCGACGCCAGCAGGATACCATGACCGTCCATGGCCTCTTCCAATCTACTTGTCCCCCGCCCGCCCCGCGAGCGCCGGGCCGTGCCGTCCAAAGGGCAACATCATCCCCAGAGAAACAGTTGCGCATAATATGCCGGACAATCGCGTCGCCCTCATGGCCAGTGCGCTCC
>JBFYZD010000277.1:0-3376 GCA_041309685.1 Gemmatimonadales bacterium | reverse complement strand
CGGCTTCGTCACCGAGCTCCTGCACTATCTGCGCATGGCTCCCCACCGGCACGTCGCCTACTTCGTCCACCTCGTCTTCGTCTTCGCCCTGCTGGTCTATCTCCCCTACACGAAATTCGCCCACCTCCTCTACCGGACCACGGCCATGACCATGGCGGAGCGCTACGGCCGGGAAGCCGGGAGCCAGCACCGGGTGGCGGCGACGGGGGGTGGGGACCAGCCGGTGGCGGGAAGGAAGGGTTGACCATGAAGCGCAGCACGGTCCTCACCAAGAAGAACCGGGCCAAGTGGGCCACCGCCTTCGGCGTGGTGATCCTCCTGCCCGTCATCCTGAGCCTGGTGGGGTTCGTCGTCTCCCGGAAGCCGGAGGTGCCCGTGGTCTTCCTGGAGGCTCCGGACCCCCGGTGGGAGAACTGCGTGAGGGACGCCTCCTTCATGCGGTTCCGCCACATGGAGCTGCTCAAAGAGGTGCGGGAGGAGGTGATCCGGGAGGGACTCAAGGGGGGGGTTACCCTCGCGGGGTGCGGAGATTGTCACAGGAACCGGGATCAGTTCTGCGACCGGTGCCACGAAGCGGCCAGCGTGAGCCTGGACTGCTTCGGCTGCCACTACTACCTGACCGCCGCCGAGAAGGCGGGGCTCGGGAGGTGAGGTCACCCATGGATCGAAGGGATTTCCTCAGGACGGGCGGCGCCCTGGTGGCGGGCGTGTCGGGGGCGCTGAGCCTCCCGGCCCTCTCCTCCTGCACCTCGCAGGAGGCCCAATCCGCCACCGTCCTCTCCGGAAAGAAGTGGGGGATGGTCGTCGATCTCACCCGCTGCCGGGAAGGGTGCACGGCGTGCATGGACGCCTGCCGCACAGAGAACAACGTGGCGTACCACGGGGACAAGCGTTGGGACATCCACTGGATCCGGCGGGCGACGCTGGAGCCCAAGGAGGAGTCCGCCGGGCTGGAGGAGAAATCGCTGCTCCTCATGTGCAATCAGTGCGACGATCCTCCCTGTGCCCAGGTCTGCCCCGTGCAGGCGACGTACAAACGGGAAGACGGCATCGTGATGGTGGACCATCACCGTTGCATCGGTTGCCGGTACTGCATGATCGCCTGCCCGTACAACGCCAGGTTCTTCAACTTCAAGGAGAACCCGGAGTGGCCCAACCCGGAGTACCCCCGCCGGTCCCACGGGGTGGCAGAATCCTGCCATTTCTGCGCCCATCTCCTGGACGGGGGCGGAAGGCCGGCTTGCGTGGAGGCTTGCGAGGCCACGGGAGCCAGGGCTCTCATCTTCGGGAACCTCCAGGACCCCGCGAGCGAGGTGGCCCAGCTCGTGGCGGGAGGGTCGGCCAAGCGCCTTCGGGAGGACTGGGGCACGAAGCCGAAGGTCTATTACCTGGGACTGTAGGGTGATGGGTCGGGAGGGTCGGTCCCGGCATTCCGGCATCGGGGGCCGCCCGAGCCCCTGACCCGATCCCCATGAACGGGAGGTCGTCTTCATGGCGATGGACGTGGAATTCGCGAAGATCGAGGGAAGGTCGGTCCCCTATCTCACCAGCGTGGGGGTGCTGGCAGCCCTTGCCGTGGGCGGGTTCGCCGCCACCCTCATCATGCACGAGCACGGGCTGTACCTGTCCGGGATGACGAACCGGGTTCCCTGGGGGCTCCAGATCGCCATGGCCATCTTCTACATCGGCCTTTCGGCGGGTTCCCTGGTGGTTTCGGGGCTCTACGGGGTGTTCGGGAGAATGGAGTACAAGCCCTTCGCCCGCATCGCCGCCTACCTGGCCATGCTCTTCCTCATCGCCGGCCTGCTCTCCATCCTCACCGACCAGGGTCGGGTGGACCGGGTGTTCACCAAGCCGTTCACCTATGTGAACGCCACCTCCATGTTCTCCATCAACCCTGCGCTGTATTCCGGGCACATCATGATCTGCGTCCTCTACCTCTGGGCGCTGTTCAAGGAGAAGGGCACGCTCACGAAGATCACCTCCCTGGTGGTGGTGATCTGGGCGATCGGGACCCACACCGGTACCGGGGCCATCTTCGCCTTCGTCCCCCGGGAGCTCTACAACTCCGCCCTCCTCCCCCCCAGCTTCGTGGCCGCGGCTCTCTCCTCCGGGGCAGCCCTCATGATCCTGGTGCTGGTGACCCTCTTCAAGGCAACCGGGCGGCACCTGGACGACCATCTCATCATCTGGATGGGGCGCCGGCTCCTCTCCATCTTCCTGGTCGTGACCTTCTACGTCCTCCTCATCGAGAACGCCCACCGCGCCTACCTGGCCGCGTCCCACGAAGCCGGGATGTTCTTTCTCTTCGGTGGAATCCACAGCTTCATGTTCTGGATCGGGCTCATCTGCGTCGGGTGCGTGATCCCCGCCATCCTCCTCTTCATCAAGAGGACCGGGACGTCGGTGCGCTGGACCGTCTTCGCATCCACCCTGGTGGTCGTGGGTGTCCTCTTCGAGCGGTTCCTGATCGTGGTGCCGGGGCTCGTCCACCCGCCCGAGCTGCTTCCGGGGTGGGAGGTGACCGATGCGGCCCTGTGGGAGGGGGTCGTGGGGTACTCCATCAGCTATCTGGAGGTTCTCCAGACGCTGGGGGTCATCGGCGTCATCGGGTTCATGTTCATGGTGGGGCTGAGGATCATGCCGCTGGCGCCCAAGGAGGCCAGGGCCGCGGCGGGGGCGTGAGACCGTGGGTACGGAGACGGGGATGGGGACGGGTCCCGGGGGCCCCCTCTCCCGGGCCTGACGCCACCTCCCCCAGGGCCTGGTTCCTCCGTCCTTACGCCTGCGGGAGGATGGGCGGCGAAAGCGTCCCGGGTGGGTGCTTGAAATAGAACACCCTGCGGATCTCCAGCACCTCCACGGTGATCTGGAGATCCACCTCCTCCGGGGCGGGGAGGAAGTGGGCCATGAGGATCTCCGCGGCTCCCCGTCCCACGGCCTGCTGGACCTCCCGGGGGCGGCCCTCCAGGAGACGGATGTCCAGATGGACGAAGGCCGACTCCCCCTCGCCGTTCCCCACCACCCACTCCCCCACCTCCCGCCACCGGCTCTTGCAGTTGGCCACGCGGATGCCTGCTGTCGATTCCAGAAGGTGATGGAGCCGGAGGAGCAGCTCCGCGGTAGGGCGCTTGTGAGCCAGGTTCGAGGTGTACTCCAGCGTCAGGTGGGGCATGGTGGCATCTTCCCGATCATTTCTGAGCTCGTGGAGTGCCGGGTTCGGCCTTCCGGACCCGGTAGGTGGTGACCGCGGTGTCGCCAACGACCCGGCGGGCGCCTCCCTTCGGCAGGGTCCGGTGGGCGCCGTGCTCGATGGAGAGGATCAGGCTGAAGGGGCGCTCCAGCCAGAGGGCCGCCAGGCGGTCCCCCAGCTCCG
>JBFYZD010000276.1:0-36738 GCA_041309685.1 Gemmatimonadales bacterium | reverse complement strand
TGGACCCCCAGGCTCCTCAGGCTCTCCCCCCGGACCTTCACGAGACGTTGGGACGCGCCGCCGGGTCCGATGGCCGCGGTCTCGCCGTGGTGCTGGCTCCCTTCTCCCGGGACATCTCGGCGATCGCCGACACGACCCAGGCCATCAGGGCCGGGGTGGAGGGGGCGGTGGGAGCGAACGGATCCCGCGCGTGGTTCCTTCCCCTCCCCCTTCGGGCCAATACACGGGGGGCCTTCGAGATGGGGGCGAACCCGGAGCGACTCCCCGGGGGTCGGCCCCTGGGGGACGAACCCACCCAGGCGCTTATCCGCAAGGCCTGGGGAATGGACCCCTGTCTGGAGGCGGGTCTGGACGCCGAAGCCATGCTGGAAGGGGTACAGGGGCTCGTCGTGGTCCGGGACCACCCGCCGGCCAGCGCAAGGCTCCCGGGTGCGGCCCTTCAGGCGCTTCATGGCCTGGAGAGCCTCATCGTCCTGGACGCCTACCGATCCCCCACCTCCGACGCAGCCACCGTGGCCCTTCCGCTGGCGGACCTCTCAGAGGAGGAGGGGACCGTCACCTCCCTGGAGGGGCGGGTTCAGCGGATGCGGGGGGCTGTGCCGCCTCCCGGCCTGGGACGCCCCGGGTGGGAGGTCCTCTCCCTTCTTCTCTCGGACCTGGGGGTCCACGCCCGCTTCAGCTCCTTTTTTGATGTCCTGGCCGAGCTGGGAGGGGTGATCCCGGAGTACGGGGCCCTTACCCTCGAGGCCGTGGAGGCCCCGGGGGGCGGTACCGTACCGCTTCTCGGAGCCACCACCGGGGGAAGCCACCCCCCTGTGGGCGAAAACCCGACACCCGGAATGGGGAACCAGAGCAACGGCACCCACTGGCTCGCCCTGGAAGGAACCTTCGACTGGGGGGACGACCTCCTGGTGGAGGTCTCTCCCACTCTGTGCCGCGACGGTGCCGCGCGGCGGAAGCTCTACCCCAGGGGACTCGTCACCATGAACCCCGCGGACGCACAGACCCTGGGAGTCCGGGCCGGGTGGTCGGTTCGCCTTCGCTCCCGCCACGGAGAAACCCAGCTCCCGGCCGTCCTCAGCCCGAGGGTGGAGGAAGGCACCCTCCTGGCCCCGCATGGCTTCCGGGAGAGTCTGGCGGGCGTTCTGGGGGACGGGGCCGTAGAGAGGGTGAAGGTGGAGCGCACATGAGACCCGCATCGAACACGGCCCCCGAGTCCGCCTTCCTGATCCCCAGGGATAGGGTGGGCGATTGGGTGGTGCGCCTTCAGGAGTCCGCAGAGGTCATCGCTCCCGTGGCCGGCCCGTGGGGAGAGGAGACCTTCCAAGCGATTTCCGATCCCGGGGAGATCCTCTGGGAGTTCGTGAACCCCCTGGATCCGCCGAAGCGCTTTCTCCTGCCCCAGACCGAGCCCCTGGCCCGGATCGAGAAGAGGAACGGGTCCTTTCGCGTGGAGGCCCTGCACGACGTGAGCCCCCGGGTGCTGCTGAACGTGAGGAGCTGCGACCTGAAGGGGCTCCTCTTCCTGAAACGGATGCACGGCGCCGACCTCCCCGATGAGAGCTTCCTCCGTCGGTTCGCGAGCTTCACCTTCGTAAGCCTGGCCTGCACCACCCCCTGCCCCTCCGGGTTCTGCGTGTGCTGCGGAGCCGGACCCTTCCTGGAGGAGGGGTTCGACCTCCAGCTCACGGACCTGGGGGACGGTCTCCTGGCGGAGGTGGGGAGCCCGAAGGGGCGCCGTCTTCTGGAGGCGGGGGACGGCCTCTTCCGGCCGGCGACGCAGGAGGAGACCAGCCAGCGGAGGGAGCTGGAGGAACGGGCCCTCCGGAGCTTCGGCCAGGAGACCTGCCACTTCGGGTCCGCCATGCGCCGCATCTCCACCCGCCGGGTGGAAGAGGCGCTCTGGGAGGCCATGGGGCCCTGGTGCCTGGAGTGCGGGGGGTGCAACCTGGCTTGCCCCACCTGCTACTGCTTCAGCGTGAAGGATCGGGGGGAGGAGGGGCGTAGCGGCGGCGACGCGGGCGACGGAGCCTCCACCTGGACCCGCAGCCGAATCTGGGACTCCTGCCAGTACGCCGCCTTCACCATGGAGGCGTCGGGGCACAACCCCCGGGAAGCCAAGGCCGAGCGCATGAAACGGCGCTTCCACCACAAGGTCAGCGCCCAGTACTACCAGAGGGACGGACTCCTGGGATGCGTGGGATGCGGCCGCTGCATCCAGGTCTGCATGGGCACCACCGACATGCCCTCCGTGGTGGCGGCAATCCGGAAGGCCCGGTGGGAAGGAGGCCGGCCGTGACGGAGCTCCTGATCCCCACCGTGGCCACCATCGTGGACCAGCGGGACGAGACCCCCGATACCCGCACCTTCGGGCTCCGCTTCCGGGACGCCGCCCAGCATGACGCCTTCACCTTCCGGCCCGGCCAATTCCTGGAGCTGAGCGTCTTTGGCGTAGGCGAAGCCCCTTTTTGCCTGGCCTCCAGCCCCACCCGTCCCGAACGCATCGAGGTCACGGTGCGGCGCTGCGGCCTGGTCACCGACGCCCTCCATACCCTGGGGACCGGCGACGAGGTGGGGCTTCGGGGGCCGTGCGGGAACGGCTTCGATGTGGAGGCCGCGGCAGGGGAGGACCTTCTATTCGTGGCAGGCGGAATCGGTCTCCCGCCCCTGCGAGGGCTCATCTGGAACGTTCTGGACCGGAGGGAGCGCTTCGGCCGGGTCACAATCCTGTATGGCGCCCGCACCCCCACCGATCTGGTCTACAAGGACGAGTTGGCGGTCTGGGCCGGATCCGACGGGGTGGAGCTCAGGACCACCGTGGACCGGGGAGCCCCCGGGTGGGAGGGGAACGTGGGGATGGTCCCCGTCCTCTTCGACCAGGTGGACCTGCGCCCCGAGACCACCCTCGCCTACGTCTGCGGCCCCCCCATCATGATCAGGTTCGTGGTCCAGGACCTCCTGATGCGGGGGTTCGAAGCGGACCGGGTCATCTCCACCCTCGAGCGCATGATGCAATGCGGGGTGGGGAAGTGTAACCACTGCTGCGTCGGCCACCGGTACCTCTGCCGGGACGGTCCCGTGTTCAGCTACGCCCAGATCAAGGAGATGTGGGAATGAGCCCGGAACCGCAGGACCTGACGGAGAGACTGGCCAACCGCCTTGGTCGGGATACGGTGGTGGTGGGGGTGGGAAACCCGTCCCGCGGGGATGACGCCGCCGGATGCCTGGTGGCCATGGCCCTGCGGGAGGCCGAGGAGGAGCGCGGCACGGTCGGGCTGAGGATCGTGGAGGCGGAAGAGGTCCCCGAATCCTTCCTGGGTCCCATCGTCCGTCCCTCCCCCGACACCGTGGTCCTGGTGGACGCGGTGGAGCTGGGGGAGAGCCCGGGATCGGTGGCTCTGCTGGAGGTCGAGGAGCTCGCCGAACGGGAGGCATCCACTCACCAAGCTCCCCTCTCCCTGGTGGCGCACTACATCCGGCGGGAGACGGGCGCCGACGTGTTCGTGCTGGGGATCCAGCCCGGAGGGCGTGAGGTGGGGGCGGCGCCTTCCGCCGAAATCCGGGAAGCGTCCGGGGTCCTCGCCGACCTCCTTGAGGCCGCCGCGATCCTGGCCAGCCTACCGGACGCGGCCGTCGAGGGCCTTTCGGCCTTTTCCCCGGAGGTCCCATGCTGACGGTGCTGCTGGTCCTCCTCCTGGCGGTCCCGGTCACTGGGGCCGTGCTCTCCGGGGTCCTGCGGCCGGGTGCCACCCGGGCCGTCGCGGTGGCGACAGCCCTCATCACCGCCCTCCTGGCGAGCTGGGGGGTCCTGGCTGTCTACCCCCAGGCCTACCAGGCCGCCCTGGGCAGCCTCCCCTGGCTTCCAGGAGGGAGCGGTGATGGGGTCTTCGGGTTCCTCCTGGACCCCCTGGCCTCCGTGCTCCTGCTGGTAGTGACGCTCATCGGGTTCCTCACCATCCTCTTCTCCACCAGCTACCTCACGGAGAAGAACCGGGACCACGCGGTGGGACCCCAGGACCAGGGACGTTACTACTTCTGGCTCCTCGCCTTCCTGGCCAGCATGGTGGGCGTAGCCACCGCCCCGAACTTCCTCCAGCTCTTCGTGTTCTGGGAGCTCACCACCGTCTGCTCCTGGGCGCTGATCTCCTTCTACCGGAGCGAGGAGAGCCTCAAGGCGGGTTTCAAAGCCATCCTCATGACCCACGCCGGGGGGGTCTTCTTCCTCCTGGCCCTCCTGGTCCTGTTCGCCTTCACCGGTTCCTTCGGGTTCGACGCCCTGGGGCGACTGGATCCGGGCGTGCGCGGCTGGGTCTTCTTCTTCCTCATGGTGGCGGCCTGGGCCAAGGCGGCCCAGGTACCCTTCCACACCTGGCTCCCTGACGCCATGGCGGCGCCCACCCCGGTGAGCGCGTACCTCCACGCCGCCTCCATGGTGAAGGCCGGGGTCTTCCTCATGGCCCGGACGGTGTCGAGTGGGTGGGACGTGCCTGCCCCCTGGGGGCTCGTCCTGGGAGCCATGGCCCTGGTGACCATGCTGGTGGCGCTCTCCTTCTACTTCGTACAGGACGACCTCAAGCGCCTGTTGGCCTATTCCACCATCGCCCACCTGGGCTACGTCCTCCTGGGGGTCGCCCTGGGGGCCATGGGGTCGGTGGTGGGATTCCGGGGCGGAGTCCTCCACATCCTCTGCCACGGGTTCGGAAAGGCCACCCTCTTCCTGGCGGTGGGGGCCGTGGCGTACGTCACCGGCACCCGTAGCATCAGCGCCCTGGGCGGGGTCGCCCGGAGCATGCCCCTCACGGCCACGGCCTACTTCGTGGGGTTGTTGGCGGTGACCGGGATTCCTCCCTTCGCGTGCTTCTGGAGCAAGTTCATGATCCTGGCCGGAGCGCTGGAGATTCCGGCTCCCCTGGGCCCGGCCATCCTGATCCTGATCCTGGGGGAGAGCCTGGTGGCCTTCGGCTGGATGTTCTTCGTGGGACAGAAGGTGTTCCTGGGGCTCCGCACACCGGCGGCCCAGGTGAACAGCGATCCCCCGCTGGCCATGAGCGCAGCCCTGGTGCTCCTCATGCTGGGGTGTCTCCTGGCCCCCCTTGCGGGGATCCCCCTGGTCCGGCTGTTGGGAGGATGAGGCCATGAGCACCGTCGCCCTGCTCCTCGCCAGCGCTTCCATCCTCCTCCTGGGGGCCCTCCTCGTCCTGGCGGGCTCAGGCCAGCGCCGGAGGGCGGGATGGATGAGCGTGACGTTCATGGGAGGCGTGGCCATCCTCCTCTGGATCGTCGCCGTACGGACCTTCCGCGGGGGTCCCGATCCCGAGGTGACCCTCCTCTGGGTACCGGGGCTTCAGGCCGGCCTTACCGTGGCCGTGGACGAGCTCAGCGCTCTCTTCCTGGCCATCGCCGCAACCATCGGTTTCGTGACCACCCTCTTCGCCGTGGAGTACCTGGATCGCTATCCCAGGGACACGGTGGCCAAGTACTACCCGGTCCTCCTGGTCCTCTTCCTCGGGATCGTGGGGGTGGTGTCGGTGGCGGACTTCTTCTTCTTCCTGGTTTTCTGGGAGATCATGACCCTCACCTCCTACTTCCTGGTGGTGTTCGAGGGGGAGAACCAGGAAAGCCAGAAGGCGGGACTCAAGTACTTCGTCATGAACCAGGGGGCCACCCTGGGGATGTTGGCGGCAGCGCTGGTCCTGTGGCGGGAGGGGGGCTCCTTCCACTTCGACGACATGCGGATGGCCTTCCAGACCCTCCTCGGGCGGGAGCCGGCGCTGGCCCACCTCACCCTTCTCCTCTTCTTCCTGGGCTTCGCCACCAAAGCCGGGATCCTCCCCATGGGGAGCTGGCTCCCCGACGCCTACCCGGCGGCCCCCACCTCGGCCACGGCCGCCTTCGCGGGGGCCATGTCGAAGCTGGGCATCTACGGCCTGGTGCGGGTGTTCCTCACCCTCCTCCCCCTCTCGGGGAGCATGGTGGCCTGGGGGTGGATCATCGCCGTAGCCGGAACCGTAAGCTTGTTCGTGGGAACGCTCACGGCGCTGAAACAGGACGACGCCAAGCGCCTCATGGCCTTCCACGTGGTGGGGCAGGTGGGGTACATGTTCCTGGGGGTAGGGGTGGGGCTCGTGCTCCTTCCCCGGAACCCTCTCCTGGGGAGCCTGGCGGTCACGGCGGGGCTCTTCCACCTCCTGAACAACGCCCTCTACAAGACGAGCCTCTTCCTCGGTGCCGGGGCCGTCCATTTGCGGACCGGCACCCGCAGTCTGAACGGGTTGGGGGGGCTGGGAAGGGCGATGCCCTGGACCGCGGGGGCGGCCCTGGCCTCTTCCCTGGCCATTGCCGGGGTGCCTCCCCTGAACGGCTTCGCCAGCAAGCGGCTCCTCTACGGGACCGGGATCCTGGGGGGTGAAGGGGCTCCCTTCCTCGTGGTCCTGATCCTGGTGGCCATGTTCATCTCCCTGGTGACGCTGGCCTCCTTCCTGAAGTACTACGGGAGCGCGTACCTGGGACCGCCGCGGGAACTGGGGGCGGAGGTGAAGGAGGCGTGCTTCGCCATGCTCTTCCCCCAGTGGATCCTGGTGGGGGGATGCGTCCTCTTCGGGCTCTTCCCCTGGATCCCCCTCTCGGCCATCCAGAGCGGGGTGGCGGAGGTCCTGGCCCCGGGAAGCGGCCAACCCTTCGGAGGGGTACTGGCCACGGACCTGGGCCTCCATCCCACGGTGGGGCTGACCCTTGGAGGTGCCGGCCTCGCCCTCTGGGCGCCCCTGCCCATCACCCTGACCTTCCTGGCGCTTACGGGGGCCGTGTACCTGGGGCTCCAACGGGCCGGGGGGGCCAAGACCCGGGAGGTGCCCATCTGGGTGTGCGGGGAACAGGAGGCACCGGAGGCCCTGCGCTACTTCGCCGGGAGCTTCTACCTCCCCTTCAAGCACGCCTTCCAGGGGCTCTACCCCTCCTTCCGGGTGCACCCCGTCCCCTTCCCCGCCGTCCTGCGCCGGGCCCTGAACCCGGACGGCTGGCTCTACCTCCCCCTGGCACGGTGGATGGAGCGCGTCAGCCGCACGGTAGCCAGGAGCCACGTGGGCGTCCCCCAGGTCTACCTCCTCTGGATCGTCCTGGGGGCGGTGGGGGTGGTGGCGGTGATCCTGCTGGCCCTGGGATGAGGAGACGCCGATGACGAAGACCCCGAAGGGGATCCATTCCCCGTGGGCTTCCCGAGGGCCCCGCCTTCTGGAGAAGCAGTTGGGGACGAGCCTCCTGGACTGCCGGGCCATAGAGCCCGACACCCTCTGGGTCCGGGTTTCACGGAAGCAGATTCGCGCGGCCGTCGAGACCGCGGTGCACAACATGGGGGCCCGCTTCCTCATCTCCGCTGGCACCGACCTGCGGGAAAGAGGGGACGGTTACGGCATCGTCCACCTCTTCTCCCTGGACCGGGACGGCCTCTTCCTCGCGCTGGAGTGCCTGGTGCCGGAGTGGGAGGAGGAGGTGGACTCCATCACCCCCATCGTCCCGGGCGCCGACTGGTCGGAGCGCGAGTGCCGGGACGTGATCGGGGTGGAGCCCCAGGGGCACCCCGACCCCCGGCGCCTCCTCCTGCCGGACGATTGGCCGGAGGGGGTCTTTCCTCTCCGCCGGGACTTCGACTACAACGAGCGCCCCCCTGCGGTGGAGGGGAGCCGCCCCCCTCTGAAGGAGCACCCGGCGGGGACCACGGTGATTCCGATGGGGCCCTTCTTCCCCTCCCTGGAGGAGCCCTCCTACTGGAGGATCTTCGTGGAGGGGGAGACGGTGGTGGACTGCGACTACCGGGGTTTCTACAACCACCGGGGAATCGAGAAGCTGGGAGACAGCGTCCTCTCCTGGGACCGGATCCCCTACGTGGCGGAGCGCATCTGCGGGATCTGCGGGTTCATCCACTCCACCTGCTATTGCCAGGCGGCGGAGAAGGCCGCCGGAGTCCACCCTCCCCGGCGGGCCGAGTACATCCGCACCCTCATGCTGGAGCTGGAGAGGATCCACTCCCACCTCCTCTGGCTGGGCATCGCCGGCCACATCATCGGCTTCGACACCATCCTCATGCAGAGCTGGAGGATCCGGGAGCCCATCATGTGGCTCACGGAGGAGATCAGCGGGAACCGGAAGACCTACGGGATGAACGTCGTAGGGGGCGTACGCCGGGACATCACGCCCGCACAGATGCCCGGGATCCGGGACGCGGTGACGAAGGTGGAGGAAGAGGTCCTGGCGGTGAAGCGGGCGATCGTGGGCGACACCACCCTCCTGGCCCGAACCCGGGACGTGGGGATCCTCTCCAGGAAGTCGGCCCAGGACATCTGCGTGGTGGGGCCTCCCGCCCGGGCCTCCGGGGTCCCCATCGACGCCCGGCTGGACCACCCCTACGCCGCCTACGACGACATCCCTCCTACCCTCTGCACGCAGGGGGCCGGAGACACCTGGGCCCGCGTCCTGGTTCGCGTGGACGAAGTGGTGGATGCCGTCCGGATCATCCGGGAGTGCCTGGACCGGATACCCGACGGCCCCGTGCTCACCGAGATGGCCGGTGAGTACCCTGACGGGCGGATCGGGATCTCCGTGGTGGAAGCCCCCCGGGGAGAGGCCGTCCACTTCGTCATGACCGGAGGGGTGAACCGGCCCTACCGGTGGCGGGTGCGGGCTCCGACCTTCCCCAACCTCCAGGCCATGCCCGTCATGATCCGGGGGCAGAACCTGGCGGACGTCCCCATCACCCTGGGGAGCCTGGACCCCTGCTTCTCCTGCACCGAGCGGGTGGAGGCGGTGGACGTCCGCACCGGGAAGGTGACCCTGTACCGGAAAGCCGAGCTGGAGGCCATGGCCAGGAGGCATCGTCCATGAACGCGCTCCTCGGTACCCTGTCGCTGGCGGTCCTGAATGTGGGTCTTGCCCTCCTCCTCTCCCCCCTGGTGGAGGGGGTCCTGAGAAAGGGGAAGGCCTTCATCCACTCCCGGCAGGGGCCGCCCATCACCCAGCCCTACCTGGACCTCCTGAAGCTCCTGGGGAAGGAGGATCTGAGGACCTCCCGCGATCCCTTCTACCGGGCAGCCCCCGCCCTTTCCCTGGCTTCGGTCCTCCTTCTGGCCACCCTGGTTCCCATGGGGACGGCGCCTCCCCTGGGGTTCGCCGGGGACATCGTCGTCCTCATCTACGTGGCAGCCATGAGCGCCGTGTTCCTCATCCTGGTGGCCTATGGGAGCGGGAGCCCCTACGCCTTCGTGGGGGGTTCCCGGGAGATGATGATCCTGCTCACGGTAGAACCGGTGGTTGCAGTGGCCCTGGTGGTGGGGGCGCTGAAGTCCGGTTCCCTGGGCACCGGGGAGATCCTGGCCTGGAACGCCGCCAACGGCCCCACTCTGAGCATGGTCCTGGCCGGGATCGCCCTCCTCCTGGCCCTCCAGGCCCAGGCGGGCAAGCTCCCCTTCGACATCCCGGAGGCGGATCAGGAGATCATGGGCGGCCCACTGGTGGAGCAGAGCGGTCCCCGCCTGGCTCTCCTGCGCTGGACCCTCTGGGCCAAACAGCTGGTCTTCGCATTCCTCCTGGTAGAGCTCTTCATCCCCTGGCCAAGAACGGGATGGGTGGGGATCGATCTCCTCCTGGCCCTGGGGAAGGTGATGGTGGTGCTGGTGTTGGTGGCGCTGGTGGACGTGGTGAACCCCCGCCTGAGGGTGGAGCAGGCGATGGGTTACTACCTGCGGGTGGCGTTCTCCTCGCTGGCGGCGCTGGCCTTCGCCGTCATCGGGATGTAGGAGGCGAGCCATGCTGTTGAGCAAGCTCCGGGAAGCCTGGATCTGCCTCAAGGCGGGACGGGTGACCCTCCCCTACCCCTTCGAGCCCCACGACCCGCCCCCGGGGTTCCGGGGGAAGATCGAGGTGGAGGCGGACCTCTGCTTCGGCTGCGGGGGTTGCGCCAACGTGTGCCCCGCCGGCGTCATCGAGATCCAGGACCTGGGGCAGCTCACCCGGGCCCTCACCTTCCATTGGTCCCGGTGCACCTACTGCGGCCGCTGCGCCGAGGTCTGCCCGGAAGGAGCCATCACCATGAGCTCCCTCTACGAGACCTCCACGGACAAGGCGGAGGACATGGTGCTGCGCCTGGAGGTGTTCATGGGGCCTTGCGGTCGGTGCGGGCGCTGCTTCCCGCCCCCGGGGCCCATGGACCGCATGATGGTGACCGGGTTCCGGGATGACCGCGTGGGCGGGCGTCCCGAAGCCTGGAGCGCAGGCCCCCTGGGGCCGGCTGCCGGCACCCGGGGGAGCGGAGGGGGGCTCGCCGCGCACGTCGCCGCGCCCCGCGGAAACGGAGGCCGCCCATGAACGACCTGGGCTTCCCCGTGGACCTGATCCGGACCCTGAGCCTGACCATGGTCATCACCTCGGTGGTGGCCGTGGAGGCCCGGCGCCTCAGGACCTCCGCCTACGCCTATGCCGTCCAGGCCCTCATCCTGGTGATCCTCCTCCTGAGCTATGCCCGGGTGAACCCGGCGCTCTACTGGTGGGCCGCCACGGCTTTCGTCACCAAGGCCGTTCTGACTCCCTGGTTCCTCCTCCGCTACATCGGGAAAACCCAGGAGATGGAGGTGGAGCCCCTCATCGGATTCGGACCCTCGGTGGTGGTGGCGGGAGTCCTCATGATCGTCTTCTTCCGCCTGACCCACGGACAGGTGGAGATCCTCGCTCCCTCGCCCATAGCCCGGGAGGAGGTGTTCCGCACCAACCTCGCCGTGGCCTCCACCGTCTTCGTATTGGGGATCTACGCCGTCCTCTCCCGGCGGGACGCCGTGAAGACCGTCATCGGCCTCTGCCTCCTGGAGAACGGGGTCCACCTGAGCCTGGTGAGCCTGGCCCCGGAGATCTCCGAGACAGCCCTGTTTGGGATCGCGTCGGAGGTGGTGGTGACGGTCTTCCTCCTTCTCTACGTCATCGAGGGGATCTACCGGGTGTTCGGAACCACCGACACCTTCCGCCTGCGGGAGCTCCAGTGGTGAGGAGGTGAGCCATGATCGAGTCCCCGACCCTCTCTCCCTCACTCCTCCCGGCGGCGGCGTTCCTCCTCCCGGTCCTGGCGGGGATCCTGGTCCTGTCTCTGGGGAGGCTGGGACACCGCTTCTGCCAGGGAGTGTCCCTCCTCACCGCCGCCTTCCTGGCCCTGGCGGGGATCCTCATGGCGGTGCGGGCCGTCCGGGGGGAGATCCTGGTGGGGTGGGGGAACGAGCTCCGGGTGGACGCCCTATCCGCCCTCATGGTCCTGGTCATCGGGGGAATCGGACTCCTCACCACCCTGTACTCCTTCCGCTACCTCTCCAAGGGTGAGATGGGAGAGCGGGTGGGGGTGGTGCGGGCCGAGCGGAGGCTGGCTCTCTTCTATTTCCTCCTCCTCTGGTTCCTGGGAACCATGACGTGGGCGGCCGTCACCAACAACATCATCATGCTCTACGTGGCGGTGGAGGCCACCACCCTCACCTCCGGGCTCCTGGTGGCATTCTTCTGGGACCGGCGAGCGCTGGAGGCGGGCTACAAGTACCTCATGCTCCTCACCATCGGCATCACCTTCGCCCTCTTCGGGTGCGTGGTGGTGTACGCCGCCGCCGCCGCGACCGGAGGGCTCGGGGGGCGGGAAGCTCTTCTCATCAGCGAGGTGAGGGGGGTGGCGGAGATGATCCCCCACCGCACGTCCCTTTTCGCGGTGGCCCTTCTGGTCATCGGCTTCGGGACCAAGGCGGGGCTCGCCCCCTTCCATCCCTGGCTCCCGGACGCCCACGCCGAGGCCCCCACCCCCGTGAGCGTCCTCCTCTCGGGGGTCATGATCAAAGTGGCGATCTACGCCCTGGCCCGAACGGTGAGCATCTTCTTCCCTGTCATTCCCCAGCTCACGGTCTTCGCGGTGGCGCTGGGGTCCTTCACCATGGTCCTGGGAGTGGTCCTGGCCCTGGTCCAGGACGATCTGAAGCGGCTCCTGGCCTACTCCTCCGTGAGCCAGATGGGGTACGTCCTGGCAGGGGTGGGGTTGGGGACCTACCTGGGCTACTACGGCGGGTTCTTCCACCTGCTGAACCACGCCATCTTCAAGGCCCTCCTCTTCATGAGCGTGGGCGCCGTGGTGTACGCCACCGGCGTGCGGAAGGTGAGCGACCTGGGGGGTCTGGCCCGCAGGATGCCCGTAACCGGAGCCTGCTTCCTGGTGGGTGCGCTGGCCATCGCGGGCTTCCCCCCCTTCAACGGGTTCATGAGCAAGCTCACCGTATACCTGGCCCTGGCGGGCTCGGGGCTCTGGTGGGCGGTGGTGATCGCGATCTTCACCAGCATCCTCACCATGGTGGCGCTCATCCGTCCTGCCTACCGGGTGTTCTGGGCGGCTCCCGCCGGGCCAGCCGACCGGTTCGCGGAGGTGAGGGAGGTGCCGGCCACCGTGTGGGGGCCCATGGTGGTGCTCGCCCTGGCGTGCCTGATTCTGGGAGTCGCGCCGCAACTGGCCTACGGGCTGCTCAGCCGGGCCGCGGAGGTCCTGGCGGCGGCGGGAGGATGATCCATGCTTGAGAAGCTCTGCCGGCAGGCGTTCCCCAAGGCTCTTTGGGTGTATCACTGCAACACGGGCGCGTGCAACGGGTGCGACATCGAGGTCATCAACGTCCTCACCCCATACTATGACGCGGAGCGCTTCGGCATCCGCCTGGTGGGATCGCCTCGGCACGCCGACGTGATCCTGGTGAGCGGGCCCGTGACCCGGCAGGTGGCCCCGGCGCTGAAGCGGCTCCTGGACGCCACCCCCGCGCCGAAGCTGGTCTTCGCCGTGGGCTCGTGCGCCTGCGGCGGGGGAGCCTGGTTCGACACCTACAGCACCATGGGCGGGGCGGACAAGGTGATCCCGGTGGACTACTATATTCCAGGGTGTCCGCCCCGTCCCGAGGCCATTCTCTACGGGGTGGCGCTGGCCCTGGGGCTGGTGCCGAAGAAGGTGGCGGGCCAGAGCTTCCGGCAGGAGACTCTGGAGGAGTTGGCCCAGGGGGTCAGCCTGGCGGGACAGGGGTTCGCCGAGCCCCCGAAGGGAGGCACGCCATGACTCCGAAGAAGAAGATCCTTCTGGTGGACGACGACCAGGACCTGAGGGAGGTCCTGAGCCTCGTGCTCGCGGACGCGGGCTACCAGGTGGTCCTGGCGGAAAGCGGTCCCAAGGGGCTGGAGATGACGGACCGGGACCGGCCGGACCTGGTTCTCCTGGACGTCATGATGCCGGAGCGCACCGAGGGGTTCCACGTGGTGTGGAACCTTCGGAACCGGGCCGATGCCTACTTCAGGGACCTCCCCATCATCATTCTCACAGCCATCCATCAGCAGACCGAGCTGCGCTTCTATCCCGACGCCGGGGACGGCACCTACGGGGCGGGGGAATACCTCCCTGTCCAGGGATTCGTCGACAAGCCTATCGACCCTCCGGCGCTGTTGAAGGAAATCGAGCGGGTCCTGTCGCTGGGCCGGAAGGCATAAAGCCCCACCGACCCTCCCGACGGGCCCACGGAACGCCCCGGCGGCCGGAGCCTCCGGGGCCTTTTCAGCAAGTCGGCTCCAGGAAGGAGCGCGGTTGGACGCGGCTGTCGAGAAGCGGACCCTCCTGCCGGCCACGGCCGAACTCATGGAGCGGATCGGCTGGTTCATCCGCCTCCGCTGGGTGGCCGTGGCCGGGGTGGCGCTCTTCGTGGTCGCAGGACGCCAGTTCCTGCCGGTGGACTTCCATCTTCCCCACGTCCTCACCACCGTGGCGCTCCTTGCGCTCTACAACGGGTGGGCCACCCTCTTCTTCCGCAAGCTCATTCCCCCGACTCCCGTCCCCGCCACCCCCCCCCCGCCCGCGAACGCCCCGCCTCCGCTCCTGGCCGGGTGGCTTCTTCCCCGCACCCTCCGCTCCATGGGGTACGACCCCGAGGTGATTCGGGTCGTCTACTTCGTGAACGTACAGATGCTCCTGGACCTCCTGTTCCTCGCGGTCCTGATCCACTTCACCGGAGGAATCGAGAACCCGCTGCGGGTGTTCTTCCTCTTCCATGTCATCATCGCCGCCATCCTCCTGTCCAGGCGGGCCACCTACCTCTACGCCACGGTGGCCCTCCTCCACATGTCGGTGGTGGCCTTGGGGGAGATGCTGGGGTGGCTTCCCCACTACACCCTGGCGGCCCACTGGCGGCAAGGGGGGTATGCCGACGCCCACCTGGCCGGAACCCAGCTCTTCCTTCTGGGGACGACCCTGTACATCACCGCCTATATGGCCAGCAGTATCGGGGCCCAGCTCCGCAGGAGGGAGTTGGACGTATTCCTCCTCTCCCGGGCTCTGGAGGAAAAGGCCCACCATCTCGAGGAGGCCTACGGGCAGGTGAGCGCGGCGGAGCGTGCGAAGTCCCAGTACATGAGGAAGGTGGCCCATGAGCTTCGCGGGCCCCTGGGAACCATCCAGACCGCCCTGGGCGTGGTCCTCCAGAAGGCGTCGGAGAGCGCCGCGCCCACGTCGCTGGACCTGATCCGCCGGGCCTGGAAACGGGCCGGGGAGCTGGCCGAGCTGACCAGGGAGCTCCTGGCTCTCTCCCGGGCCAGGGACGGACGGTTCCTGGCCGAGTCCGTGACCCTGCGCCCCGAGGAGGTGGCCGGACGGGTGCTGGAGGAGATGGAGGCCCGGGCCTCCCAGGCCGGAGTGGCCTTGAGGTCGGAGCTGGCCCCGGACCTTGGGGAGATCACCGCCGATCCGGAGGGGATGGCGGACCTTCTCAACAACCTCCTGGGCAACGCAGTGCGCTACACCCCCGCCGGTGGCGCCGTCACCTTCGTCATGAAGGAGGAGGGGGGAGAGCTTCTCCTGGAGGTCGCCGACACGGGAATCGGCATCGAGGAAAGAGCCCTGGGACGGATCTTCGAGGAGTTCTACCGGTCCGACGCGGCCAGGGCCCACGCTGCCGACGGAACCGGGCTGGGGATGGCCATCGTGAAGGCGGTGGTGGACCAGCACGGGGGAACCATCGCCGTGGAGAGCGAGGTGGGACGGGGGACGCGGGTCCGGGTCCATCTCCCCATCCTCCGGGACCACGAGGCGGAGGGGCGCAGGGGGCCTCTTCCCGGGGAACACCGCTGAGTCCCCCCTCCGGGGACCGGCTCAATCCATGGGAGCGACGACCATGAACACCGTCTCATCCGGTGAGAGGACCTACCCGACCGATGCCCAGGGCTTCCTGAAGAACGCCAGCGACTGGGACGAGGAATTCGCGGAGGCCATGGCGCCCCTGGTCGGGATCCAGGCTGGCCTCACCCCAAGGCACTGGGAGGTCCTCCGGTTCATCCGGGACGAATACCGCAAGGGCGGCGAGTGTCCTCTTGTCTTCACCACCTGCCGGGCCAAGGGGCTCAACCTCCGGGAGCTGGAGTCCCTCTTCCCCGCCGGGTACCTGAGGGGAGCCTGCCGCCTGGCGGGGGTTACCTACCGGGACCGCTTCGTGGATTTCTACGGGGAGAAGTCCACTGTGGCCCCAGCCCCACTCGAGACGGCTCCGGGAACCGCTCCGCCCTCGGGGAAGACCTACCGCGTGGACCCCCTGGGCTTTCTGGTCGACCCGGGAGATTGGGACGAGGAATATGCCGCCAACAAGGCCCGGGAGATGAAGCTCCCCGGAGGCCTGGCGGCGGAGCATCTCCGGGTCCTCCGCTACCTGAGGGGCCGCTTCCAGGAAACGGGAATCGTGCCCACCGTGATCGAGTGCTGCAAGGCCAACGGCCTGGAGCTGGAGGGACTGGAGCGTCTCTTCCCCGACGGGTATCACAGGGGCGCCGTGAAACTGGCGGGCCTCTGCGTCCGCGCCGGCACGGACGGTTGAACCGAAGCCACCGAGGCGGGACGAGGCTCCGCGCACCCGGTCTGTCCTCACCGCCGGGGAACCCTGATATTGTCAGGGCGCCCCCCTGAACACCTCCCCTCCCAGGAGGCGATCCATGGTCGAGACCGTCCGCTTCCGGCTCAACGGGAGACCCGTGGAGATCTCCGTCGAGCCGGACCGCATGCTTCTCTGGGTGCTCCGCTCCGACCTCGCCCTCACCGGCACCAAGTACGGTTGCGGCGAAGCCCTCTGCGGGGCCTGCACCGTCCTCGTGAACGGGGAGGTCACCCGATCCTGCGCCGCCCCCATGGGCAGCCTTCGGGGCGCCGAGGTTCTCACCATCGAGGGGCTCGCCCCGGAAGGGGGGCTCCACCCGGTGCAGGAAGCCTTCGTGACCCATGACGCACTCCAGTGCGGATACTGCACCCCGGGGATGGTCATGGGAGCCTACGGGCTCCTGGTGCGGAACCCCCGGCCTACGGAGGAGGAGATCGTCCAGGCCATGGAAGGGCACCTCTGCCGCTGCGGCAGCTACCAGCGGATCGTGGCGGCGGTGCGGACGGCTGCGGAGGCGATGGCCCGGGGAGGTATCGGTACCGGCACCAGGCTTGGAGCTTCCGCGGAACCGGAGGTCGCGGCCAGGGCGGGAGGAGGTGCCTCATGAGCACTCCCCTTCCCCGACGGGACTTCCTGAAGGTGGCTGGCGGCGGTATCACCGTCTTCTTCTCCGTCGGGATCCCCCTCCCTCCTTCGGCCTGTGGAGGCTCGCCGGAGGGTGGTGCGGCCCAGCAGCGGGGCCAGAGCGGTTACCCCTCGGACCTCAACGCCTATCTCCGGATCCACGAGAACGGCCGGGTCTCCCTTTTCACGGGGAAGATCGAGATGGGGCAAGGGATCATCACCTCCCTGGCCCAAATGATGGCCGACGAGCTGGACGTGCCCTTCTCCCGGGTGGACGTCGTGTTGGGGGACACGGAGCTCTGCCCCTGGGACATGGGGACCTTCGGCTCCCTCACCACCCGGATGTTCGGGCCGGCGCTTCGCCAGGCCTGCGCCACCGCCCGGGCGGTTCTCCTGGAGCTGGCGGGGGAGCGCCTGGGGGTCCCGCCCCAACGCCTGACGGCGGAGACCGGTGAGGTCTTCGATCCCGACACCCCCTCCCAGAGGGTCACCTTCGCCGAGCTGGCCCACGGGCAACGCATCCAGCGGGAGGCTTCGACCCGGGCCTCTCCGAAACGGCCGGAGGAGCGAACCGTCTCGGGCCGGCCGGCGCCCCGCACCGATGCCCATGCCAAGGTCAACGGCGAGGCCCTCTACGCCGGGGACATGAGGCCCGCGGGGCTCCTATGCGCCAGCATCCTCCGGCCTCCCTCCCACGGTGCCCGACTCCTGGCCGTGGACACCTCGGGGGCCGGGGCCGTGGAAGGGGCGCGGGTGGTGGAGGAGGGTGACCTGATCGCGGTCCTCCACGAACGCCCCGACCTGGCGGCGCGAGCGCTGGAGCGGGTGCGGGCCGAATGGGAGCCGGGGCCCTCGGCGCCGGACCACGAGGGAATCTTCGAACACCTGGAGGCGAACGCCCCGGACCCCTCCGTCTACCAGGAGGCCGGCGACCTGGCCCGGGGGCGGGCCGCCTCCGCCCGCACCGTGGAGAGCAGCTGGTACAACCACTACGTGGCCCACGCACCCATGGAGCCCCACACCGCCACGGTGGAGATCCGGGGGAACCGGGTCACCGTGTGGCCCTCCAGCCAGACTCCCTTCGGGGTGCAGCGGGAGGTGGCGGCCGCACTGGGAGTCCCGGCCGAGCAGGTGCGGGTCATCTCCCCCCTCGTGGGGGGAGGGTTCGGGGGGAAGACCGCCAACCGGCAGGCGGTGGAGGCGGCCCGCCTGGCCCGGTCCTCGGGACGGCCCGTCCAGGTGGCCTGGACCCGCAAGGAGGAGTTCTTCTACGATACCTACCGCCCCGCCGCCCTGGTGAAGTTCAGCTCCGGAGTGGACCCGAACGGCAGGATCGTCTTCTGGGACTATGACAACTTCTTCGGCGGGGACCGGAGCGCCGACGTCTTCTATGACGTCCCCAACCTCCGGGTCCGGACCCGGGCCGGGTGGCAGCAGGGGTCGCCGGCCCATCCCTTTGCCGTGGGCGCCTGGCGAGGTCCAGCCTCCAGCACCAACGCCTTCGCCATGGAGTCCCAGGTGGACCTCATGGCCGAGGCCGCCGGGATGGATCCCCTGGCCTTCCGCCTCCACAACCTCACGGACCCGCGGATGCGGGCCATCCTGGAAGCCGCGGTGGACCGTTTCGGCGGGCCCCTCCCCCGCGCCCCGTCGGGGCGGGGGATCGGCCTGGCGTGCACGATCTACCATGACACCTACGTCGCCATGGTGGCGCAGGTCCAGGTGGACCGGGTCACCGGGGAGGTGAAGGTGCTGAGAGTGGTGGCGGCCCAGGACATGGGGGAGGTGGTGAACCCCCTGGGCGCCCAGCTCCAGATGGAAGGGTGCATCGCCATGGGGCTCGGGTACGCCCTGAGGGAAGGACTCCGCTTCCAGGGCGGGAAGATCCTGGACGAGAACTTCGGGAGCTACACCCTCCCGCGGTTCTCCTGGACCCCCAGGATCGAGACCCTCCTGATTCCCCGGCCGGAGCTTCCCCCCTCCGGCGGCGGCGAGCCGGCCATCACCCCCGTGGGGGCCGTCCTGGCCAACGCCGTCTACGACGCGGTGGGAGCCCGGTGCTTCACCCTTCCCATGACCCCGGAGCGGGTGAGGGCGGCCATGGGGTGAGGAGGGGGGCATGGTGAGACGGATGGCGGATGTCCCCGGAGGGAAGGACCGGGGTGTCTCCGGGCATCGCCCCGGGGCGGGGCGACGCCCCCCTCCCGTAGTACGAGGCCCCCCGGCTCATCTCACCCCCCCATTCCGTTGATCACGTCCACCACCTGCACCAGATACTCCAGGGGGGGCCGGTCCACCGTGTTCTGGCTCATGTACTTGAGCTGGAGCACCCCCTCGGCGTCGATGATGAGGACCGTGGGAACGTTCTGCTCGGCGGTGCTCCCGCTCCAGTTGGTGGTGAAGAAGCCCAGCCCCTGCGAGACCGAGTGGTCCGCGTCCACCAGGATGGGGAAGGGGTTGGGCACCTGGCTTCGGACCGCGGAGAAGACCTTGGGATACATCCCCCGGGCCCTCTCCATGCGGGCCCGGCCCGCGTCATCCAGAGCCGCCGCGTTGGGGGGGTTCTTGGCGTTCTCGTTGTCCTGGAGGAGCTGGGGGTAGGCGTCGATCCACTCGGCCACCTTCTCCCCGGGGTAGGGAAGGACGAAGAGAATCTCCAGGTTGGCCCGGGCGCGCCAGTGGGTCTGGGCATCGTACGCGACCATCTCGGCATGCTGGTAGGGGCACACGTGGCACCAGCTGTCGGGGCGGGAGAGCCCCCGGGGGAAGACGATCATCACGTTCTTCCCGCGAAGCCGGGAGAGCGTCATCTCCCCGCCCTGATACACGGGAAGGGTGAAGTCCGGCATGGGGGAGCCCACGGTGACGGGGCGCAGGGGCTGGGCCTGCGCCGAGAGGTCGGCGGCGGAGCCGCCGCAGAGCAGGGCAGCCAGGAGCAGCGGGGGGACGAAGCCCGAGAGCGGACGGCGCATGGGTTCCTCGCGGAAAGAGGGCTGTGAAGGAGAGGAGAATACGGGCTTCATTCGTGGAGGGAAATGGGGACGGCCCCCCTGCCTCGGGAGTCGCACCCGGTCCCTCGGGGCCCGATCCCGGCCCTCGTCTTTTTCACCCGGGTGTTATTGACAGCCTGATTCTACCCTGGTATTATTCGCCGCCTCCGGGGAAGGGCGCACCGGACGGCGCACCCTCCATCCAGGGCCGAGACATGACCGCTCTCCAGCACACCCACCTGGCCTTTGCCGGCCACACCTGCATCGCCCGCGGCGCCCTTCCGGAGGTGGCCCGCGCCGTCCGCCTGGCTCTGGACGCCGGGGAGTCCCGCCCCGTGGCCGTCTTCGAGAGCGCCGCCAGCGCTCCCGTGGACCTGGACCTGAGGGGCACCCCGGACGAGGCGGCGGCCAGGGCCGCGGCCATGGCGGGGGCCCGAGCCCGGGGGACCGCCGGCGCCGATCTTCCGGGTACCGCCGGTGGCGGCGCCGCGGGTGCGGAGAGGAAGGGCCCTGGCCGTCCGAAGCTCGGCGTCGTGGGACGGGAGGTCACCCTCCTACCCCGGCAGTGGGATTGGCTGGCCGCCCAACCGGGCGGGGCCTCGGTGACCCTGCGCAAGCTGGTGGAAGGAGCCCGGAAGGCGGACCAGGAGTCCAATCGGACCCGGAGAACCCAGGACGTGGCCTACCGGTTCATGCATGCCCTGGCCGGGAACCTCCCGGACTTCGAGGAGGCTACCCGCGCCCTCTACCGCTGGGATCTCCCGAGGCTCGAAGGGCTCATCGAGCCCTGGCCCGTGGACGTGAGGGACCACATCCTCCGCATCGTTCGCGAAGAGAATTGATGGCTGGCTGCCCACACCTTCTCCGTGGACCTCGGGGCGTACGAAGCTCTCCGGCAACGGAAGGCAGCAGCCGCGGGGCCCGGTAGAGGGCCCCGGTCTCCAGAGGCCCGTCGCCTATCCCTCGCGGGCGCCCCTTATGGGTCTCTCGCCAGCCGGAACCCCGAGCAGGAGTAGGACGAGAGCGATGGGACGGCGGAGAAGCGGTCCGCGGATCGGGCGGTGGCGGCGCTCCGGTCCGCGGAGCCACCCCGGAAGATCCGGCGGTCGCCCGAGGGAGGTCCCGACGGGTCAATGCTGGGGCTCACACCGTAGTAGCTGGCCGAGTAGTAGTCCTGCACCCACTCCATGGCGTTTCCGTGCATGTCGAACAGTCCCCAGGCGTTCGGTTGCTTCTGGGCCACGACATGGGTACTCGGTCCACTGTTCCCCGGGTACCATCCCATCTCGTCCAGCACGCCGGTCCCGCCGTAGTCACCCACGGTTCCGGCCCTGGCGGCGTACTCCCATTCCGCCTCGGTGGGAAGCCGGTAGTTCTTTCCCGGGTTCGCCGCGTTCAGGGCCTGGATGAACGCCTGGACGTCGTTCCACGATACCGCGTCCACCGGGCAGGTCTCACCGCACGAGGAGAACACACTGGGGTTGGCACCCATGACGGCCTTCCACTGGTGCTGGGTCACCTCCGTCTTCTGGAGGCGGAAGGGCCGGGTGATGTTCACGGTGTGGACGGGGCGCTCGTCCTCGTCTCCGGTCAGGCTTCCCATCTGGAAGCTGCCCGCCGGGATCAGCGCGAACTGGTCGTCCCCGAGCGTCACACCGAGGTTGCCGGAGACGATGGTGATGGAGAGCTCCCTGGTTCGGGTCCGGCCGCCGCTGGCCAGCGTCACGGTGAAGGTGGATGTGCCCGGTGTCTCCGGAATCCCGCCGATCCCGCCGGTGCTCCCGTTCAAGGCCAACCCCCCGGGGAGGGAACCGGCGCTGATGGACCATTGGGGAGAGGCCACTCCCTCCCCCTCCAGGGTGGCGCCGTAGGCCAGGCCCACGACCCCATGGGGCAGGGACATGGTCTTGATGGAGAGGGGAGTGAGCGTCACGGTCAGCATCGCCCCGCCGGAGGCCGATGGGGATGCCGCGGCGATGATGGTCGCCGTCCCCTCCCCGACCGCCGTTGCCAGGCCGGTGGAATTGATGGTGGCGACGGCGTCGCTCGATGAGCCCCAGGTGACCGGGGCGCCAGGCATCTCGCGGTTCAGATGGTCCCTGACCACGGCCGTGAACCGGATCGTCGCGCCGATGGCCTCGAGCGTGCTGCTGGGGGGCGTGACGGAGACCGACGCCGGCTTGGGGGCCTCGGGCTCGGGGGGACCCGTGCCGGAAGAGCCACCGCACGAGCCGAGCAGGAGAGGGAGACCCAGGAAGAGCGGAGCCGGAAGGACCGGGAGCGACAGTCTCATGGCAACACACCTGCCCGGCGACAGTAGAACGCGACCCGAGAGGTAGTCCGGGCGATCGGGTATGATAGGGCCCTGACCCGGGGGACGACAGCCGCGGCAGTGCAGGCGTCCCGCCACCGGAGCGCAGGGTTCCTGCCCCCGCCCCCCTCCACCCTGGAGCACCTCCACCTCGCCGGGTTGCGGAGGATTCGGCCCGGGTGGCGATGGGCCCCGTGCCCCCGGGTCTCGATGCATCCATGCCCTGCCCCCTGGCGCACCGGGCCCCTGGCGCGTTACCGTCGCCGGTGAGGACCCTAGCCATCACCCTCCCGACCCCGGAGACCGGTTTCCTTCCCCCGGCACGAGGAGGTCGACCCTGAACGTTCGGAGCAGGGCACAGCCGGCTGCCGTCGCCCTCCTTCTCGGCCTGGCCTCCCCGGCCGCGCTCACTCCGTTGCCTGCAGCCCCGGACGACATCCCCCTCCCGGCGGATACGATCCCCGCCCTGCGGGTGTCGGCCCACTTCGCCTCCCTCCCCGACTTCCAACCGCCCTGCGCCGGGCTGGAGACCCATTACCAGGCGGGGATGTCGGCCTACCTTCCCGCCGTCTCCGATGCGGAGGCCCGGAGGGAGCGGGAGGAGCTCGACCGGCTCCTTGCCTCCGTCCGGGATCAATCCCAGGAGGTTGGGACCCGCCGCAGGGCCGTGCAACAGAGGGTACGGGACTACATGCTCCTCTCCCTGGCCGTGTTCCGGGCCCGGAACGAGGGCTTCCTGGCCCCGGAAGTGGCCGTCCAATCCCGGAACGCCGCCCAGGCGCGCCTCCTGTGGGACCTCTGGAGCCTGTCGTCGGCGGAGGGGGAGCTGCGGGACTCGGCCCAAGCCTACTTCGATCTCTATGCCCGGGCCTACCGGTACCTGGATCCCGCGGCCCGGCAACCGGTCCTGGCCTGGTTCCAGGAGCGGGAGGGATGCCTCCTGGAGAGTCGCCGGGCGGTGTACGTGGAGATGCACCGGAACTGGATCTCCTTCCTCCATGAGGCGACGCGCGCCGCCGCCGCCGGCACCGGGGGGCCCCCGCCTCCCTCCCCGGCGGGTCTCCAGCCCGACTCGCTGCCTCCTGGCCTGGACGTGCTCGAGTCCGCCGATGCCTTCCTGGACCAGGTGGCCCGCGTGTGGGGGTACTCCTGGCTGGTACCCGAGGCCAGCCTCAACTCCCATGTCTACCGGCAGCTCCTCCGGGAGGAGGAGCAGCTCCTGGTCAACGGACCGCTCTTCCAGGGCCTGGAAGCCGCCGTCCGCGCCAACCCCGCCACCACCCCCAACCAGGCCCTGCCCGGCGGCGAGGAGAGGGAAGCGGTCCGCCTCGAGATCTTCCGGCTGCGGGCTCGCCAGGCGGCCATCTTCCTTCGTCAACGCGACGTGCTCCTGGAGGCGGGCTACGCCAAACGCCTGAGCGCCCTCCACGGACTCCTGGATGCCGGGGCCCAGCTCGGCGAGGACGTGACGCGCCTGGACGAGCTCGACCCCAATGCGTCCCCCTATGTGCCCTGGATGGCCACGGCCGCCATCGCCAAGCGGTTTCTCGGGTCCACTCTGGACGTGATGGTCACCACTCCCCTCAAGGATCTGGCGGTGGCTGGGGCCCGCAGGGCGCTCGGAACCGATTGGCAGACCGGCGCCGAAAAGAACCTGGAGGAGTTCCTCCGGAGCCGGGAGGAGGTCACCCGCCGGATCGGGGTTCTGGAGGCGCTGGCGGGCTCGGTGTCCCATGAGGAGGGAATGGCCCTCGCGCGCTGGGTGGCCGACGGGGCCCAGGGTGCGCTTCCCTCCGGCCGGCTGGCGGCGTTCCCCATGACCGCCAGAGCCCTGTTGGAGGACCCGGAATTCTACGCGGGGACGGAGGGAGGGCTCGCCCACATCCTGGCCATCCTCCCGGAGGATCCAGCCCTCAGGACGGGGCTCACCCTGCGGGGGGCGCGCTTCGCCATGACGGGGCGCACCCGTGCTGGCCATTCCAGGGTGGCCCTGGACCGGGGGTCCACGGAGCCCGGACCCGAGGGCCGCGTCCAGGAGAAGGCGATCATGGCCCTCTTCCGGGACACGGTTCCCGGCGCCCTGGAAACGGGGTCCTTCTTCGAGACCCTCGGCGCCAACCTGGAGCGGGTCTACTTCTCCCTCCCCGTGGTCCGGGAGGTCGCGGCGGTCGCGGACGCATACACCCTGATCACCCGCCTGCCCGACACCATCAGGCGGTCGGTCCGCTTCCTGCAGGGGGACGCCGGACTCCAGGAGGAGTACCTCCTCGAGCTCGTTCGCATGGAGGGGTGGGGGGACGAGGTGATCCGGAGGCTCGGCACCGTGGGCTTCGACCTGGGACGCATGGCCCGGGAGAACCCCGCGGACTACGCGCTGCACCTGAAGCTCCTGGCCGCCTCCCCCGAGTGGATCCGCGCCGTGGGGGAGATCCGGTCCGACTTCTGGGAGCGGTACAAGCTGGACATCCTGGCCCGGGCCGAGATCGGGGGGAACGGGCGCCTGGCGCCCGATGCCTCCGTTGCCCTGGCCATGGCTCAGGATGGGGAGGAACAGGAGCGGGTCGACCTGGCGGCCCGGGGGGGAAGGGCCAGGCTGGCCTTCGATATCCTGACCTTCGACTTCACCGCGGCCTCCGCCCAGTTCCGGGAGTTGGAGACGCTGGAGAACGCCCGCCTGGCCACCGCGGGCTCGGCGGCGAGGGTGAGCTACGCCCAGGCGGCCGACGAGGCCGAATCCATGGCGCTGGCCAACGAGTTGGCCGGGGTCTACAAGGAGGTCTACCTGGCCACGGTGCGTGAGGTGGCCTTCTCCCTGGCCTCGGCGGGGTTGGCGAACGCTCTGCTGGGGAGCACCCTGGGCAAGGAGGTGGGGGAGGAGTCCTTCGACCTCCTCGGAAAGTTCGGGGCCGCCTTCAACCCCTGGATGGGGAAGTTCAGCGCCGGCGGGGTGTGGTCCACCCTCTCGGGGACCATGGTGGATGCGATCAAGACGGGCACGGCGCAGAGCCTGGATGAGGCCCAGCAGACCTACCTGGGGGAGCGGTTCCTCACCGAGCAGGAGATCGAGTCGGCCCTGGACGCGGTCTGGACCCTCACGGAGGAGGCGCGGGAGCGGGGTCTCCGCGAGGCCACCGCCCGCCTGGGGGAATCGGCGGTGGATGTCTATGCCGGCACCCGCCGCTACCAGGAGCTTCTGGCGGAGACCCGTGCGGCCCGAACCCGCCTGGCCAGCGAGTACGACGAGCCGGTGCAGGAGGCCCTCACCCGCTTTCAGCAAGCCGCGGCGGGGGGGGATGCCGAGGCCCTGCGCCAGGCGGAGGTCGACCTCGCCCGCCTCAACGGGGACGGCGACCTTGCCTTCCTCCGGTTCCGCTACCAGCAGGCCATGACCGAGCTGGAGGACGCGAGCCTGCACCGGGCCGAAATCCAGCACCGGCTGCAGACCTACATGGTGGACCTTCCCCTCAGCGGCCTGGTGAAGTCCAGGATCCTGGACGCCGCCGCGACCGATCCCGACGGCTTCGGGGCCGGGGCGGCCGCGGTCTACGGCCAGGCCGACCTCCGCACCCGGCTGGCCCTGGGAATCAACGACCTGGACGACCTCCGGGCCCTGGTGGACGACGGCCCCGGCGGATCGGGGCTGCGCGGGAACCTCCTGACGCCGCGCCTCGACATCAACCTCCTCCGGGGCGCCCTCCGTGCGGCCGCCGCCCGCGCAGCCACCGCCGAGGAGCGGGCCGAGGTGACCCGCATCGCCGAGGTCATGGACGACGAGCGCATCGGCCAGATCCGCCTGGGCCTCCAGGACTTCATGGATGCCCACCCCCAGTACGCAGCCCAGATCGAGGCGGTCATCCAGGGGGGGGCCGCCAGGGGGAACCCCGAGTGCCAGGGCATCTTCGGGGACATCGACTTCACGGTGTTCCTCAGGGACGACGCTACCGTCAACGACAAGGAGCTGAAGGAGGCCCTCCAGGGCTTCTTCCGCCGGATGGGGTATCCCCTGGCCGAATCGGCGGAACGTGCCAGCTCCATGGACTCGGAGGTCTTCGTCCAGTCCTGGGCGCTCTTCGACCCCGCCGATGCCGGGGCGGTGGACATCATCGAGGACCTCCAGGAGAAGAGCAAGGATCCCACCCGCTTCTACTCCGAGGCCGGAGCCCGTTGGTTCCGCAACAACGTGGTCTACAGCGGCGTGGTCCTCTGGGGAAACCAGGACCGGGGGGAGTGGCAGCGCATCGAGCCTCACGAGGCCCATGCCCTGGTCCTGGACATGGCCCGGTACATGGGATTCCTCACCGATCCCCACCTCAGCGACGAGGGGCTGAGGGAGTTGAGGGTCTCCGATCCCGCAGCCCACGCGGCCGCGCTGGCGAAGTTCCTCTCCAAGACCAAGTACCCTCTCAGGACCGGAGACGCCTACCTCATCGCCCACGACGAGGGCGAGGAGGGACACAGGGGGAGCGACCTCTACCACGCCCGCGCCCAGACCGCCCGGGAAGCGGAGGCCGGTGGGGGCGAAGCCCGGGACGCCAGCTACCACGAGCAGATCGCCAGGAACCTGGAGAGCCTGGTGGCCGCCCAGGCGGAGGGGAGGACCACCACCCTCCTCCGTCCCCCGGACGGAGACTTCCCCGGGGACGCGCAGATCTTCCGCTGGATGGCGGAGATCAAGCTCAAGGGCCTCAACCCCAACCCCTGGCAGGTCCTGGACCCCGAGGGGGTGGGGGAGAGCGGCCGGCCCACCGCGGCGGCGCTGGACCGGGCCGAGCTCATGCTGCGCCGGGTCCGGGAGCTCATGCCGGAGATCCTGGCCTACACCGGCGCCCGGTGGCAGGAGGGGGTGGAGCGGAGCCTGGGCGGTTCCGACCCGGCCAACCGGGCCCAGGCTCTCTCGGAGGTGGGGCGGACCGTGTCTACCCTCCGCAACGTGATGGACCTGGACGACTACGGAGCCTCGGCCCTCTTCGCCCCGCCGGATCCGTCCATCGCCGATCCCCAGGCGCGGCGCGCGGCCCACACCGACGCCATCAGGGAGGAGATGGCGCGCACCCTGGCCCGCCGGCAGGAGCTGGAGGCGGATCTGCACGAGGTGGAGCGCACCATCGACCCGGCGACGGACCCCCGGGACCGGCTGGCCAGGGCGGCGGTGGACGACAGGCTCTCCGCCCGGGAGCAGGCCGTGAGCCGCCTCCGGGGCCAGGTCGCCCTGGAGGAGGAGGCGAAGGTGCTCCCCTGGATCCGGTACCTCAACTCCCTGGCGCTCCGTGCCCTGGGGGTGGGGGGAGGGCGATGAGGGTCCTGGCGCTCCTCCTGGCCAGGGCGGGCCTACCGACCCCCACCCCGGCCCAGGTGGCCCGAACCGGTCCGGACACGGTGCCGGTCCCCGGCTTCCTGGAGGCGCTGGAGGTCCAGCCCCTGGTCCTCACCGCCGGGGAAGGGGTCCGGATCGCCGTGGAGGTCACCGCATGGGGCCGGCGGGTGAGCCCGGGGGCCACCGATCCCCAGGGGGGGCAGGGCCGGCCGTGGGGCTACCGGCTGGAGGTGGAGAGCCCGCCGCCCTTCCTCCGCAACCTCCGGTGGGAGGACGGCGCCGAGGGGAGCGTGCCGGCGGGGCTGCGGAGCTCCGAGGCGCATCTCCGCTTCGACGTGGATCCCCTCCCCGCCGGCGGCCCGGGCTCGGCCGAGCTGGTCCTTCTGGTGCGGGCCCAGGATCCCGGCGCGGTGCCCGGCGAGCGCCGCATCGTCATCCCTCTGGAGCTGCGGACCCGACCCGCCGCGGTGGTCTCGGCCCACCCGGTGAGATGGGAGGCCCAGGTGGAGTTCGCCGGTGTGGACGACCCGGAGCCGTTCAGCCGGGTCCTGGCCGAGGAGCCTCCCCTGGTCTTCGACGGGGTGTGGGTCTTCTTCACGCCGGCGGTGGATACGCTCCGTGACTTCTCCTGGAGGATCGTGGGACCCGACGAGGGGGTGGTAACCAGCGGGCACTTCCTCCAGGAGGCCGAGGAGAACTCCACCCGGCGGGCGGGACCCGGCGCCCCCGGCGCCTTCGTGGCGCCCCTGGCGCGGGGCCGCGTCTGGTCTCCAGGGGACCGGAATCGGGGGGCGGGACCCGGGACCTACCGGCTGGAGACCTGCGGGGAGTACGACGTGGAAGCCGGGGTGGGCGGGGTCTTCGGCGCCGGAGCCGGCCTCCCTCCCTGCCTGCGGTGGCAGGAGGAGGGGAGCTTCCCCGTCGGCGCCCGGCAGCTTCACTTCAAGGGGATGGTCCTGGAGGAGGGCCCGGCGAAGGTGGATGATCGTTGGGGGGACCTGGCCCTTCCCCCGGGGGTCTTCCAACTCCTGGACCCCAACCGGGATCCTTCCAGTCGCCTGGTGCGCTTCCGGGCCGAGTGGTACGCGCCCGCCGGCCAGGCCTACGTTCCCCCCCAGCCGCCCGTAGACTGGAACAGCGTGGCGGCCCTGGAGGCGCTCGTCCGGGAACGGTTCCCCGGGGGCGACCTCCGGCAGGTGATCACGCAGGGACCCGAAGGAGGCACCCGGACCGTCCTGGCCTTCCGGCAGGAGCTGGGGGGCACCCTGGAGGTGGCCTTCCCGGAGCTCCTCGATCCCCTTTCCGACACGCTGGGAACGCTGGCTGCCCGCCTGGAGGTCCAGGGGAGCGGGCTTGTGGCCAGGGACTGCTACGGGGTCACCCTCCAGAACCCCACCAGCCCCTGCACCGGCCTGAACGCCCTTGCCCCCGGGGTGTGATTCCTTGCCCCCCGCCCCTCCCCGGCTCCCCCCGGGCGCGCCCTGGCGGCCGAAGGAGGCTCCCCGTGGGGCGAGCCCGGACCCGGGGAGGACGAGGGGTGGCGCCTGGGAAGCCCCTGGGGGCGGTTGGAGTCCGAAGGGACCGCCGGGGACGCGGTCTCCGTTCCCGCCGGTCCCCTCCGGACCTTCCGTCTGCGCTGGCCCCGGGGGCGGGACGAGGGAGCCGTCCCCGACCTGGAGCGTTCCCGGTTCGGCGCCCTCATCCGCCGGGAGGAGGTCCTCTGGTATGTCCCCGTGGAGATCCGGTTGGGCTCGGCCACGCTCCATGCCTTCGGGATCTACGGGGCGTCCCCCGGGCCCTATGAGGGTCCCGCCCCCAGGGTCCCCGACGAGCTCCTTGGCTCCACCGCCGACCTCCTGGCCGCCGGCGCCGGAACCGTGGGACCTCCTCCCGGGCGCGAGGTCCCGATGGACACGTCCGGGGTGGCGAGGGTCGGGCCGCCCCCCCTGAGACCCCCGGCCGACACCCTCACCGGGCGAGCCACCCCACCGGGCGTGCGGCCCCCGGGCGCGGTGGTCCCCCCGGACACGGCCACCCTACCCCCGGTCCGGCCGGCCCCCACCACCCCCATGCCCGATCTCCTGGGTCGTCCCGCCGCGGGGGCCGTGGCCGAGCTGGAGGCGCTGGGGGTGGAGGTGGAGGTGGTGGTGGTGGACCTGGCCGCCTCTCCCGGGGATGCCTTCACCGTGACCCGCCAGGCCCCCGGCCCGGGGGCCCTGGTGGTGGTGGGGGAGCGGGCGATCCTGGGCATCCGCGGCGCGTTCGCAAAGATCGTGACCGTGCCCGACGTGTCGAACCGGACGCAGCGCGACGCGTCCGCCACCCTTCGGGCCCTGGGCCTCACCCCCGTCGTGGTCGTGGCCAGGAGTCCCTCCGGGGAGGCGGAATCGGAGAGGATCATCGCCCAGCAGCCCGGCGCCGGCGCCAGGGTGGCCCCCGGGGCGGTGGTGACGCTCCGGACCTTCGATCGGTGGGTGTCGCCCCCGGAGCCCGTGGCCCCCCCTCCCCACACCGACCCGGTGCCCGATCCCGACCAGCCTCTACCCGACTGGAGACGGGAGCAGCAGTGCCGAGCCGCCACCGGTGTGCCCGCCACCCTCATGCAGGAAGGCCGGCTGCAGGAGGCCCTCGCCCTTCTGCGCACGATGCAGCCCACGTGCAGGGAGATCGTCGACCCCCTCATCACCGAGGCGGAGCGGAGGCTGAACCCCACGCCCCCGGTGGCCCCGCCCCTCACTCCTCCGCCGGTCATCCTGCCTCCCCCGGACCCGGTGACCCCCGACCCCGCCCCCTTCCGCCAGGCGAACCCCTGGATCCTGGCCGAGCGCTGCCCCCGCAGCATCACCCTGGTGGACGGCACCTTCATCCCCCTGTCCAGCGCCGAGCCCCAGCCCAAGGGGGTGGAGCTGGGGTTCGCCTGCGTCTACCAGCTGGAGCCGCGGCCGGCTCCCGGGGCGGCGCTCCTGTGGGACTACAGTCCGGTCGCCTCCGAGCCGGGGAGACATACGCTCTGCCAGGACCGACAGGAGGGAGCGTACCTCTTCAGCGGCCGCTTCGAGATCTCCGTGTACGTGCCCGAGAGCCTCCTCAACCACGACCAGTTCCGCCGGGAGTTCCTCCGTATCGGGGAGGACGCCGGGGTCGCCGCCCCCTGTCGGCGATGAGGGTAGGCGCCCTTCCCGTGGCGGCGCTTCTCCTGCTGGCCTTCACAGGGCCGGCGGCGGCGCAAGGCTCCACCGAGCTACGGGGGATCGTGGCCGAGGTTCACGAGGGGCGCGCCAGGGTGGTGCTGGAGGGGGACCTCATCCCCGCCGAGGGCGACACCGCCGCCCTGGAACAGCAGGTCCCGGGTTTGGGTCGGGTGCGCGTCCAGGGAGCCTGGCGGGTCTCCAGCGCGGACGATTCCGGAGTCTGGCTGGTGGCGCTGCCGGGAGCGGTCGCCGCCTCTCCCGGGGACGGAGCGCGGATCTTCGGGTCCCGGGTCCGTCCCGCTCCGGCCTCTTCCCCTGACGGGGCCGGAGGAACCCTCCTCCTCGGGGAGGACTTCCTGGGATCGAGCCCCTTCCCCTCCACCCCCGCCCCCTGCCGCGCCTTCCAGCAGGGCGAAGCCTTCCATCTCTCCCACGAGGGGGAAGTGGGCCGGTCTTGCAGCTATGTCTTCTGGCAGGTGGGAACGCTGGAGGGAACGGTGAGGATCTCGGCCCGCATGCGGGCGGTGCGGGGCTCGGAGGGCGAGTCCTTCGGGTTGGTGTTCGGCTACGGGAACCAGTCGGAGGGAGCGCCCCGGGAGGGCTACCACGCCTTCCTGATCTCCCCGGGCGGGGATTTCAAGCTGACCCGTCTCGCCGGGGAGCAGTGGGTGGACCTGACCGACTGGCGCCAGACCGACGCCCTCCGCAGGGAGCTGGGAGCCGTGAACGAGCTGTCCGTGGAGCAACACCCCGGCGCGGTGGAGCTCCTGGCCAACGGACGAAGCCTGGGACGGTTCGACGCGCCGGAGCTTCAGGCGGGCGCTCCGGGATTGTACGTGAACGCGGCCGGGATGGAGATCGCCCTGGAGGATGTTCGCCTGGTCCAGTTGGCTCCTCCCCTCCCCCGCCCGCCCGCCCTCCCCCGACGGGTGCTCACGCAGTTGGACTTCGAGTCCCCGGGCCCGGGGTTCGACTCCGACGACCCTCCCTGCCGAACCGCGATTCAGGACGGGAGGTACCTCGTCTCCAATACCTCGCCCTCCTCCCTATCCTGCACCTGGGTGCTCTACCAGACCGCGGCGAGGGCCGAGGGCCCCACCCGCGTCTCCGCCAAGCTCCGCCTCACCGCCGGCCTCGCCGATCAACCCATGGGCCTGGTGTTCGGCAAGGCCAGCCGGGAATCGCCGGAGTACTTCGTCTTCCAGATCGATGGGCTGGGACGGTACCAGGTCGTGCGGTGGGAGACGGGGGGCTGGCGGAGCCTCACGCCCTGGGTGCGCCGGGCCGAGATCCTGCCGGGTCTGGGGGCGGAGAACCGCCTCGCCGTGGAGCTCGAGGGATGGACGGCCCACCTCTTCGCCAACGGCCGGTTCCTGCGGTCCGTGCCTCTTCCCGCCCCCCCCGACGGCTTCCTGGGGATCTACGTGGACGAGCCGGGTAATTCCATCGACCTCGACGACCTCACGGTCGCCGCCCTGGGAGGGGCCGGGGAGGAGCGCCCGGCCCCCTCCAGCGGGGTCTACACGGTTCTCCCCCGCCCCTCCCCTACCCCACCCCGTCCAACGCCTGCTTCAGGTCCGCCAGCAGATCCTCCACCCCCTCACACCCCACGGAGAGGCGCACCAGTCCGTCGCTGATCCCCGCCGCCAGGCGATCCTCCCGCTTCACGGCGGCATGGGTCATGGAGGCGGGGTGCTGGATCAGGCTCTCCACCCCCCCGAGGGAGACGGCCAGCGCCGGGATGCGCACGCCGTTCAGCACCTTCTTACCGGCCTCGATCCCACCCTTGAGCTCGAAGGAGATGAGGGAGCCGGGACCCGCCATCTGGGCGGCGATGAGATCGGCCTGGGGGTGGCCGGGGAGGCCGGGGTAGGCCACCCGCTCCACCGCGGGGTGGGCGGCCAGGAAGGCCGCCACGGCCCGGGCGTTGTCCTGGGCCGTGCGGGCCCGCATGGCCAGCGTCTTGATCCCCCTCAGCACCATCCAGGCCTGGTGGGGATCCATGGTGCCTCCCAGATAGTGGAGGACCGACCGGACCCGCTTCAGCAGGGCCTCGTCCCGGAAGACGAGCACGCCCCCCACCACGTCGGAGTGGCCGTTGAGGAACTTGGTGACGGAGTGGAGCACGATGTCGGCCCCGAAGCGGAAGGGCTTCTGGAGGACCGGGCTCATGAAGGTGTTGTCCACGACCAGCAGCGCCCCGGCCTGGTGGGCCAGCTCCGCCGCCAGCTTCAGGTCGGTGATGGCCAGGGTGGGGTTGGCGGGGGTCTCCACGAACACCACCCGGGTCCGGTCGTTGATGGCGTTGCGGAGCACCTCCGGGTCGCTGGTGTCCACCAGGGAGGCCTGGACGCCGAAGCGGGCGAAATCCCGCTCCAGGACCACCCGGGAGGGACCGTAAACCGAGGCGCTGCACACCACGTGGTCCCCGGAGGAAAGGAGGGCGAAGAACACGGTGGAGACCGCGCTCATCCCGGAGGAGGTGGCCAGGGCCCCGAGCCCTTCCTCCAGGATGGCGACGTTCTCCTCCAGCATGGCGATGGTGGGGTTTCCCATGCGGGTGTAGATGTAGCCCGCATCCGTGCCGGCAAAGCGGGCGGCCCCCTCCTCCGGGGTGCGGAAGACGAAGGTGGAGGTCTGGTAGATGGGTGGCGCCACGGCGCCGAACACGGGATCGGGCGCGGTGCCGGCGTGGATGCAGGCGGTGTCGATATTCCAGCGGGTCGTGTCGTCGTGTTTCATGGCTCATCCCCCACGAGGGGCGGAAAAAGGCGAACTCGTGTTGTCAAGTTCGCCTTCTCCCCGGGGAGGAGCAACTCGCGGACCCTCAGGACCCCATGACCTCCACTTCGTAGATGAGAATGGAGCGGGGCCGGATGACGAAACGAGGCTCCCCGGACCGCGGCCTTCCGTAGAACCCCGCGGGGTCGTAGCCCAGCTCCGCAGGCACGATGACCAGGCGCCGCTCTCCCCGCGCCATGGCCGCCACGGCCCGGCAGAGCCCCGGGTTCACCCGGGTCTCCCCCACGACGAAGGGGAAGGGTTCCCCTCCCTCCTCCCCGGGCAGGAAGAAGTGGGGCTCGCCGTTCTCGGCGGTGCTGGCGAAGGACAGGCCGCGGACGGTGCGGCCCGTGTACCGGACGGTCACGGTATCGCCCGGCACCAGAGCCGGCCCCGTGCCCGGACGCAGCACCACGTACCGCCACCCGGCCTCCGTGATGACCGCGTGGGGCCAGGAGGCCTCCAGGTACGCCAGCTCCTCCCCGCGCCGGTCCGCCTCCCGGGCCTCCACCTGGGCCCGGACCTCCTCCCTCATGCGGCGAAAGGACTCCGTGGAGGGCCGAAAGGCCCCGGCTTCCGATCCCGCCCGGACGATCCGCACCCGCTCGATGACGTCGCCCCGGACGATGCTCCGGACCACGTCCATCCCCTCCACCACCTCCCCGAACACGGCATAGTCCCCGTCCAGGTAGGAGCGGTCCCCCAGGGTGATGTAGAACTGGGCCTTCCCGGTATGGGGCCCCCCGTTGGCCATCCCCACCACCCCCTCCCGGCCATGGCCCAGCTCCGGGTGGATCTCGTTGGGGATGCTGTAGCCCGGGGTGTTGGCCACCTCCGAGACGGGGATCCCCGCCTGGATCACGTGCCCGGGGGCCACCCGGTGGAAGGTGGTGCCGTCGTAGAAGGGGCGCCCCGGGGGAAGGGCCTGGTTCTCGATGGTCCCCTCCGCCAACCCCACGAAGTTGGCCACCGTCATGGGCGCCCGCCGGAAGTCCAGGGAAATGACGATCAGGCCCTTGGGCGTCACCAACTCAGCGTAGAGTCCGGGGGCATAGGGCTCCTGTGCCGCGAGCCCCGCCGAAGGGAGGGGCGCCAGTGGGAGCGCCGCCAGGAGCAGGGCACCCAGACCCGACCCCAGACTTCCCGCGGCGGCGCCCCGGGAAGCGTGAACCTTCCGCTTTCGACTTGGCATGGCACGGACCTCCTTCTCAGCCCGGGTTCCCTCCCACTCCATCCCTGGGCCCCACCCGCTCCTTCTGAAGGAAGGGCACGCCCTCCGTCATCCAGCGCGGAGCCGGCGCGTCCTTCAGGTAGTGGTCGAAGAACTGCTTCATGCGAATCTGGAAGTCCTTCTGGTTCTCTTCCCTACCAAGGTGGTGCGGCTCGTCGGGATAGGAAAGCAAAATCGCTTTCTTCCCCATGCGCCGCGCGGCGATGTAGAGCTCCAGCCCCTGGTTCCAGTCCACCGCCCCGTCCGCGGTCCCGTGCAGGATGAGGAAGGGGGTACTGATGTCGGCCGCGTGGTGGATGGGGGATTCGGCCACGTAGCGCTCCAGGTCGTGGAAGGGGGTGGTGTCCATCCGCCCCTGCCCCCACTCGATCAGGCTGGCGTTGGGGTTCCCGCTCTGCTTGTAGAGGATGTTGTGCATGCTCACCAGGTTCGTGAGGGGCGCCCCGGTGACGATGCAGGTGAACATGTCGGTCTGGGTGAGGATGAAGGAGGTCTCGTAGCCGCCCCAACTGTGCCCCTGCAGGCAGATGCGGCCGGGGTCGGCGTAGCCGGCCTCGATGGTGGCCCGGGCCGACGAGACCACGTCGTCCAGGGCGGAGCTCCCGGGATACCCCATGTCGTAGACGATGTCCGGCATCAGGACCAGGTACCCGTTGCTGGCGTAGGTGGACATGTGGGGGCGGTCGTCATAGACGGGGCGGGAATACTGATGGTGCTGCTGGCTCATCTTCTCGTAGAAGTACATGATCATGGGATACCGCTTCCCCGCCTCGTATCCCGCCGGCAGCGTCAGCGTCGCCTGGAGCTTGTGCCCCCGCCCGTCGGTGTAGTCCACCAGCACCCGGCCCGGGCTCCAGAGGAACCCGGCCTGCTGGGGGTTGGCCTCGGTGACCCTCACCGGATCGCGGAAGCGGGTATCGCTCACCCAGTAGTCGGGGAAGTCCACGAAGGTCTGCCGGGTGAAGAGCACCCGGTCCGCATCCTGGGCCTTCACGAGGCCCGCGCCCCGGAAGCCGGCCGTCCCCAGCATGGCATCCTGGAAGAGGAGCTCCTGGGGCTCCCGCCCGGGGCGGGCCCGGAAGTACCCCGACTTCTTCGTCCATTCTCCGTAGCCGGAGAGGAAGAGGGGCTCGGAGGTGTCCACCCCGTCGTCCTCGGTGTCCAGGTCCATGATGCGGAACTGGATCTCCTCCCGCTCTCCCATCCCTCCCGTAAGGTTCACGGCTTCCCCCCCGTCCAGGGGCACCTGCCACACGTCGAAGCGGTGATTCAGGAAGACGGCCTTCCCGTCGGCGGTCCAGCCCCCCACCCCGTAGGTGGACTTCTCCACCGGGCGGTCGAACTCCTTGTTCTCGAAGTCCACCCCGCCGGCGGCCTCGGTCAGGTTCACCCTGCGGCCCGTGGCCAGCTCGTACGCCAGCACCTGCCGGTCCTGCCAGAAGAGGAGCCACCGGGAATCGGAGGAGGTCCCCATGTTGTAGGTCAGGGCCTCGGTGACCAGGGTCTTCTCCCCCGAAGTGGGATCGATGCGGTAGACGTCGGCGCGGTTGTCCTCGTGGTCGGGGTCCGCCCAGTAGGGGGTGTCGTCGGAGCCGATGGCCCAGCGGCCGTCCTCGGTGAGCTGCACCTGCTCCATCGTCTCGGAGGCCAGGCGGACGAACCGGCTCCCCTCCAGGTTCAGGACCGAGAGGAAGGTGGCCCTCCGGTCCCGGGCCGCCTGGACCTGCTGCACCGACTGCACCCGTCTGTCCTTCCAGTGCCAGACATCCACGTTGGCCCGGGGCTCGTCGTCCTTCCCGGCCTCCTCCTCCTGCTCCTTGATCCCCAGGAAGACCCGGCGCGCGTCCTTGCTCCAGGAGGGAGGACGGAGCTCGCTCAGGACGAAGCCCTCGGGGAAGGAGGGGTCCCCGGCGGGGTCGTAGAGGGAAGGCGCCGGGCCACCGGCGCCTGCGGCAGCCGCCGCGACCACGCCGGAGAAGGTCAGCAGCACGTTGCTCCGCTGCGCCATCCCCTCGGTCCTGTCCCCCCGGAGGACCGCCAGCGCCGTCCCATCCTCGTCCCAGGCCAACCCCTCGTACAGAAAGCTCCCGGTGCTGAGAGGGATGACGCGCATCGTCCCCAGCTCCAGGAGGAGGACGCCGTTTCCGGCCCTCCCCTCGGCATCCACCAGGTAGGCGAAGTGGGTTCCGGCCTCGTTGAAGGCGGACTCCGCCACGTTTCCCAGGTTGGTGAGGGTCCCGGCGGAGAGATCCAACAGGATGAGGTCGGCGCCCCGGGCGCTCTCCGCAGCACCCCCGCTCCCCGCCGCCGCACCTCGGGCCGGCGCCGTCCCTCCCCGGGCCGGCGCAG
>JBFYZD010000275.1:0-4547 GCA_041309685.1 Gemmatimonadales bacterium | reverse complement strand
CTCCAACCTGGAGGCGCCGGAAGCCTTCAACCGGGCCCTGGCGGAGTTCCTGGGCTGAGCCGGGGGCGAGCCGCCCGGCCGCCCCCACGATCGTCCCATCCAGCTATCCCGCCGCCCCGGGCCGGGGTGCACCTTCCTTTCACGCTTGCTGGACCCAGGTGACGCCTGGGATCGGAGGGGCCCGGTGGCCTCTTCCCCCGGCTCCCGCGGGAGAATCATCCACACAAGGAAGAATCGAAAGGAAAGGGTGGCGGAGATCCCTTCAGGCACTGACACCGTCCCTTGACGTTGCGTCCCCCTCTTTGCTTGTCCTCCAGGTCGTCCCTCCCCGGTTGGAGCCCCGGCGTGCCGGGTCCCGGAGCCGAGTGCCACTGCTTGTGGGCGGCTCGCATGCCGGGAGCGATGGCAACAGACAACCCTATCAACCTGGAGGAAGAACCATGCTTACCCAGATCCGCAGTGCCCGACGCGGAGTGGCGGTCCTCATGCTGGCCCTGGCCGCCTTCACCTCACCCCTCTTCGCGGAGTCCGTCGAGGAGTGCTACGACGACGTCATCACCCTGTGCGACGACACCCTGGAGGACAGCAACTGGCTGGAGAAGATCGCCGTCGGCGCCGCCTGCAGCCTGATGCTGGCGGGGTGCACGCTCGAGTCCGTTTCCCTCTCCTTCCATTGAGGCGCCTCTCGTGGGGCGCGTCCCCACCTGACCGCCGGATGGACGCAGGCGCACCGTCGACCTGAACCAACCCTGACCTGAGGAAACCCGGTATGCGAGCCGCTCACGGGCTGGGAATCGCGTTCGCTCTGGCTGTTGGCGCCCTCTCCGGGGCCCTCGCCCTCGCGGCAGGGCCCCGGGGGAACGAGGACCCCGCTCATCCCGACCAGGGGCTCCTTGCTCCCCTCCCCCCCCGGCCGCCCGGCACCGAGCCGGTGGCCCGGCTCGGGGGGGAGGAGGGGAGCGTGGTGGACCTGGCCGCTTCCGGGGAGGCCCTGGCCGTCCTCACCCGCCACCGGTGGTTCATCCTCACCGCCGACTCCCTCCTGGGGGGGTTCGGAGACCCGAACCCGGGGTCGCCGGACTGGCTCTCCCGGGCCGAGTCCATCGCCCTCGGGGAGGGGCGGGTCTACATCCTGGATGCCGGCCGTTTCACTCTCTCCGTCTGGGACCGGGGAGGGGTCCGTCTGGAGGACATCCCTCTCTCCGCCGGGGATTCCCACTCGTTTCAACCGACCCAGGTGGTGGTGGGTTCCGGGGGGGAGCCCGTGGTCCTCTCCCTGGTCCTCGGCCGGGACGGGACGGGGAGGTGGGAGGCCCGGGCCTACGGAGGGGAGGAGCCCGGCCGGGTGGTCTTCTCCCATGGGGAGAGCGGCCGCCCCCTCCTCTTCGATCGCCTCCACCTGGCCACCGCGGGCAGGGAGCTCCTGGGAGCCAACGCCCTGACCCACGGCGTCTTCCGGGCCGCGGAGGGGAGCGAGGAGGTGGTTCCGGTGGCCCTCCGCTCCGCCCCGCCCCTCTGGCTCGTGCCCCGGCGGACCCGGGAGAGCTACAACACCAAGGTCTTTTCCGGGGGAGTGGAGGGACACCCCGACCTCTTCCAGCTCCCCCCCTTCTGGCCTTCGGTCCGGGACTTCACCGTCACCCCGGAGGGAGCCTTCCTCCTGGCCGTCACCGCCGGTGAGGACCGCCAGCACCTGGAGCTCCTGGCCCCGGACGGTTCCCCCCTCTGGCGCTTCAACGAGGATGGCTTTCCGGACCCGGTGTTCCTGGACGGCGGGCGGGCGTTCCTGGTGAAGGAAGAGCTGAACGAAACGGTGATCCATGAATTCGTCTTGCGGTCGTTCTGAGCAGCTCCGGGGCCCGGAGGTGGTGGCGACGGAGCTGGTGGTGGCCTACGAAGGGGGGAAGGGGCCCGCCCTCGGCCTCCGGGGCCTCACGGCCCGTTTCGTCCCCGGGATCACCGGGCTCGTGGGGCCCAACGGGGCCGGGAAGAGCACCTTTCTCCGGACGGTCTGCGGGCTGCTCCCTCCGTCGGGTGGCGCCCTGACCCTCGGGGGCCGGGAGCCTTCCGCCTTCATCGCGGCCCACGGGACCGGATTCCTCCCGGAGAACCCTCCGCTCCCCCCGTACCTGACGGTGAGGGAGTTCCTCTCCGGTGTCCTCCCCGGCGGCGCGCCCCTTCCCGGGGAGGGGGATGACCTTCTTGGGCTTCCGGGGCTGGGCAGCCTCCTGCCCAGGCGGATCGGGGTCCTCTCCCACGGGCAGAGGAAGAAGGTCGCCCTGGGGGCGGCCCTCTCCGGCGAGCCCTGGCTCCTTCTCCTGGACGAGCCCACCAACGGGCTCGACCCCGGTGCGGTCCGGGAGCTGCGAGAGGTCCTGACGGGGCTGGGCCGGGAAGGGCGCACGGTGATCGTCTCCTCCCACCATCTGGACGAGCTCCAGCGCATGGCGGACGCCCTGGTGTTCGTTCGGGACGGCCAGGCCCTGGGGGCCTGGACCCGCCGGGAGGCGCTGGAGGAGCACGGGAGCTTCGATGCCCTCTACGAGAAGGCCTTTCTGGGGAGGCCAGGATGAACCGGGGGCTCAGGACGGCCTGGCGCTGGCGCTCGGCCTACTGGAGGCGGAGCTCTCCGGGGGTGGCGGGAGGAATGGTCTACGCCCTCCTTCCCGTCCTCTTCTTCCTCCCCCTGGAGGCGGTGCCGATCATCGAGGAGCGGGGGCGGGGGATCCTCATCCTCACCTGGTTCCTCAGCGTCGCCCTCGCGCTGGGGGTGGTGGCGGGACGAGGGCTCCGGGAGGAGGAGTCCATCTGGCTCGCGCAGAAGGGGATCTCCCTGGGGGATGCGGCGCTGGAGGACTGGATCCTGGACGCGGGGCTCTTCTCTGTGGCGTGCCTCTGGTGGGCCGCGGCCGGGGCTCTGGCCCTCTGGAGCGTGGGACACGGCTCCCCCGGGAGCTGGCCCTCCCTGTTCGCCTTCGGGATGGCGACCTGCACGGTTACCCGCACCTTCGGAGGTCTGCTCTCGGCGTGGGGGGGGCGGCGACCTTCGGATCTCACCGTCCTGGGGGCCTTCCTCTCTCTCACGGCCCCGGTGCTCCTCGTGAAACAGCCGGTCCTGGTCCAGCGAGCGGCCGACTGGATCCTCCCTCCCTTCCCGGAGGCGGTGACCCTCATGGGGGCCATCCGGGCCGGGGAGCTCTCCTCCGCAGGCGGGGCCCTGCTCCACCTCCTCTCCTTCATCGGGGTGTGTCTTGCCGGGGGGGTGTGGGGGGTCTCCCGTTGGAAGCCGAAGGGATAGGGCCGGCTCGGGGGTCCGCCTCCTGGAGCGCCTCGCTCCCGAGCGCTTCCCTTGCTTTCCTGGTTGGCGATCCCTAGGTTTAGGGCAACCTAAACCTGGTGTGACGCACCTCTCCATGATCCATCCCGCCACCGCCCTCCTGGTCTTCGCCCTCCTTGTCGTCCTGGTCGCCCTCCTGGCATGGCCCGAACGGGGTCTCATCTCCCGGGGCCTCGCCCTCCTCGGAATGACGGAGCGGGTTCGCCTGGAGGACACCCTGAAGCACCTCTACAAGTGCGAGTATGGGGGGAGGAACTGCTCCGTGGAGTCCGTCGCGGGTTCTGTGGGGATCTCCCGGAGCCGGGCCATCCAGCTTCTGGACCGCCTGGAGGAGAACGGCCTGGCCAGGGCCCTGCCGGCCGGCTTCGTCCTCACGGAGGAGGGGCGGGAGTACGCCCTTCACCTGGTCCGGACCCACCGCCTCCTGGAGCGCTACCTGGCGGACCGGACGGGGGTCGAGCCCGCGGACTGGCACCGGGAGGCGGAGCGGAGGGAGCACAAGCTGACGCCGGACGAACGGGAGTCCCTGGCCAGCCGGCTGGGCCACCCCCTCTTCGATCCCCACGGGGACCCCATCCCCACCGCCTCGGGGGAGCTTCCGCCCAGGACGGGGGTGCCCCTCACCTCCCTGGATCCCGGGGAGGTCGCGTCCATCGTGCACCTGGGGGACGAGCCCCGGGAGGTCTACGAGGCCCTCACCGGAGCTGGACTGAGCCCGTCCATGACCGTCCGGGCGCTGGAGTCGGGGTCGGGGGAGGTCCGCTTCCAGGCCGGCGGGCAGGAGATCTCCCTGAAGCCGGTGGTGGCCCGCCACGTCACGGTGGAGCTCCTCCCCGACGCCGAGCTGGACGAGGCGGCGGGAGAGACGCTGGCGGAGCTGGGGGACGGGGAGTCGGCCCGGGTGCTGGGGATCCACCCCGGGCTCCAGGGTCCCCAGCGGAGGCGGCTCCTGGATCTGGGCCTCGTTCCGGGGACGGTGGTGGAGGCGGAGCTCCGCAGCGCCGGGGGGGACCCGGTGGCGTTCCGGATCCGGGGTGCCCTCATCGCTCTGCGGAAGGAGCAGGCCCGGTGGATCCAGGTGGACCGGCGGGTGGAAGGCGGGGCGAGGGGCGAGGGGGGAGGCCGGGCCGATGGCTCCGGGCCCCGGGGGCCCCGGGGATCGGCGGACCCCCGTACCCCTGAGCCGGTGGAGGCCTGAGGGTGCCCGCGA
>JBFYZD010000274.1:0-11887 GCA_041309685.1 Gemmatimonadales bacterium | reverse complement strand
TCGCGGGGGAGCGCGCTCACCGCCCGGGCGATGCCGAAGTCCCCCACCACCGCCAGCCCCTCCACGAAGAGGATGTTCTCGGGCTTGATGTCACGGTGTACGACTCCGCGGTGGTGGGCGTAGTCGAGCGCGGAGGCCACTTCCCGCATGATGCGCAGCACCACCTCGAGCGGAACCTCCTCCCCGGCCAGGAGGCGGCGTAGCGAGCCTCCCGCCACCCAGGGCATGACGTAGAAGAGGAGCCCGCCGGCCTCACCCGAGTCCAGGAGGGGGAGGATGTGGGGGTGGTTGAGGCCGGCGGTGATCTCGATCTCGCGCAGGAAGCGCTCGGCGCCCACGGCGGCGGCCAGCTCCGGGCGCAGGACCTTGAGGGCCACCTTGCGGCCATGCTTCAGGTCCAGGGCCAGATAGACCGTGGCCATTCCTCCGCGACCCAGCTCGCCCTGGACCTGGTAACGGCCGGCCAGGGTAGGCCGGGAGGCGGAATCCTGATCCGTCATCGATGCTCCCCCGGAGAAAGGTCTCTCCCGGGGTACGAAGGAAGAGGATCCCGGCTTCGCTCCCTCACCCCTGGTCCCCGCTCTTCGGTCTCGCCAGGAGCTTCTCCGTGAACTCCTGTCGCTCCTCCAATTCCTTGAGGCGCCGTCCGAAGGACTCCAGGCTGGAGAAGAGCCGCTCCAGGTCCTCGGGAGAGCGGCCGGCCAGGGCCCGGGCTTCCTCCGATTTGGCCTCGAGATAGCCGCCCAGGCGCTTGACCAGGGGATAGAGAAGGATGGTGCCGACGATGGACCCGAAGACGATGAGGGTCATGATCACCGAGAACACCATCATGGCGATTTCTTGCTCCATGGTCCCGCCTCCTTTGCCCCGAGTTGCCTCCTGCCCGGGTCTTCCTACGCTCCCGTCATGGCCGTGATCGCTCCCTCGAGCTTCACCGCCGTCCGTTGGGCCATGCGCAGGAACATCTCATCGTTGGGGTGGGACTCCAGGGGGCCCGGGCAGTGGACGTCCCCCACCGTGATCCACCACTCCCAGTAGGCGTTGGAAGCCTGGCGCGAGATCCGGTGCAGGAGGGTGCGGTCCGGGGTCTTCTTGGCCGCCGCGAAACCGATCGCCATGAGGCCGCCGGTCAGGAACCCGCAGAGGTCTCCCTTGGCGATCCCGCCGCCGAACACGGCGGCCGCGTCCAGGTGTTCCTTGGGAAGCTCCAGCACCTCGAGCGCCGCCGCCAGCATCATCTCGGAACAGGAATACCCCTTGCCCATGAGGCCGCCGATGGTGCGGGCCATGGGCGAGGCCGCCACCGCCGCGGCCTCCTCCGGGGTGAAGGGACCCGCGAACCCGTGGCGGTCCACCTGCTGGCGCCGGGGGCCCACCAGGTGCTCACCCTCCGGGCCGTGGAGTGCCACCAGGGTGGAGGGGGCCGCCAGGGCGGCCAGGGGGAGGAGCGAGACGAAGCTTCGCCGGGAGAGGCCGGGTGAGGGCATGGGTGGACCTCGCTGTTCCATCGTCAATGGGACCCCTGAGGGGCGGGAACGTCCCCTGAATGGACCCAACCAAACGCTCCCAGGCAAGGGGAGCGACTCTTTCCCCGGGCGGCTCCACGTGCCAGGTTGATGACAGTTCAACCCTGTTAAGGAGGCTTTCCGTGAATCCCTTCGAACGCCGTGCTTTCCCTTCCGCCCGGACCCTCGGGCTGCTCCTTCTCTCGGCTCTCGCCCTGGTCGCCTGCGGCGATCAAGGCACCACCGGCGGGATCACCCCCAGCCACGTCACCGGCCATGAGAACCCGCTCCTGGCGGAATGGCACACCGAGTTCGGCGTGCCTCCCTTCGATCTCATCCGCAACGAGCACTACGAGCCGGCCTTCCGGGAGGCCATGGCCATGCAGAAGTCCGAGATCGAGGCCATCGTGAACAACCCGGAAGCCCCCACCTTCGAGAACACCATCGTCGCCCTGGAGACCACCGGCAGCATGCTGAGCCGCGTCTCCCGGGTGTTCGGGGCCGTGAACGGGGCCCACACCAACGACTCGCTCCAGGCCGTGGACCGCACCCTGGCTCCCGTCCTGGCAGCCCACGGCGACGACATCAGCCTGAACCCGGCGCTCTGGGAACGGGTGCGGGCCGTCTTCGACCAGCGGGCCGGGCTGAGCCTGACCCCGGAGCAGGACAAGCTCCTGGAGGAGACCCACAAGGGGTTCGTCCGGAGCGGCGCCGCCCTGAGCGAGGAGGCCAAGGCCCGGGTGAGGGAGATCAACGGCGAGCTGGCTGAGATCTCCACCCGGTTCGGGGAGAACGTCCTGGCGGAGACCAATGCCTATGAGCTCCTGGTCACGGACACCGCGGACCTGGGGAACCTCCCGGCGGGCCTGGTGTCCCTGGCGGCGGAGAAGGCCAGGAGCAAGGGGCACGAAGCCGGCTGGCTCTTCACCCAGGACCGGCCCAGCATCGATCCCTTCCTGGAGTCCTCCCCCAACCGGGGGCTCAGGCAGCACATCTACATGGGCTACCTCATGAGGGGGGACAACGACAACGAGCACGACAACAAGCGGATCCTGTCCCGGATCGCGGCCCTGCGGGCGGAGAAGGCGGTCCTCATGGGCTACCCCACCCACGCCCACTTCGTCCTCTCCGACAACATGGCCGAGACCCCGGACCGGGTGATGAGCTTCCTGGAGGAGGTCTGGAGGCCGGCGCTGGAGGTGGCGACGCGGGAACGGGCGGACATGCAGGCCCTCATGAACGCCGATGGCATCGAGGGCAAGCTGGAGGGCTGGGACTGGCGGCACTACACCGAGAAGGTCCGCAAGGCCCGCTACGACCTGGACCAGGAGGCCCTCCTTCCCTACTTCGAGGTGAACGCCGTCCGTGATGGGGTGTTCATGGTGGCCAATCACCTCTACGGCTTCACCTTCATCGAGCGAACCGATCTGCCTCGCTGGCACCCGGACCAGCAGGTGTTCGAGGTCCGGGATTCCGACGGTACCCACCAGGGCGTCCTCTACCTGGACTTCTTCGCCCGGCCCAGCAAGCGGGGCGGAGCCTGGATGAACGCGCTCCGGAGCCAATCCAACGTGAACGGGTACGTCACCCCCATCGTCACCACCAACTTCAACTTCCCGGCCCCCGCCGCCGGCGGCCCCTCCCTGATCGGGCTGGACAACGCCCTCACCCTGGCCCACGAGATGGGGCACGCGCTGCACGGGCTCCTCTCCGACGTCACCTACGAGTCCCTGAGCGGCACCTCCGTGCCCCGGGACTTCGTGGAGATGCCGTCCCAGATCATGGAGAACTGGATGAGCGAGCCGGAGGTGCTGCGCATGTACGCCAAGCACTACCAGACCGGCGAGCCCCTCCCGGACGAGCTCATCGAGAAGCTCCAGGCCAGCGGCACCTTCAACCAGGGGTTCATCACGGTGGAGTTCATCGCCGCCGCCCTCCTGGACATGGCCTGGCACTCCCTCACCGTGCCCATCGAGCATGAGGCCAGGGCCTTCGAGAACGCCGAGATGGCCCGGGTGGGCCTCCTGGAGGAGATCCCGCCCCGGTACCGGAGCGGCTACTTCAGCCACATCTTCAGCGGCGGGTATTCGGCGGGGTACTACTCCTACCTGTGGGCCGAGGTCCTGGACAAGGACGCCTTCATGGCCTTCAAGGAGACGGGCGACCTGTTCAACCCCGAGGTGGCCGCGAAGCTCAGGAACGAGGTCCTCTCCCGGGGCGGAACCCGCCCGGGGATGGAGCTCTACGTGAACTTCCGGGGGCGGGAGCCCAGCATCCAGGCGCTCCTGGAGGCCAGGGGGCTCACCGGGAACTGACGGGCGCCGCTGGGACCGCTTACCGTTTCATCACGGGTCGGGGGGGAGGCGCCAGCCTCCCCCCTGACCGTTTCCTGACAATTCCCTTGCACGTCCGGGAAATCGCCCGGCCGTTCCGGCCGTAGGATCACCAGGGTTCGCTTCCTCCCCCGATCCCTGGACCGGGTCGTCCTGGGCCCGTTCACCCCCGAACCCTGACCAAGGAGGATTCCATGGACCGTCGCACCTTCTGCGGACTCGCCGGCACCGGAGCCGTCGCCCTGCCCGTGGTGGGGACCGGCGAGGCCGCCGCCCAGGAGCGCCGCACCTACGCCTACACCATCGAGATCATCGAAGGCCCCGCCGGCGGCTGCGGATGGGGGCACAAGCCGGGGGATCTCATCCAGTACCCGTCCGAGAAGGGACAGATCTGCCACTGGCTCATGGACAGCATGAACAGCTTCCTGCGCGTGCTGGAGTATGGGGGGAACATGACGTGGATGTACCGGGGCACACCCTACGAGAAGGTGGTGGATCCCGAGGGCGTGACCACGGAGTTCGTGCGCTGCCCCGACCCCACCAGCGGGCTGGTGGCCAGGATCACCCGCACGCGAACGGGCTGAGGGAGCGGACGTGCCTCCCAGCCCCTCTCTTCCCCCATCGTTGGCGCGCGCGATCCTCCTCATCCTGCTCGGGCTCCTGGGAGGCGCGGCGGCGCCCGGGCCCGCGTCCGCGCAGGCGACCCGTGCCCGCATCCGGGTCACCCACACGCGGACCGACCCCGCGACCGGGCAGGTGCATCGCGGCGAGAGCGGGACGGAGGAGCTGTGGGTGGGGGAGGGGCTCGTGGCTCTCCAGCGCGGGCCCGACCGCTACGTCGTGGATGAGGGGCGGGGGATCCTGGCGGTGCACAGCCTCGAAAACGGCACCTCCCTCCACCTTCCCCTGCCCCTGAAGCTGGAGGAGGCGCTCACGCCCCTGGGGGCGCTCCGCCTGCGGAGCCTGGCAAGGCTGGAGGGCGTCCCGGGCGAGGCCGGGAGCGCCGGAGAGGCCGCCGGGCGCGCCTGCGCATGGACGGAGGTCACGATCCGGGGGGACGGCCGGGATCTCACCCTCTCCCGATGCCTCACCACGGACCTCCCGTTCGCGCCGGCCGACTTCCCCCACCTCTACACACCTCTCCAGCGCTTCCTGCACCCGGACTGGTCCTCCGCCCTCCTGCGCTCCCTGGCGGGGGAGGCCGCTTTCCCCCTCATCGAGGAGGAGCGCTGGGAGGAGGGTGGAGTGGAGCACCGGGTGCGGCGGGAGGTGGTGGAGATGGGCCCCGCCCCAGCGTCCCCGGAGATCTTCCGGGACCCGCCGGGTCACGGGCTCAAGCGATCCCTCACCTGGGAGGCGTTGCTGAACCGGACGGCCGGACCCCTCCCCTCCCCTCGGGACCCCGAGCGGGACGCGATCCGGAGCCTCCTGGCCCGCGTCCAGGAGGGGTACCTGGCCCGCGACACCGCGCTCCTGGACGGCTGGCTGGAGGAGAACTTCACCGAGCAGCCGGACCTCCTGGGCACCAACGCGGTCTTCCCGGGCGACTTCGAATGGCGAAGCGGGAGGGGGGCGGCCCGCGAGATGTTCGCCAACGACTGGCTCCGCTTCGGCGATCTGGAGATGTTCATCGAGGACGCGGAGGTCACCCTGCTGGGCGACGCCGCCTGGGCCACCGTCTTCGCCACCGCCACCCGCGACCCCACCCAGGGGGCATTCTACCGCTCGGCCGAGGCGAGCCGGGACGGCTCGCTCAGCCGCATCCGCGACCTCACCGAGGCCCCCATCCCCTCCATGCGGGCCCTGTACGAGATCATCCAGGACGCCAGCTTGGTCCTGGCCCAGTACGAGCGGAGCCCCATCTTCGTCTGGCCCCTGCGCATGACGTTCCTCCTGGTGCGCACCGAGGCGGAGTGGCGGATCGCCGAGCTCCACTGGTCCTGGCCGGGGAGCGGGTTTCCGGCGGTGCGCCTCATCCCGGGCGGGAGCATGGAGTGACACCAGGACCCGGCGTCCCGACTCCCTCCACGCGCATGGCGCGGACCGGGTCCACTCCCCATGCGCCTGAATCATCGGCCTCCCAGGCCACCCATCCGTACCACCGCTCCCACCTCCACGACCGAGGGTCCACCCCGGCGAAGGCCCGGTCCACCAGACGCTCCCGCTCCCCCGCCGGCACTCCGGGGAGGATCCGGTCCGTGAGCACCGGGATCTTCAGCCAGTCCCGCAGGGCCCGCTGCGTAAAGCGGACCCGGATCTCCCAGCGGGTGAACCGGAGGCCGGCCCGCCTCAGGAGCTCCTCGATGCCGGCCCGGTCCGTGAGGGCGGGGGAGACGGCGGTCGGCTCGGACGCCGCTTGCGCTTCCGCTGCGTCCGATCCCCCCGCCCGCAGCCGCATCCCCTCCTCCGCCACGAGGGCGGGGAGGGCGAGGAGAAGGGGGTCCTTCCCGCCCCCGGGGGGGTCCGCCTCCCCCAGATAGAGGGCCGGGATGTCGAACGTCAGAGCCCCGTCCCCACGGAGGAGGCTCCGCCACTCCTTCAGCGTCTCCTCCAGGGGGCCAAGCTGCCAGACGGCGGCGCTGCACACCACCCGGTGGAAGGATTCTGGCTCGTTCGGCATGGTCCCGGTCCAATCCACCCGGGGATCCCGCACCCGGCGCCTTCCCGCTGTCCGCATGGCGCCGGCGGGCTCGAAGCCCACAACCCGCCCTTCGGGCCCCAGGACTCCGAGAAGCTCGGTGACGGTGTGCCCCACGCCCGCCGCTACATCCAGCACCCGGTGGAAGGGCTCCACTCCGGCATGGGCCACCAGGGCCCGGTTGGCCGCCCGGTAGCGTCGGTGGCGGCCGGTGAAGCGGAGATAAGCCCTCGCCGTCGCGGGGTGGTCCCAGCCGATGGGGGTCGTCACGTCGCGGCAATGAGACCGGGGGACCCGACGCCATCCGAGGTGAGGCCCCCCTCTCCCGGGAACCCCATGCGCGCCAGGTTGTGCTCGGCCTTGAACCGGAGGCAGGCACGGATCAGGGATCGCACCTCCTCGTCGTACCGGAAGAAGTCCAGCTCCAGGGTGGGGTCGTCGACGTAGTCGCGACGGAACGCCTCGGCGTCATCGATGGGCGGCGCGGGAGCGAAACGGGCGTAGGCGGGCTGGAGCCACCACTCGGTGAACCCATACCGGACGTGGTGCTCCTGGTAGAGGGGAGTGCCCGGGAAGGGGATGACGACCCCCAGGGTGCTGAAGTTGTCCACCAGGGGTGCGATGCGCTCCATGAAGCGGAGGGTCCGCTCCAGGGAGGGGGGAGTATCCTGCGGGAAGCCCAGCATGAAGTTGCAGGTGGTGAGCAGCCCCGTGTCCTTCGCCCACTCCAGGGCCCGGACCACCTGGCTCGTCCGCACCCCCTTCCGGATGGAGCGGAGGATCGCGTCGTCCCCGCTCTCCACGCCGAAGTTGACGGCGAGCAGCCCGGCCCTCTTCATGGCGTTCAGGAGCTCGGGCCGCACCATGGAGGCGCGGGTGATGGCGCTCCATCGCAGGGGGAAGCGCACGTCCCGCTCCAGGGCGAGGCAGAGCTCCTTGAGGCGGGGCACGTTCGCCGTCAGGGCGTCGTCCCAGAAGGGGAAGAAGTCGACACCGGTGAGGTCGTGGTACGCGTTCAGCTCGGCGACGACCTGCGACGCCTGCCGCCAGCGGAACGTGCGTCCGGTCACGTGGTTCGCGCAGAAGGTGCAATGGGCGGGGCACCCCCGGCTGGTGAGCATCCCGCCCGGGGTCGCCACCCGGCCCGGGGGTCCGTACCACTCCGGCCGGTACAGCCCCTGCGCCAGGAGGGCCGGGGCGAGGGCGTCGAGGTCGTGGATGGGCTCGGGGGGTGGCCCGTGTCCCGCCGTTCCGTCGGGTCGCCGGTAGACCAGGCCGGCCACGCCCCCGGGATCGGACCCGCCTTCCAGGCATGCCACCAGATCCACGATGGCCCGCTCAGCCTCCCCCCGGACGACCAGATCGAATCCCCGGGCCAGGGCCTCCGCGGGCCGCACGGTAGCGTGGGGTCCCCCGGCGACGAGAAGGGGAACGCGACCCCGGAGCCGCGCGGCCAGGGCATAGGCGCGCTCCACCCAGCGGGTGAAGAGCCCGATTCCCACCAGGTCCGGATCGAAGCCTTCCGCCTCGGCCACCAACTCGTCGCTCCCCGAGTCGACGCCCCGAGCCGCCGCGTCGATGACACGCACCTCGCACCCGTGGCGGAGGAGCGCCGAGGCCACGGACTGCTGCCCCAGGAGGGGTGCGCCCAGCCGTTCCGGTGAGGGTGGGTTGACCAGGAGGATGCGCACGGGGCGCGCCGTTCAGGTCGCTAGAATCCCGGGGTTGGGGAGGACGTATCCCCCCACTACGGGCCCCACCGGAACGTAGGGGGGCGCGAAGGTGGGAACGGGCCCGGTGCCCAGGACATTCGTCACCATCTGAGCGGGGATCCAGACCTCCAGGGCGCTCTCCAGCCCCACGCAGATGGCGGTGAAGAGCTCGTCGGCCGCGAACACGGCCCCCCCCTGGATGCGCTGGAGCGCCTGGGTCTTCAGGAGGTTGGAGTTCAGAAACGCCAGCGAGAAGCGCAAGCTCACCAGGGGGAAGGGCACGTTGGGCGTGGGGGGTACCATGGGGCCGGGGAAGACCGCGAAGGTCGGATACCAGGGCATTCCCGGGACCGTCACCATCCCCACGGCCTGGTGCCACCCCTGGCCGATGGCGTTGACCAGCGCGGTCGCGTGCGTCTGGGCCTTCCCGAAGAGCCCGACGCGGGGCGCATGGGGGGTGAGGAGGTCCGCCAATGCCGGTCCCTTCAGGGCTCCTCCCGTGGCGGTCACGCCGTTGATGACCACCCCCTCGAGGTAGACCGTCTGGCGCCAGAGGTCGACGGCCTGGACGATGGCCTGGCTCATCTGGTCGATGAACGCGCCGTACTCGTTGTTGGCCGAGGTCTGGAGATCCACGTCCCGCTTGTCGTTGGAGGCGGCCTGGACGAGCCCCGGGGGGACGGGGGTCGGGATCGCCGTGACGGCTCGATGTCCGCCGATGGTGGGCCCCGAGAGCGGAAGCTGGGGTCGGACCAAGGGGCTCGACGCCACCGAGAGGGGGGTCGGGGCCAGGAGGGGGTTCCCCAGGATCGTCGCCGGGTCCAGGGTCCGGGCCTGCACCGCCGAGGGAAGGGTGACCCTGAACTGCTGGAAGCGGGTGCGGGCGTTGAGCTTCATCAACGCGAGGTTGAGCGAGGGCATGGTGCGCTCCGGCAAGGTGGGAAGGGGTCCCTGCGAGAGAATGGGGGGGGCGTTTCGGGGCCGCAAGCCGGTCGGAGCCGTCCGTCCGCGTGGAAGCCCGATCCGGGGTCTGCGGGCCCGGGACCGCGGACGCCCGGATCAGGGCTGGGCCCCGGTCCAGACCGAGACCCGGCCGGCGAATCCCCCCGCCTCCCTCAAACGCGCCAGGAAATCCCGAACCATCTCCTCCTCGAACCCTTCCCGGAGGCTCCCGGGAAGGAAGCCGAGGAGAACCCGGTACCATCCCTCCGCTCCGCCCCTCATGGCCGCACCACCCCCCTCCCGGGCCGAAGGCCACGGGCCAGGGCCTCCTCCAGGAGCCGGCGCATGCGGCTCGTTTCCGCCGCGGCCACCTCGCGGCCGAGCGCGCTGATCCGGAAGTACCTCCGCCGGGGATCGTCCCCACCGGCGCCGGGCCGATCCGCCTCCTCCAGGAGCCCGTGGGCCAGCAGGTCCCGGATCCGGCGGTAGAGGTTGGCCGGGTAGATCCTCCCCGGGTCGTCCTCACTCTTCTCGATCTCCCGGACCATGGCGTAGCCGTGAGAGGGGCCTTCCAGCAGGATCATGAGGATCCTGAACTCCAGGGGATGAAGGGGCAGGAAGCTCTCGGGCAGCGGATCGGGGGGCGCAGGCCTCATTCGGCACCGGCTCGTCTGGCTGGGGGGTGGTTCCTTGGCATCGGACCGATGATGTCAGTTTGACACCATACAACGCTTCAGACGACCCCACCGGCCGGAAGGTTTCAAGGCCCGGCCGGTTCCGCCCGGGTGGAGGGGGAGCCTGGCACCGGGAGCGGGAGCTCCGAGGTCCTCGGGCTCACGGGGTCTCCCTTCCCGAATGCTCTCCGTTTCCCATTGCTTCTCCGGCCTTTCTTCCCCAAGATTCAGCGATTCCTTCGACATTCCTTCGGACGACACTGATCCGGATCAACAACGAAAGGACCGCCATGACCAAACGCGCTATTTGGGCTCTGGTTGCCGCCCTCCTCATCCTGCTGCCTCCCGCGACGGCTGCGGGACAGGACTCCAAGGCTCCCATCCGGGGCCCCTGGGAGATCTCCGCGCAGGCCGGGGGGTTCGACGACGACTACGAGTTCGATCCCGACGGGAGCCGGTTTTTTATCGACCCTGACAGGAACGTCATCTTCAGCGGCTTCCTGGGCTACCACTTCCCGATAGGGTTCTTCGTGGGAGCCGAGGGCCGGTACGTGCCCCTGGACATCCGCCCGACGATCGGCGGGGTGACCGACCTGGACGCCTACTTCGCCAGCGCCCTGCTGGGCTACGAGGTGAACCTCCACAAGCGGGCCCAACTCTTCGGCGTGGGTGGCCTCGGCATGGCCCTCTGGCGGCCGGAGACCGGGGATTCGGAGAACGACCTCGCCTTCACCTACGGCCTGGGTACCCGCCTCTTCCTCACGGACAACCTCGCCCTGATCGGCGAGGCCCGGATGCACCAGGTCACTGAGGCCCTCACCCAGACCAGCACCGACATCCTGGGGTATGCGGCTGACGAGACCTTCTGGGGGTGGGCCTTCACCGCCGGCTTCTCGTACTTCTTCGGCGCCAAGGACTCCGACGGGGACGGCGTCAAGGACAAGGTGGACGAGTGCCCCGGCACGCCCGCCGGCGTGACGGTGGATGCCCGGGGTTGCCCGGTGGACTCGGATGGGGACGGGGTCGCGGACTACCTGGACCGATGCCCCAACACTCCGGCCGGTGCCCAGGTGAACGCCGAGGGGTGCCCGGTGGACTCCGACGGCGACGGCGTGTTCGACGGCCTGGACCGTTGCCCCAACACCCCCAGGGGAACGAGGGTGGACGCCAACGGATGCCCCATCCCGGTGGCGGCGGAGCCCGAGCCCGAGGTTCGGAGCTACACCTTCGAGGACGTCTACTTCGAGTTCGACTCGGCGGTCCTTACGGCGGACGGCCAGGCGAAGCTCCGGACCATCGGGGCCACGCTGATCACCATCCCCGACGCCGACATCGAGGTCCACGGCCATGCCGACGCCACCGGGGAGGAGACCTACAACATGGGGTTGAGTCTCCGGCGGGCCGAGGCCGTGCGGGACTTCCTGGTGCAGAACTTCAACCAGCTCCGTGCCAACCAGTTCACCGTCCGGAACTTCGGCGAGAGCCAGCCCGTCGCGGACAACGCCACCCGGGAGGGCCGGGCCAGGAACCGCCGGGTGGAGATCAAGCTCATCGGGGATTGAAGCCCTGCTGATGAGTTGAGAGGCCCCTCACCCGGGGTCGCTCGGGGCAAGGACGGGGAGGGTCGCGCAGGCGGCCCTCCCCGTTCCCGATCTGGGGCCCCGCGCCGGCGGGGAATCACCCGCCGGGCGTCTTCCCCTCCTGCGTGCGCCCGTGGGAAGGTCCGGGCCCGAGGACCAGGAGGGGTGTCCCGTCCCCATAGGCCCTGTACAGCGCCCCTGCCTCGGCAGGGGAGAGGGTCACTTCCACGCGGAGGCGGTCCCTCAGCCAGGGTCCCATGCGGAGCCAGTGCAGAGGACGGCCCCAGAGGGAGGGAGGCTTCCAGGCATCCGCGCTCCCGCTTCCGGAGGCTTCGGAACCCCCAACCGGAGAGTCGCTCCCGTCCCCCGCCCCCAACGTGTCGGCCACGGCGTTGACCCTGACGAACAGGCTCCGCTCGTGGGGGAACCGGATCCGGAAGGAGGCTGGGGTGGGAGCTTCCTGCTCGGGCGTAGGAGGAATGAAGGTGACTGCCCCGGAGGGA
>JBFYZD010000273.1:0-16807 GCA_041309685.1 Gemmatimonadales bacterium | reverse complement strand
GGGGAGGCGAGGTGCTCCTGAACGCCGAGCAGGGTGGCGCACTCCGGGCAGGAGGCGGCGTGGATCCCGAGGAGCCGGGCGCCCTCCCGGGGGAGGGTTCCCCGCACGAGGCCGTCGAGCTGGTCCTCGAACACCTGGCAGTCGATCTCCTTCTTCACGTGGTCTCCTCCATCCTCCGAAGGGCTGCCGCCAGTCGCTTCCTGGCGTGGTGCAGCGTCACTCTCAGCGTTCCCTCCCGCATCCCCAGCGCCCTGGCCACCGATCTCTGATCGCCCTGCTCCACGTCCACCAGAAGGAAGACCTCCCTCTGGGTGTCGCTCAACTCCCGCGCGGCCCGGAGGATCCGCTCGTGGAACTCCCGGCGCTCCAAGGCCCGGTCCGGTTGATCCCGCAGGGGCGCGGCCGGCTCCGGCACCCCCTCCTCCCCCGGCGTGGTCTCGAGCCGGACCCACCGGAGCCGCAGGTGGTCGGCGCACCCGTTCCTGTGAATGGCGTACAGCCAGGAGACGAAGGAGCGCCGGGGATCGTAGCGCGGGATGTTCTGGGCCACCCGCATCCACGTCTCCTGGGTCAGGTCCCGGGCCCACTCCCAGTCCCGGGTGTAGCGGTAGGCCATGGCCATGAGGGTCCGGCTCAGGGCCTCCACCAGGAGCCGGAGGCTCTCCTGGTCGCCTCCCTGGAAGGCCAGCGCCCACGCCTTCACCTTGTCTTCGTCCACCGGGGGCTCCGGGGGTTCGGGGTACAGGGGCTCACGCCGTCGGCCTCCAGCCCGCTGCTGATCCTACGGGGGAAGCAGGGGGATTGTTAAGGGGAAGGACATGCCTGGTCCACGGTGCGGGGTGGCGGTGACCCCCCGTCCGCCTCAATTTGACGATCCCATGCGGGCTCCCGTCGCCCTCTTCCCCTGGAGGCGTAGCATGCGTCTTCTCTTCCGGTCCCCCGGGCCGCTGGCCCTGGCCCTCCTCCTGCTGGCGGCCTGCCAGGGACTCCTGGCCGCCCAGGACGCCGCCGCCGGCCGCCCCCTCCCCATCGCCGAGTACCGCCTCTGGCGGGCCATCTCGGGGGAGGTGATCTCCCCCGACGGGAAGTGGGCCGCCTGGAGCTACACCCGGGAGCGGGGGGACGACACCCTGCACGTGGCCAGCCTGGACTCCGGCGCGGCCCACGTGGTGCCCCTGGGGTCCGGGGCCCAGTTCTCCGACGACGGCCGCTGGGTGGCCTACTTCCTCTCTCCCCCGTTCCAGGACGCGGAGAAGGCCCGTCGGGCCGACGACCCGGTCCTCCGCAAGGCGGAGCTCCTGGACCTGGCCTCCGGGGAGAAGGTGGCCTGGGACGACGCCGCTTCCTTCGGCTTCGCCCGGGGCTCCAGCCACTTCTTCGTGAAGAAGCGCCGTCAGGACACCAAGGCCGAGCACCAGGGCACCGACCTGATCCTGAGGAACCTCCGGGCCGGCTACGACGAGCTCCTGGGGAGCGTGGCCGAGGCGTCCTTCAACAAGCCCGGGACCCACTTCGCCTACACCGTGGACGCGGCCGACCGGGACGGGAACGGGCTCTACCTGGCGGAGCTCGCCACCGGCTCCCGGAGGGCGCTGGACAACGCCAAGGAGCGTTACGCCCGCCTCACCTGGTCCGAGGAGGGGAGCGGCGTCGCGGTCCTCCATGGCGACACCCTGGCGAAGAAGACCGAGCGGGCCAACGTGCTGGCGGCCTTCACCGGCCTGAACGCAGGCGCCCCCCGGCGTTTCGTCTTCGATCCGGTCTCGGGAAGGGGGATGCCCGAGGGCTTCGTCCTCAGCGAGAAGGGGGGCCTCACCTGGAGCGAGGATCTCTCCATCGTCTTCGTCGGCACGAAGCCCCAGGACGACAAGCTGGAGGACTGGCCCAAGGACGCCCTTCCCCTGGCGGACGTGAACATCTTCCACTGGGCCGACGAGCGCATCAGCACCCAGCAGCAGCAGGAGGCCGCCCGGGACCGGGAGCGGACCTACCTGGCCGCGGTGCACCTGGACGAGAGCCGCCTGGTGCCCCTGGCCGATGAGAGGATGCGTACGGTGGACCTCACCCGGGACGGGCGCTGGGGGATCGGGCGGGACGACAGGAACTACGTCTCGGATTGGAAACCCGCCTACGCCGACTACTACCGGGTGGACACCCGCTCGGGGGAGCGGACCCTGGTCCTGCAAGGCCACCTCCGGACGATGGGGCTTTCCCCCGACGGGAAGCACTTCCTCTACTGGAAGGAGGGACAGGTCTGGGATTACGACCTCGCCGCCGGCGCCCACCGCAACCTCACCGCCTCCGCTCCGGTGGACTTCGCCGACCAGGAGTTCGACAACCCCGGGGAGAGGCCGCCCTACGGGGTGGCCGGTTGGACGAAGGACGGCCGGGCGGTGATCCTGAACCACCGCTACGATCTCTGGCGTCAGCCCCTGGACGGGAGCGCCGCCACCAACCTGACGGAGGGGCGGGGAGCCCGGGACGAGATCGAGCTCCGCTACGTCCGCACCGACCCCGAGGAGCGCTTCATCGACCTCTCCGGCCCGGTGCTCCTCTCCGCCTACGGCCAGTGGACGAAGAAGGAGGGGTTCTTCGAGCTCCGCGGCGGGCGCCTCAGGGAGATCACCTGGGAGGACCGGAAGTTCGGCCGGCCCCTGAAGGCGAAGAACGCCGACCGGTACCTCTTCACCGTCCAGACCTTCCGTGACTTCCCGGACCTGTGGGTGAGCGGGCGGGACTTCGGGCAACGGGAGCGGGTGTCCACGGCCAACCCCCAGCAGGAGGAGTACCTGTGGGGGCACCGGATCCTCTTCGACTACACCAACAACGACGGCGTGCGCCTCCAGGGAACGCTGGCGATCCCCGACGACCACCGCGAGGGGCAGAAGCTCCCCATGATCGTGCGCTTCTACGAGGACTACTCCCAGGATCTGCACGTCTATCCCACGCCCGTCTACCGTCACCAGCCCAACTTCGCCGGGGTGGTGAGCAACGGGTACCTGCTGATGCAGCCCGACATCCACTTCCGTACCGGCACCTCCCACTCGGACATGCTGGAGTGCATCGAGGCGGCGGTGCGGAAGGTCATCGAGATGGGGTACGTCGATCCCGCCAGGGTGGGGCTCAGCGGCCACTCCTACAGCGGGGGCGGGAGCGCCTACGTGGCGACCCGATCGAAGATGTTCGCCGCCGTGGCCCACGGAGCGGCCCCCATCAATCTGGTGAGCGAGTTCAACCAGCTCTTCGTGGGGAGCGGCGAGAGCAACCACCAGTACGACATCTACGGGCAGGGGCGTTACGGCACCAACCCCTACGACGACTTCGACCTCTACTGGGACCAGTCTCCCATCTCGGGTGTTCAGGACATGAACACCCCCGTGCTCTACCTGCACGGCGAGGCCGACCCCACGGTGAACTGGGAGCAGGGGCTGGAGTGGTACAACGCGCTCCGCTTCCTGGGCAAGCCCATCATCTGGCTGTCGTACCCCGGGGAGGGGCACGGGCTCAGGAGGCTGGAGAACCGCATCGATTTCCAGTACCGCCTCCAGGAGTTCTTCGACCACCACCTGAAGGGCGCTCCGGCTCCGGCCTGGATGACGGAGGGCGTGCCCTTCCTGGAGAAGGACAAGCACCTGCGGGAGTACGCCCCCAAGGTCTTCGTGACCCCGCCGGATACCGCGCAAAGCGCCGGCAGGTCCAGGCATTGACTGCCATTCGATAAGGAGTCCCTTCACCATGATTCGATCCCGCCAGACTCTCGCCGGTGGCCTCGGAGCCGCCGTCCTCCTCTCCTTCGGCGTCCAGCTCCTGGGCGCCCAGGCCACCGCCGCCCCCACCCAGTCCACCACCGGGTTCATCAAGGAATTCGGGACCATGTGGACCTTCGACGCCCCGCCCCTGGACTACTGGGAGGCCACCTACGGCTTCCGCCCCACGCAGGGGTGGCTGGACCACGTCCGCATGGCTTCCGTGCGTCTGCCTGGGTGCTCCTCCTCCTTCGTCTCCCCCGACGGCCTGGTCATGACGAACCACCACTGCGCCCGGGGGTGCATCGCCGGGGTGTCCACCCCGGAGGAGAACTACCAGGTGACGGGGTTCGTGGCCCGGACCCGGGCCGAGGAGAAGCCGTGCCCCGGGGTGTGGGTGGACCAGCTCCAGGACATCGAGGACGTGACGCCCCGCATCCGCGCCGCCCTGACCGCCACCGACCCGGTGCGCCAGGGAGCGCAGAGGGACTCCGTCATCACCCTCCTCACCGAGGAGTGCGCCGCCGCCACGGGGCTCAACTGCCAGCTCGTGACGCTGTACCAGGGGGGGATGTACTCCCTCTACAAGTTCCGCCGATTCTCCGACGTGCGCCTGGTCATGGCCCCGGAGGGGCAGGCGGCGTTCTTCGGCGGAGACCCGGACAACTTCACCTACCCCCGGTTCGACCTGGACCTGACCCTGCTGCGGGTGTACTCGGAGGGAGCGCCCCATCAGCCCGAGCACTACCTGGAGTGGAGCGAGGCGGGCCCCGCGGAGGGGGAGCTGGTGTTCGTCATCGGGAACCCGGGTTCCACGGGGCGCCTGCTGACGCTGGCGCAGATGGAGTACCTCCGGGACGTGCAGTATCCCGCCCAGCTCGCCGGCTATGAGCGTCAGCTCGCCATTCTGCGGCAGCTCTCCTCCCGGAGCGAGGCGGAGCGCAGGCGCTACGAGAACCAGATCTTCGGGCTCGAGAACTCCCACAAGGCCACCAGCGGCTACCTGGCAGGCCTCCTGGACGAGGAGAGGATGGCCAGGAAGAAGGCGTTCGAGGACGATTTCCGGGGCCGCATCAGCCGGGATGGGGAGCTCCGCCGGAGGTACGGCGGGGCCTGGGACGCCATCGCCCGTGCCCAGGGGGAGCTGGCCTCCTTCGCGCCCCAGAGGAGCTTCTACGGCTTCGGCGGCTCGCAGCTCCTGGGGGTGGCGGGGAACCTGGTCCAGCTTCCGCAGCAGGAAGCCCTCCCCGATTCCCTCCGCCTCCCACCCTTCCGGGGGGACCGCCTCCAGGGTCTGAGGAGCCAGATGGCCCGGGAGACCTCCTTCGACCTGGAAGTGGAGGAGATGAACCTCGCGGCCCAGCTCGGGGCCGCCCAGGCGGCGCTCCCGGCGAATGATCCCTTCCTGGGGGCCCTTCTCGCGGGACGCTCCCCGGAAGCGGCGGCCCGGGCTCTGGTCACGGGGACCCGTCTCACCGATGCCGCCGCCCGCCAGGCTCTGGTGCAGGGGGGCGCGGCCGCCATCGCGGCCTCCGACGACCCGATGATCGTGGCGGCCCGGGCGATCCAGCCGCTCGCCGCCCAGGTGGCGGAGCGGGCGGCGCCCCTGAACGCCCTCCTCGCCTCCAACGCCGAGCTGGTGGGGCAGGCCATCTTCGCCGCCTACGGCCACGCGCTCCCCCCCGACGCCACCTTCACCCTGCGGATCACCGACGGGGTGGTGAAGCGCTACCCCATGAACGGGAGCTACGCCTCGTACAAGACCACCTTCTACGGGATGTTCGCCCGGGCCTCGGAGTTCGACAACCAGGGGCCATGGGCCCTCCCGCCCCGGTGGGCGGCGGCGGAGAGCCGGCTGGATCTCTCCACCCCCCTCAACTTCGTCTCCACCAACGACATCATCGGCGGGAACTCCGGGAGCCCCCTGGTGAACCGGGAGGGGGAGGTGGTGGGGCTGGCCTTCGACGGCAACATCCAGTTCCTCCCCAACCGCTTCGTCTTCGACGACGCGGTGGGGCGCACCGTGAGCGTCCACTCCTCCGCCATCATCGAGGCGCTGAGGAAGGTCTACGATGCCGGAGCCATCGCCGACGAGCTCCAGGGGAGGGGAAGGGGGGGGCGCTGAGCCGGAACGTCCCACCCACACCAGGGAACGGAGTCACGCGCCGGGCGGGTCCTTCCGTCCGGCGCTTCCGTTCACCATGCCCAGGAGCTTCCGGGCCCAGAGGAAGTGGGAGCCCAGGACCCCGAGCCCCACCGCGATCGTCTTGAGGCCCAGAGGCGGCAGCACCAGAAGGATGCCGCCCAGGAGCACCAGGCCGCTTCCTCCCACCAGGGCCACGCACCGCCGGCCGAAGCCCCGCGTGGCCCGGAAGAGCTGCCCCCTCTCCGTCTCCACCGGCGAACGGAGATGCAGCGGGTCAGGCGTGGGGAAGAAGACCGAGGCCAGGACCCCCACGGCCAGGACGCCGCCGATGATGGACAGGGAGACGGTGACCGGGATGGGGTGGTGGTGGGCCAGGAGCATCTTCACCCCCACGAACGCCAGCACGATCACGAGGCTCGCCTTCAGGAAGCGGAACCAGGTAAGAAGGGGCGCCAGCGCGAAGTAGAGGCTACGGAGGCCCAGGATGGCGAAGACGTTCGACGAGTACACCAGGAAGGGATCCGACGTGACGGCGAAGATGGCCGGGATGGAGTCCACGGCGAAGAGAAGGTCGGTCCCCTCCACCAGGAGGAGGACCAGGAAGAGGGGAGTCATCGCCCGTCGCCCCCCCTCCATGACGAAGAAGCGTTGCTCCCGCAGGTCGTCGGTGAGCGGGTAGAGGCGCCGGGCCATGCGCACCAGGAGGCTCCTGCCCGGATCGACGGTGGCGTGGCTCGCCACCATCATCCGGGCCGCCGTCAGAAGCAGGAGGCCACCGAACACATAGGTCATCCAGGAGAACCGGGTGATGAGGACCGCCCCGGCCCCGATCATGACGCCCCGCATCACCAGGGCCCCGGTGATCCCCCAGAACAGGACCCGGTGCTGGTACCGCAAGGGGATCTTGAAGTAGCTGAAGATGAGGGCGATGACGAAGATGTTGTCCAGGCTCAGGGACTTCTCCAGCACGTAGCCCGTGAAGTACTCCAGCGCCGCCTGGCGGCCGCTCACGTCCTCCGGAAAGGCCAACCCGCCCGCGACCCAGTTGTGCTCGTAGAGGAAGTAGACCAGCCCGTTGAAGGCCAGGGACAGGGCGATCCAGAAGCCACTCCAGGCCAGGGCCTCCGGAAGGGTCTGCTCGTGGTCCCTGCGGTGGAAGACACCCAGGTCCAGGGCCAGGAGACCCACGATGAGGGCGAGGAAGCAGGCCCAGAGGAGGAAGAGGGACATCCGTAAAGATACGTGAGGGTGCCGGGGGGGCTCAACCGACTCCCCCGACCATGCCTCTGCGGCGCCCCACCCCGTTGCCCGAAGAGCCCCCCGAGCCCCACAATTCCCCCCTGTCGAGCGGTCCGAATCCACCACGCGGGAGGGGTCCATGCCGGCCATGAACGAGGTCCTGGGGGTGATCATGGGGGGCGGCCGCGGCCAACGCATCTACCCCCTCACCCGGGACCGCTCCAAGCCCGCCGTGCCCATCGCCGGGAAGTACCGCCTCATCGACGTCCCCATCAGCAACTGCATCCACTCGGGCATCAACCGGATCGCCATCCTCACCCAGTTCAACTCGGTGTCGCTGCACCGGCACATCGCCCGCACCTATGTCTTCGATCCCTTCCACCGGGGGTGGGTTCAGATCCTGGCCGCCGAGCAGACCCCGGCTTCCGACAGCTGGTACCAGGGCACCGCCGACGCCGTCCGCAAGCAGCTCCTGGAGATCCAGACCACCGGCGCCTCCTGGGTGCTGGTCCTGGCCGGCGACCATCTCTACCGGATGGACTACGCCACCATGGCCGACTTCCACTGGCGCCAGGACGCCGACATCACGGTGGCCGTCCACCCCGTTCCCCGGAACGAAGCCCACAGGTTCGGGCTCCTCCACCGGCACGGGTCCGGGCGGATCCTGGACTTCGTGGAGAAGCCCAGGGACCCCGAGGCGCAGGCCCGTTTCGCGGTGAGGGAGGAGGCCGGGCGTCCCTTCCTGGGGTCCATGGGGATCTACCTGTTCAAGACCCAGGTGCTGGTGGACGCCCTCACCCACACCGGGGATCATGATTTCGGCGGAGAGGTGATCCCTCGGGCCATCCACACCCACAAGGTGTTCGGGTTCGAGTTCGACGGCTACTGGGAGGACATCGGGACGATCCGCTCCTTCTACGAGGTGAACCTCAGCCTCACCCGCCCCGACCCGCCCTTCGACCTGTGCGACCCGGTGCACCCTCTCTTCTCCCGGCCCCGCTTCCTCCCTGGCCCCGCGGTCTACGGCGGCTCGCTCCACGAGGTCCTCCTGGCCGATGGTTGCCGGATCGGGAAGGCCGAGATCCACCGTAGCGTCATCGGCCTGCGCTCCATCGTCCGGGACGGGGCCTTTCTGAAGGACACCATCCTCATGGGCTCCGACTACTACGACCCCTGGAGGCAGGCTCCGGGAGGCCTCCCCCTGGGGCTGGGCGAAGGCTGCCACGTGGAGGGGGCCATCATCGACAAGAACGCCCGCCTGGGTCCGGGAGTCCGCATCCTGCCCTTTCCCCCCGGCTCCGAGGTGGAGGCACGGGATTGGGTGGTGCGGGACGGCATCGTCGTCATCCCCAAGAACACGGTCCTGGCCCCCGGCACCGTCATCGCTCCGGAGGGAGGCACCCCTTGACCCGCTTCCGCCTGGCCCCGCTCCTCGCCCTCGCGGCAGGGGCGTGCGGGCCCCGGACCCCGCCGCCCCCCCCCGCCACCCTTCCGCCTCCGGCGCCTCCGGCTCCGATCGCCCCCCTCATCGGCGAGTATGCCCAGGGGCCCGACACCCTCTCGGTGCTGGAGGACGGGGGCGGCCTCTACCTCCTCTTCTGGCAGGGGCCGGGATGGCCGGGGGAGCCGGACGCGCTGGTTGCCCTCGACGACAGCACCTACCTCCGGGCGGCCCGGGGCGACACCGCGCGGTTCCGCCGGGGGACCGACGGGCGGGTCCAGCTTCTGGCGTTGGAGGGCCGGGAACTTGCCCGCGCGAGCCTGGGAGGGGAGGAGGGGAGCACCTTCCGGATCCTCCCGCTGCGCCCTCCCGAGGAGCTCAGGGCGGAGGCGCTGGCGGCCACCCCACCGGAGGAGGAGGGGGAGTTCCTCCCCAGCGACCTGGTGGAGCTGGTCCCGCTCGACCCGACGCTTCGCCTGGACGTGCGTTACGCCTCCACCAACAACTTCATGGGGGAGGTCTTCTACTCCAGCCCCCGCGTCTTCCTCCAGAGGCCGGCGGCGCAGGCGGTGGTGAGGGCGAACGCATGGCTCCGGGAACGGGGGTATGGGCTCCTCCTCCACGACGGGTACCGCCCCTGGTATGTCACGAAGATGTTCTGGGACGCCACGCCGGAGCCTCTCAGGGACTTCGTCGCGGATCCGGCGAGCGGCTCCCGCCACAACCGGGGGTGCGCCGTGGACCTCACCCTCTTCGACCTCGCCACGGGGGAGGCGGTGGTGATGCCGGCGGGCTTCGACGAGATGTCTCCCCGCTCCTACGGGGACTACCCCGGGGGCACCAGCCGCCAGCGTTGGCTGAGGCAGCTCCTGAAGGAGGCCATGGAGGCCCAGGGCTTCACCGTGTACCCGGGGGAGTGGTGGCACTTCGACTACCAGGACTGGCGGCGCTACCGCATCGAGAACCGCACCTTCGAGGAGATGGGGGAGGAGCGGGGCGGCGCAGGGTGATACGGAAGCGGGACGGCGGCGCCTGTCCCCTCAGCGGCGCCCGCCGGCTATGGACTCCCGCATCATGGTGAACAGGGGGTCGTCGGGCGCGACGCGCAGCCCCCTCTCCACCGCGGCGAGGGCGGCGGTGGTGTCGTTCAGGTTGAGGCACGACACCGCGAGCCGGCGCAGGAACATGGCGTCTTCGGGCCAGTATTCCACGGCCTGCTCCGCGAAGGAGCGGGCCTCCCGCTCCTGCCCCGTCTCGGTGGCGAACATGCCGGCTTCCAGGTAGACCGGGGGCGCATAGGGCCACAGCTCGAGGGTGGTGCGGTACCAGGCCAGGGCGGACTCGATCTGGCCGTCCCGCCAGGCCATGCGGGCATGGTGCCAGGTGGCGCGGTAGGAGTCGGGGCGGTCCCGGAGGAGGGTGCGGAACACCTCATCGGTGGAGTTCCACGAGGGCAGGCGCTGCACGGTGCGGGCGGCAAGGAGAGCGCACACGACCGCGGACAGCGCGAGGGCCGCGCGCAGGCGACCTCGGCCGTGCGCGCCCACGACGTCGATGGCGGCCGCCAGCCCCAGCGCCACCACGAAGACCGCGATGTAGAGGGTGCGCTCGGCCAGCAGCACCCCGATGGGCACGATCAGGTTCGAGACGGGGAGCAGCGCGATCGGCGCCCACAGGAGCGCGAGCCCGGCCCGTCCCCGCCCCCGCAGGAGGGCGAGCGACCCGCCCGCCACCGCCCCGCCCAGGAGCACCAGGCCCGCCAGGGCCCGGGGAGTCCAGCTCGCCGCCGGTACCAGGACGCGGGGGCTGTAGTCGGCCAGAAGCACCTGGGGAAACACCAGCAGGCGCAGGATCTCGGGCCAGGCCTGCAGCGCCGAGCGCAGCCGGGTCAACCCGGGCGGGGTGATGGCCATGATGGGATTGACGGACTCCGGCGCCACCGTGCCCAGCACGGCCGTGCGCGCGACCATGTACCCGGCGGCGACCAGCGCCATGGCCGCCAGCGTCCAGGCCCGCTCCCGGGTCCATTCGCGCCAGCGCCCGCGCCGGATCCGGCCGGTCGCCGCGTCGAGCAGGACCAGGAGCGCGGGGAGCATCACGGCGCTCTCCTTGGAGGCGAGGGCGAGGAGGAAGAGCCCGGGCACGGCCGCCAGGACGGCCGCGCCCCGGGGCGGGAGCCGGGTCCAGGCCATCATGGCGGCGAAGGTGAGGGCCGCGACGAAGATGTCGGCCCGCCCCACGATGGTGGCCACCGATTCCACCTGCAGGGGGTGGGCCGCGAAGAGCGCCGCGCCGGCCAGCGCCGCCGGCACCGAGGCCAGCCCCGCCAGCAGGAGGAAGAGCAGGGCCGAAGCCGCCGCGTGGGCCAGGGCGTCGGTGAGGTGGAACCCCCGGGCCGCGCCGTCGTGGAGGACCCAGTCCACGGCGAAGGAGAGGGTCACCAGGGGGCGGTAGAGCGCCAGCGTCGCCTCGCCGAAGGGCCAGTAGCCCGACGTGAGCAGGCGCCCGGGCTCCTCCAGCGTGTGGACGCGGGCATCCTCCTCCACCAGCATCACCGCGTCGTAGGCGAAGCCGTTGCGCAGGCCGGGGAGGTAGATCGCGAGGGCGAGGAGGGCCACGGCCAGGGCGCCGAGGAGGCGCGCACGTCCCCTTGCCGGAGGCGGGGTGGGGGGGCTCTCCTCCCGCGCCCCCGGCGAAGCCGGCTCCGACCGGGGCCGTGATCTACGGGATCGACGTGTCATCCGGGGAATCTGCCCCGGCCGGGGTTGGGGGTGCAAGCGGCCCGCCGGGGAGCCGCGAGCGGAGGGGCTTGACGCATAGTCCGATCACTATTAGTCTATCCATCATGTCTACCCGACCCCTCATCCGAGCCATCAGCACGGCCGCCCTGGCCAAGGCCGCCGACGTCATCAAGGTGGTGGGCCACCCCGACCGCTTGAGGATCCTGGAGTTCCTGGAGGACGGGGAGAAGTGCGTGGGGGAGATCCAGGAGGTCCTGGAGATGCCCCAGGCCATCGTCTCCCAGCACCTGGCCAAGCTGCGGGGGTGGGACATCGTGGAGTCCAGGAGGGACGGGATCCACGTCTACTACCATATCACCGAGCCCAAGGTGAGCCACATCCTGGACTGCATCCGCCACTGCGACCTGGCGGAGGACGACTCGTGAGGAACGGCCGGGTCCACTCGCTTCTCCCTTTCCTGCAGGGCCCTCTTTTTTCGCCCAAGGACATATGAAGATCGCTATTCTACTATTGATGAGCCTGACTCTGGCCTGGTCGCCCGGCCGGGGGACGGCTCAGAGCCCTCCCGACACGGTCTCCCTCTCCCTGGAGGAGGCGGTGGCCCGGGCTGGGGAGGCCAACCCCGGGCTGATCGCCCAGCAGGCACGGGCCCGGGCGCGCACCCAGCTTCCCCTCCAGGCCACCCCGGCCTTCCTCCCTTCGGTGTCGCTGGGGCTCCAGGGCGTGCGGACCACGGACCCGGTGGCCGTCTTCGGGCTGAAGCTGCGCCAGGAGCGCTTCGCCATGGAGGACCTGGCGCTGGACGCGCTCAACCGCCCCGGCGCCTACACGGGGTACAACGCCAGCGCGACCGTGCAGGTGCCGATCCTGGCCCCCGAGGGGCTCTTCGGCTTCCAGGCGGCGCGCAAGGCCGCCGAGGCGGAGGCGGCCGGGGCGCGGCGGGCAGCGGGAGCTACCCGCTTCTTCACCGTCGAGGCCTACACGGGGGCTCTCCTGGGCGCCGGGCAGGTGGAGGCGCTGGACGCCGCGTTGGCCGCGGTGCGGGGTCATGTGGCCCAGGCCGAGGCCATGCACGCCCAGGGGTTGGTGACGGGGCTGGACGCTCGCATGGCCCGCCTGCGCGCCTCCGAGCTCGAGGTCCAGCGCCTGGCCGCCGGGGCGCAGGCGGCCAACGCCCTCTCGGCGCTGAAGGCGATGCTGGCCTTCTCTGAGGCGGTGGAGCTCCTTCTCACCGATCCCCTGGGCGGGGAGGTGGCTCCTTCGGCGTGCGCCGAACCCGGCGAGGCCAGAAGCGGGGCCGAGCGGGCCGAAGGCGCCGCGCCGACGCCCCCGGAGGCCGCCTGCGCCTGGGAGGGGAGGGGCGACCTGCGCGCCTGGGACGCCGGCGTGGAGGCCGCTTCCCACGGGTTGAGGAAGGCCTGGGCCTCGCAGCTTCCGGCGCTGGCGGCCTTCGGCTCCCTGGGCCACTACGCCCACGGCGCCCCCTTCCGGGACGGGAGCGGGGACTGGACGGTGGGGATCGGGATCTCGTGGGCGCCCCTCCAGGGGCTGGCCGGCGTCGGGGCCGTGCGAGCCGCCCGGGCCGAGGAGTCCGCCGCCCGGGCCCAGCGCGAGGCGGCGCGGAGGCAGGCCGAGGTGGAGGTGCTCCAGGCGCGGCGCATGCTGGAGGCCGCCCGAGCGGGGGCCGAGGTGGCCGCCGCCGCCCGGCTCGAGGCGGAGGTGGCGCTTGAGCAGGCCCGGGTGCGCTACCACGCCGGCTCCACCCCGATCACCGAGCTCCTGGACCTCCAGGCCGCCGCTACCCACGCCACGCTGACCGAACTGGCCGCACGACGGGATCTTCTTCTCGCCCACGCGGCTCTGGACCTTGCCTACGGAGTCTTCGACCGATGAGAGCATCCCTCTTCATCCCCCTCGCCGCTCTGGCGCTCACCACACTCTCCGCCTGCGGAGGGACGCACGCTCCCGCTGCCGCCGAGGCCGGCTCCGTGCCGGCGGGCGTTCTCGTGGCCCTGGAGCGCATCCCGCTGACCGTCCCGGTGGAGGGCTCGGTGGTGGCGCGCAACCGGGCCGAGATCACCACGCGCATGATGGCGCGCGTCACCGAGCTGGCCGCCGACGTGGGCACCCGGGTGCGGCGGGGCGACGTCCTGCTGCGCCTGGGGACGGAGGACGTCGCGTCCCACCGGGCCAAGGCCGAGGCGGCGGTCTCGGTCGCCACCGCGGCCCGGGACGAGGCCGCCCGCCACGCCGCCCGCATGGACACGCTCCTGGCCGCCGACGCGGTGGCGCGGGTGCAGCGCGACCAGGCACGCCTGATGCTCGCCCAGGCCGAGAGCCAGTTGGCCATGGCGGCCGCCACCCTGGACGAGGTGGAGACGGCCGGGAGCTACGCCTTGATCCGGGCGCCCTTCGCCGGCGAGGTGGTGGCGCGCTCCATCGACGTGGGGGATGTGGCCGCCCCGGGAATGCCCCTCCTGGTGGTGGAGGAGGCGGGCCCCCGGGAGGGGAGGCTGGCGGTGCCGGTGGAGGCGGCGGCGGGGCTGGGGGTGGGCGATACAGTGCGCATCACGGCCACGGGGGGCCGCACGGCCGATGCCCCGGTGCGCAGCGTCGCCTCGGGCGCCGATCCCTTCTCGAAGACCGTGGAGGTGCGCGTAACCCTCCCGGCGGACTGGCCCACGGGGGTGAGCGTCACCGCGCTCGTGCCGGCGGGGACCATCGAGGCCGTCACGGTACCGGCCTCCGCGGTGGTGCGCAGGGGGCAGCTCACCGGCGTGCGGGTGGTGACCCCCCAGGGTGTGGCGCTGCGCTGGGTGCGACTGGGGCGGAGCGTGGGGGACGGGAGCCGGGTGGAGGTGCTGAGCGGGCTCGAAGCGGGGGATGAGATCGTCCTATGAAGACAGGCATCTCCGGGGGGATCGCCCAGCGGTTCCTCAACTCGAAGCTGACGCCGCTGCTGACGGCGTTCTCCCTGGTGCTGGGGGTCGGGGCGGTCATGACCACGCCGCGGGAGGAGGAGCCCCAGATCCGGGTTCCCATGATCGACGTGGCCGTGGGTCTCCCGGGGGCGACTCCCCGGGAGGTGGACCGCCGCCTGGTGGAGCCGCTGGAGCGGGCGATCTGGGAGGTGGCGGACGTGGAGTACGTCTACAGCGCCTCCCAGTCCGACGGGGCGCTGGTCACCGCCCGCTTCAAGGTGGGCACGGAGCCGGAGATCGCCCTGACGCGCCTGTACGGCAAGCTCATGGCGAACATGGACCGGATGCCGGCCGGGGCTACCCCGCCCTTGGTGACGCTGCACGGGATCAACGAGGTCCCCATCCTCACGCTCACCCTGTCGGGCGGGAACGACGCGGGGGACGGCTATCTCCTGCGCCAGCAGGCTGTGGAGTTGGCCGCTGAGCTGAAGCGCATCCCTGACGTGGCGGAAAGCTGGGTCATCGGAGGTGCCCCGCGCGAGCTCTCGGTCACGCTCGATCCCCAGGCGCTGGCGGCCCGCGGCCTCTCGGCCGGTGTGGTCTTCCAGGCGCTGGGAGCAGCCAGCGCCGACTTCCCGGCAGGGGATCTGGTGGCGGGGAACCGGAGCGTGCCCGTCCGCATCGGACACCTTCTGCGCGACGCCGCCGGCGTGGAAGAGGTGGTGGTGGCCGTGGTGGGCGACCGGGCCATCCGCCTGCGCGACGTGGCCTCCGTCCAGGACGGCCCCGCCGAGCCCGACCAGTACGTGGCCTTCCTCCCCGGCGGAGGGCGCGGCCCCGACTTCGAGCCGGCCGTCACGATCGCGTTGGCCAAGCGGGAAGGGAAGAACGCCGCCACCATCGCCCACCGCGTCATGCGCCGGGTGGAGGAGCTCAAGGGGCGGGTGGTGAGCGACGATGTGCGCCTCACCGTGACCCGGGACTATGGCGAGACCGCCACGGAGAAGAGCCAGGAGCTCCTCTTCCACATCCTGGTGGCCACCTTCGGCGTGGTGATCCTGGTGTGGCTGGCGCTGGGATGGCGGGAGGCGGTCGTGGTGCTGGTGGCGGTGCCGGTGACGCTGGCGCTCACCCTGCTGGTGTACCGGCTCTACGGCTACACGCTGAACCGCATCACCCTCTTCGCGCTGGTCTTCGCCATCGGGATCCTGGTGGACGACGCCATCGTGGTGGTGGAGAACATCGCCCGCCACCTGCACCTGAAGCAGCGCCACCCCGACGAGGCGGCCGTGGTGGCGGTGGACGAGGTGGGCAACCCCACCATCCTGGCCACCTTCACCGTCATCGCCGCCATCCTCCCCATGGCTTTCGTCTCGGGGCTCATGGGCCCCTACATGCGCCCCATCCCGGTGGGAGCCTCGGTCGCCATGCTCTTCAGCCTGGCGGTGGCCTTCATCGTGACGCCCTACCTGGCCGTGCGCCTGGTGAAGCACGAGGAGGGGGACACGCCCCCCACCGGGGAGCCGGTGGAGGTCGCCGATGAAGCGGTGCCCACGGGGCGCCTGGCCCGCTGGTACGGCGCCTTCATGGAGCGCCTCATCGACAACCCCGGCCAGCGGCGCCTCACCTACGGCGTCATGGTCGTGCTCCTGCTGGCCTCGGCGGCGCTGGTTCCGCTGAAGCTGGTGACGGTGAAGATGCTCCCCTTCGACAACAAGAGCGAGTTCCAACTCATCGTGGACATGCCGGAGGGCACCAGCCTGGAGCGCACCGCCGAGGTGGCCCAGGCGCTGGCCCTGGCCGTGGCGGGTGACCCCGCGGTGAGCGACGTGCAGACGTACGCGGGGGTGGCGGCGCCCTTCAACTTCAACGGGCTGGTGCGCCACTACTTCCTGCGCCGCGGTCCCACGGTGGCCGACGTGCAGGTGAACCTCGTGCCCAAGCACCACCGTGAGGACCAGAGCCACGCCGTCGCGCTCCGCCTGCGGCCGGCCGTGGACTCGGTGGCGCGGGCCTATGGGGCGAGCGTGAAGCTGGCCGAGATCCCCCCCGGTCCCCCGGTTCTGGCCACCCTCACGGCCGAGGTGTACGGACCCGACTACCAGGAGCAGATCCGGGTGGCCGAGGCGGTCAAGGGGGTGTTCGAGGCCACTGCGGGCGTGGTGGACGTGGACTGGACGGTGGCGGCCGAGCACGCCCAGGTGAGGGCGGCCGTCTCCCAGGCCGAGGCGCTGAGGGCCGGGACCAACCCCCAGCAGGTGGCCCAGACGGTCGCGGCGGCGCTGGGTGGCGCCCAGGTGGGGATCCTGCGCGACGCGGCCGCGGCCGAGGCCGTGCCCATCCGGCTGCGACTGGCCGATTCGGCCTCGGCCAGCGCCCGGGACCTGGCGGCGCTCCCCCTGGCCACCCCCACGGGAGCGCGCCGCCTGGAGACGGTGGCCGAGCTGGACACCGTCGCCGCCCCCCAGCCCATCTTCCGCAAGAACCTGCGCCCGGTGGTGTACGTCACCGCCGACGTGGCCGGGGCGCTGGAGAGCCCGGCCTACGCGATGATCGAGATGGGAGGCCCGCTC
>JBFYZD010000272.1:0-23449 GCA_041309685.1 Gemmatimonadales bacterium | reverse complement strand
CTGCGCTTCAGCGGGAGCGGGCGGTTGGAGACCACGATCCTCTTCTCCATCAACCGGGACGGGACCGTGGACACCGGGAACCTCCGCTTCGTGCGGCAATCCGGGAACACGAACTTCGACTACGCCGCCATGGGTGCGGTGGAGTGCGCCGGACAGGGGCGCTTCGGCCCTCTTCCGGAGGGTTTGGGGCTGGACCGCCTCCCGATCCTCTTCACCTTCACCCCCAGCGGGGGCGGATGACGCGTCTCGCCCCCGACCCTGAGCCATGGAAAGGGCCGCAATGAGGGAACCCACGTTTGCCGCGCCGCTCCTCCTGATCCCCCTGGTGGGAGGCCTCCTGGCCTCCCCGGTGGCGAGTCAGGTGGGGAGGGACACCATCCCGGGGGTGCGCCTGGGCCTCATCTACGAGGCCAGCCACCAGCCCACCCTGGCCATCAAGCCCTTCTCCAGCCGCTTCGGTGGGGGTGGGCTGGAAACCCGGGTGGAGGCCATCATCGGCCGGGATCTGCGCTACTCCGACCGCTTCAACGTCCTGGACTCCCTCCCGGCCACCATGCTGGGGGAGGGGGTGGACTACGCCCTCTGGGACCAGCTCGGGGCCACCTGGCTCCTGACGGGGCAGGTGGAGGGGCTGGGGGAGGGGTACGTGCTCGCCCTGGCCCTGCACGACGTGGTCTACGGCGAGCAGAAGGAGTTGGAGCGCTTTCCCATTCCCGATCCGGCGTCCGACGACTTCCGCATGGCGGTCCACCGGGCGAGCGACCGGGTGGTGGAGTGGATCTTCAAGGAGCCCGGGATGGCGGCCAGCCGGATCGCCTTCTCCCAGCGCCTGGCCAGCGGCGCCCAGGAGATCTACCTGGTGGACTCCGACGGGGAGAACCTGCGGCGCCTCACCAACGCCGGCACCATCACCATGTCCCCGGCCTGGCACCCCTCCGGGGAGAGGATCGCCTACAACTCCTTCCGGGAAGAGGTGGACGGGCTCCCCAAGATCTACGAGCTGAACCTGCGAACGGGGAGGGAGCGGCTTCTCAACCCGGGCCGGGAGGGACAGCAGATGTCCCCGGCCTACCATCCCAACGGGAGGGAGATCGCCTTCGGCCTCCTGGGGCTGAACCGCACGGGGCTCTTCAGCTACGACCTGGAACGGGATTGCTGTCTCAACGCCCTCCAGGGCGGCCGGTGGGAGGACGTCTCCCCCACCTACTCCCCCGACGGGCAGCGCGTGGCCTTCCAGTCCAATCGGTTGGGGACCGCCAACCCCCAGGTCTATGTCATGGACACCCGTGGGGGAGAGGCGGATCTCATCTCCCCCTACGTCTACGGGCCTTCCGCCGGGTACTACACCTCCCCCGACTGGTCCCCCACGGGGAACCGGGTGGCCTTCCACGGACGGGTGGCCAGGACCGGCAGCTTCCAGATCCTGGTCGCCGAGGTCCAGGACCGGGGAGCCCGGGTGCTACAGCTCACCGCCGAGGGGACCAACGAGGACCCGAGCTGGGCCCCGGATGGGCGCCACCTCGCCTTCGCGGGGGAGAGGAGCTACGGCTTCGGGCTCTTTGTGGTGGACGCCGCCACCGGGCGGATCCGCCTCCTCCTCCCCAGCGTCCGGGCCAGGATCCCGGACTGGTCCCCCTCCCTCGCCCCCCTGGTGGAAGCCGAAGGGGGGCGCCGGGGTGGGAGCACCGGCAGGGCAGGCGTCGGGCCCGGTCGCTGAACCGTTGCGCGGAGGGGAGTTTTTGGGTATATGCCTTCGTGGAGGGGGCCTGACGGGACCGGGTGGCGGCGTGTAGATTTCCCGTGTCAACGCAGGCCGTGGGAAGACCATCGGATGCACTCTTTTTCCTGGGGAGTTGGGATGAGACACCGCACTTTCGTCGTGACCGTTCTGGCCGCCGTTCTCTTCCTCGGGGCCTGCAAGAAGGAACCGCCTCCGCCTCCGGGGCCCACCGGGCCGTCGGCCGAAGAGTTGGCAGCCCAGCGCCGGAGGGACTCCATCGCCGCGGCCGAGGCGGCGGCGGAGGCAGCCCGCCGGGCTGCCGATGAGGCGGCCCGCCGAGAGGCTGAAGCCCGTGCGGCCGCCATCGACCGGGCCCGCTCCCTCCTGACCCAGCGGGTCCACTTCGACTACGACAAGTCGGACATCCGCTCCGATACCGAGCGGGTCCTCATGGACAAGGTGGCCATTCTGCGGGCCAGCCCCGCCGTGCAGCTCCGCATCGAGGGGCATGCCGACGAGAGAGGCTCCAACGAGTACAACGTGGCCCTGGGCAATCGCCGGGCCCAGGCCGTGGTGGATTTCTTCACCAACTATGGAATCGACGCCTCCCGGTTCTCCATCGTCTCCTATGGCGAGGAGCGGCCTCTGGTGAGCCAGGAGAACGAGAGCGCCTGGGCCCAGAACCGGAGGGCGGAGTTCATCCTCACCGCCGGACAAAATGACATCAATCCGGGACGTACTCCCTAGCGAGATGCCCTTCTTCTCCCTGCGGCCCCGGCTCCGGGGGTCCGGACCCCGGTCCGGGCCCCGGAGCGGTCGGGGCATCCGTCTTCTCCTGGCCCTCACGGGGCTCACCCTGGCCGGGTGCGCCACCAAGGGGGACCTCCGGGACCTCCAGCAGGAGATCGGCGCCCTGGCCGCCCAGCAGAGGGCCGCCCTCAGCTCCCTCGAGGGGCTGAACCTGGCCGTCCAGGACACCCTCCGGGGCCAGTCCGACGCCCTCCTGGAATCCCGGGGGGAGATCCTCCGGCGCCTCCGGGTGCTGGAGGAACAGCTCCTCACCCTCCAGGAGCTCACGGGCCAGAACCAGAGGGCCCTGGCGGCCCTGAGGGATCTGCTGGAATCCCAGCGGGTGTCCCCCGTGAGAACGGATACCCCTCCGGGGCAGGCCATGGACGTGGAGTTCACCCCGGACCCCGCGGCCGGGGGTGCCGAGGAGACCTACAACGCCGGGGTCACCCAGTTTCAGCGGGGCCAGTTCGGCACCGCGCGCATGGCGTTCCAGCAATTCCTCCAGCAGCACCCGAACCACCGATTGGCTCCCGAGGCCCACTACTACCTGGCGGATATCCTGGTCCAGGAGAACCGGTTGGAGGAGGCGATCCAGAAGCTCCTCTACATTCCGGAGCATTATCCCACGGCGGAGAAGGTCCCCGACGCGTATTTCCGGGTCGGCGTTCTGTACATCCGGCTGGAGAAGCTGGACGATGCCCGGCGGTATCTGGAGCGGGTGGTGACCAGTTACCCGGACAGCGGTGCGGCCCTCCTGGCCCGGGAAGAGCTGGCCAGGATCGGCTAGAGGAGTCCCCGGCCCCCTCCGGCCCCCCTCCCGCCGCGGTGTCCGTCCCTGTCCCCCGGATCCGAGCGACCCATGCGTTGTCCCGAATGCGACGGCACCGAGAACCGGGTGGTGGATACCCGGACCAGCCGGGGCGGTCAGGCGGTGCGGCGGCGGCGTGAGTGCCTGGAGTGCGGGGAGCGATTCACCACCTATGAGTACGTGGAGGTCCGGACGCTCCAGGTCCTGAAGCGGGACGGAAGCTCCCAGGAGTTCGACCGGGAGAAGCTGGCCCGGAGCCTGCGCGTCGCCGGGGCCAAGCGCCCCCTTTCCGCTTCGGACATCGAGGCCATCGTGGACGGGATCCAGGACGAGCTCTCCCGGCAGGCGGGGGTGGAGGTACCCAGCTCCGCCATCGGGGAGATGGTCATGGAGAGGCTGAAACCGTTGGACCGGGTTGCCTACGTGCGGTTCGCCTCCGTGTACCGGAACTTCCAGGACATCGACGAGTTCCAACACTTTGTGGACGAGCTGAACACACGGCAGCGCCGGGAGGCGGAAGCCAGGGAGCAGGCGGAGCTCCCACTCCTTTGACCTGAACTTCATGACCGGGGACCTGAAGAATCTTGCGCGGCGGCGGGGGGAGATGCCCTTCCTGGATCACCTGGAAGAGCTCCGTCTGCGAATCCTCTGGAGCCTGGCGGCGGTGGTGGTGGGAACGGTGGCGGGGTTCCTCCTCATCCGCTACTTCGACGTGCTCGAGCTCCTCATCCAGCCCATCCGGGCGGGATTCCCCGAGGATCCCGGGTTCCGCCTCATCTACCTCTCTCCCGCGGACCCCTTCTTCATCACCCTGAAGCTCTCGGTGGTGATCGGGATCATCCTGGCCTTCCCGATCATCGTCTACCACGCCTGGTCCTTCCTGGCCCCGGCCCTGGAGCGGCACGAGAAGCGCACCATCGTCCCGGCGCTCTATCTGGGGCTGATCCTCTTCAGCGCGGGTGTGGCCCTGGCCTACTTCGTGGCGCTGCCGGTGAGCATCGTCTTCTTCAAGACCTTCGAAGGGGGCCTCATGGAGGCCCAGTACGAGATCGGGAAGACGCTGGCCCTCATCACGAAGATCCTCATCGGCTTCGGAGTCGTGTTCGAGCTCCCGGTGGTGGTCATGATCCTCTCGGCGCTGGGGCTCGTGACCCCGGAGTTCCTGAGGTCGAAGCGGCGGCACGCCCTCGTGGCCATCACCATCGCCGCCTCCCTCCTCACCCCGGGGGACGTCATCACCCTGACCGTCATGCTGATGGTCCCCCTCTTCTTCCTCTATGAGTTCAGCATCCTCCTTTCCCAGGGGATCTGGAGGAGGAAGAGGGCGAGGGAGAAGGTGGAGGCCGACCCCTCGCCTCCCGAGGGGGCGGTGGAGGCCGGATGAGGGCGGGGCGGGTAGCGCCGGCTCTGGGACTCTCGTGGGCCCTCTTCCTCGCGGTGGGACCCGCGGCGCTCCGGGCCCAGCTTCCTCCGGATACGATCCAGGCGGTGAGGGTGGATTCCACCCAGATCCGGATCCGGCGGCAGCTCGAGGCCCTGGCCCGCCCCCCCGGGGTGGACTCCACCTGGTTCCTGCCCGACTCCCTCCTGCCCGATTCCCTTCGGGAGGCCAGGCAGGCCGTCCTGGGCCGGAGCCGTGGCGGCGGACTCCAGCGTCCTGCCCCTTCCCCCTCCCCCACCCTGGGGAGCGGGGATTCCATCATGATGGCTCTTTCCAGGCTGGAGGGGTTCACCCTGACGGAGTATTCGTCCCAGGGGGCCGATTTCAATGCCCGGACCCGGTTGCTCATGCTCCTGGGCACCCCGGAGCAGAGAGCCCGCCTGATCAGGGGAGGGGAGGAGATGACGGCGGACACCGCCCTGGTCTACAGCGAAGAGACGGGGAAGATCTGGTCCCTGGGGTCCGAGGCCACCTTCCAGCCCAAGGACGGGGACCCGGTGACCAGCCGGCGCATCGTCTTCGACCTGAACCAGGAACGGGGTACCGCCCTCGGTGCCCGCACCCAGTATTCCGGGGCCGGGGCGACCTGGCTCGTCCACGGGGACCTCCGCTCCGTTTCCGAATCGGCGTCCTACGGCACCACCTGGGCCTTCACGACCTGCGATCTGGATGAACCCCACTACCACTTCCAGGCACGGGAAGTGAAGCTGGTCCGGGACGACGTCATGGTGGCCCGGGGGGTGAGGCTCTTCTTTGCCGACGTGCCCGTGTTCTGGCTCCCCTTCATGGCCCAGAGCATGGACCAGAACCGGGCCTCGGGGCTCCTGACCCCCACCTTCAGCGTCAACGACATCGTCCGCACCTCCCGGGGGTACCGGCGGCGGCTCTCCAACCTGGGCTTCTACTGGGCCATGAGCGACTACAACGACCTCACGGCCTACCTGGACTGGTGGAGCGGAGAGCACCTTTCCCTCACCGGGAGCATGCGCTACGAGTGGAGCAAGCAGTTCCTGAGTGGCGGGTTGAACCTTCGGCAGTTCTGGCGGGAGGAGGGGGGGACCGAGCTGGCCCTGGACGCCAGCAACAGCTGGCAGCCCACCGAGCGGACCAACCTCCGGTTCCAGGTGCGTTACGCCTCCTCCTCGTCCTTCGTCCGCCGGACCTCCTTCGATCCCATGGAGGTGGTCCAGTCCATCGACTCCGACGGGGGGCTCAGCCACCGCTTCAGCTTCGGGAATCTCTCCCTGGCGGCGAACCGCCGTCAGTACCTTACCGACGACCGGGTGGAGATGACGCTGCCCACCCTGAGCTTCTCCCTCTCCCCCCGGACGTTCTTCAAGGCCTCCAGCGCGCAGACCCGATTCTACAACAACATGACCTGGTCCGGCTCCGCCAATTATCGGCGGAGCCTCTCCGACCGCCCCGAGCAACCCGACACGGCGGTCTTCACTCCCTCCCAGGCGGACCAGGTAAGCACCAGCGCGGGGTTCAACACGGGCCTCACGATGGGGAACCTCTCCCTGTCCGGAGGCATGACGCTCCGGGAGTCGGTGACGCTGGGGGTCCCGCTCACGGCGGTACCCGGCACCGATTCCGGCGGGGACCCGGTGCTCGTGGGGCGGGAGGACCAGGGTGAGAGCGATCTGGGATGGAACCTGTCCCTGGGCTACCAGCAGCGCCTGGTCGGCTCCACGACGCTGACGCCCAGCCTGAGCGTGTCCGGCCAGCTTCTCCGGAGCGACACCGATTCGTTGGCCAACGCCTTCGTCTCGGCTCCCCGGCGCCTGTCGTTCGGAGTTTCCCTGAACTCGGAGTTGTACGGCTTCTTCCCGGGGTTCGCCCGCTTCGACGCCATCCGCCACAAGATCACCCCGGGGTTCGACTTCTCCTATTCCCCCGAGGTGAGCCCCACCGAAACCCAGGCGGCGGTGTTCGGGTCCCGGGCCGTGGGGGCCCTGCGGACCCTGGGGGTGAGCCTGAACCAGACGTTCGAAGCGAGGCTCAAGGAGGAGGCCGCCGCGGAGCGGGCTGCCTCCATGCAGGAGGCCCGGAAAGACTCCCTGACGGTCATGGCGGACTCCCTGAGGGTGCTGGCGGATTCGCTTTCCCGGAGCCCCCTGGACCCCACCGGGGCCTCCGCGGATTCTCTCAGGCTCGTGGCCGACTCCCTCGAGACGGAAGCCCTCACTGCCGATACCACCGGCGCCGCCAGGGCACAGCGGGAGGCCGCGAAGGTGACCCTTCTCGCCCTTCGAACCTCCGCCGTGAGCTACGACTTCGAACGGGCGGCCGAGGAAGGGAACTGGCTCCGGGGTTTCAGCACCACCAAGCTCAACAACAACATCTCCTCGGATTTCCTGCGGGGGCTGAGCCTCAACGTCACCCACGATCTCTTCGAGGACCAGGCCGGTGTGCCCGGCGGGGAGGGGAGCACCGGGTCCACCCGGAGGTTCGCCCCCCACCTGGAGCAGGCGAACTTCAGCTTCTCCCTGGACTCCAACTCCTTTCTCTTCCGGGCGCTGGGAGCGCTCCTGGGGGGAGGGGACGAGGCTGCCTCCACCGCCCAGGCCTCCCAGCAGCCCGGGGCGCCGGGGGGGGACCCCCTGGGGCCTTCCCTGTCCGACGAAAGCTCCGTGATTCCGGGGGGGCAGGCCGGGCAAACCGGTCCCAGGAGGAGGACCGGGGGAGGAGGAGGGATGGGGCAGTGGCGGGCGAACCTCTCCTATTCGCTCCAGCGTCCCAGGAGCGAGACCCTTCCCTCCAACCAGATGATCCAGGGCAACCTGACCTTCAGCCCCACGGCGCAATGGGAGGTGAGCTGGCGGACGGGGTATGATGTCAGCGAGAAGACCTTCAGCGATCACATCATCCGCCTCACCCGGGACCTCCATCGCTGGCAGGCCTACTTCGACTTCCGGCAGACCGCCACGGGAAACTGGAGCTTCCGGTTCGAGGTGGCCCTCATGGACCAGGAGGACCTCCACTTCGACTACCAGCAGCGGAGCGTCACCGAGGAAGGCGGCATCCGGCGCTTCTGACCCGAGGCCCGCTCCGCCTGCCTTCCCGCCCACCGCTGCCTTCCCCGGCCCCTTCCCGGTTCTTTCCCGTGTCACTCTGCTCCGGCTGGGTGTCCTCTCCGGGGGACAGGTCCCACGCCTCGAATCCGGGAAACCCAGGAGAATAACAGCTTCCCGGCAACGGCACGGGTCCTGCTAGATGGGAAGGCGGATGGAGGACCCACACGGAGGAGACCCCATGAAACGCCCCCTGATCGGGCTTCTGGCCCTACCCCTGATCCTGGCCGCTGCCGCCTGCGGCGATGACGACCTCGTCTTCGTGGATGACGACTATCCTGCGGCCCCCCGGGACCTGGCCGGATGGTACTATGACCGGGCCGTGTACCTCACCTGGGAGCTCGCCCCGGGGTGGGACGACGAGAGCTTCCGGGTCTATGGGAAGCGGACGTCCGATGCCGACTACTATCTCATCGCCGAGGTGACCAACTGCTCCGGCGGCCTGTGCTCGTATACCGACGTCAACATCCTTCCGGACATCACCTACGAGTACTACACGGCCGCCGTGAGCGCCTCGGGGTTGGAAACGGCCTCGGAGTGGTCCGTCCAGGTCTACGTGCCCCAGCCGGTTCCTCCGGCGGACCCCGCGGGGGTGGAGGTGGTGGCGCTGGACAACGCCAACTTCATCCGGTGGAGCGACAACGCCCGTAACGACCAGGACTTCTCCTTCTACCGGGTCTACCTCATGGGTACCGGCGGGACGGACTACCTGTTGGGTGAGACGGACTCGGAGGGGTTCCTGGACCTCCTGGCGCTGAACGGGGAGAGCTACGGCTATTTCATCACCGCCGTGGACGACCAGGGGCACGAGAGCTCCGGGAGCCAGGCGGCCACCGGCACTCCCCGGCCCGACTACCACGGGGAGTGGATCTACGCCCACGAGGACCAGCCCACCCATTCCGGGTTCAGGTTCCCCCAGGACGAGCTTTCCTACCCCATCGTGTCCGGGAGCTCTCCCAGCCGGCATTTCCGGATGGAGGTGGACGCGGCGGGGTGGTGGCTGGTGCCGGGCCCCGGGGCGGAGATCCATGACGGCCTCTTCGAGACCACGTCGCTGAAATGCGGGGCGGATGCGGACGGGGACTGCGTTGCCCTGGACCGGGCCCCCCTCACGGGGTACACCACCCAGGACATGGCCCTCTATCCTCAGACCACCTACGTGCTCCGGGTGGTGGGGGACGATGGAGCCCTCCACTACGGGGCCGTGCGGGTCACCCTGCTGGGTTTCGACCAGGACGGCAAGGCCATCATGATCTTCGACTGGGCCTATCAGCTCCAGGGCGGCAATCCCAACCTGGCCCCCCGGCAGGGCTCCATCCGGTAGGACCACCCTTCCCGAGGTCTGGCGGTCTGTCCCAGAACACCGGGTCTCCTCACCGTCCAGCCGTCACGGCCTCGGTACCGACCCGGTCCCGGACTCAGCTCCGGGGCCGGGTTTTTTCCCTTTCCGCGCAGGCCAGGCCTTGCTTGTGTAGGTTTCGACCCCGGTTTATCTTGCGGCACTTGAGGTTTGTGCATCCCCAGGGACGTCCATCCTCTCCCGGAGGGTCTGGACGTTCTTCCTTTCTCCCGCCTTTCGTCGGGCTCCACCTGGGGCGTTGGGTAGGGTTCGAGACGGAGCAACCACCCATTCCGGTGCGCATGTCATGAAAGCCGAAGAGCTGAAGGAGAAGGCCCGGCGCCACGAGCAGAAGGAGGAGTGGCAGAAGGCCCTGGATCTGTACCGCAACGCCCTCAAGATGCACCCGGAGGACGAGCCGGCGGATATCAACCTCTACAACCGGGTAGGGGACATCCAGACCCGGCTGGGGCAGATCGAAGGGGCCGTGGGGATGTACGAGAAGGCCATTGAGCTGTACCTCGAAGCCGAGCTCCCCAACAACGCCATCGCCATCTGCAAGAAGGTCCTGCGGAATCTCCCCGACCGGCACGTGTTTCTGCTGCGAATGGGGCAGATCCGGGGCAAGCAGGGCTTTCTGACCGACGCCCGGCAGAGCTTCCTGACCTATGCCGAGCGGGTCACGGCTCAGGGGGATCTGGAGTCAGCCATGAGCGCCCTGGTCGAGTTCGCGGACCTCTCCCCCGAGGACGTGGAGATCCGCCTGGGTGTGGCGGCCCAGCTCGAATCCCATGGCCGAACCGGCGAAGCCATCGCGCAGTACTCCGAGGCCTACCGGCGGCTGGGCATCATGGAGCGGGACGCCGAAGCGGAAGGGGTGGCGGCCAAGCTCTCGGAGATGGCTCCCGATTTGCTGCTTCCCGACCTCCGGTCGGTCCGCTCCGGGGCCGCCGCCGAAGCCATCCCGGAGCCCTCCTTCGCCGACGGGGGTTTCGGCGGGTTCACCCTCGGCAGTGGCGTCGAGAGGGTGTCGGCTCCGGGGCTTCCGGAAGTGGCGGTGGAGTTCGGCGAGATCACCCTGCCGGGAGGGGAGGAGGAGAAGGAGGAGGCGGGAGTCGGCGGGCTCGGGGAGGAGCCCGGCGAGTTCGCCGTCGGGGTGGTCGGGGAGGAGGTGCCTTCCTCCCTGGCCATGGAGGAGGCGCTGGAAGAAGCCGCCGCGGAGGAGGAGGCGGAGCCCCTTCCTCTTCTCGGCGAGGAGGAGGAGGAGGAGGAGGAGCCCTTCCCCACCTTCGGTTTCGCGGATGAGGTCGCCCGGGAGGCGGAAGTCCTTCCCGGCTTCGGAGTGGAGCCTGCCGAGGAGGTGGAGCCCCTCCCCTTGCTGGGCTTCGAGGAGGAGGCCGCCGGGGAGCCCCTCCCCACCTTCGGCTTCCTGGAGGAGCCGGCCGAGGAGGCCGTCGCTGCCGGGCCGGCCCCGGCAGAGGTGGATTTCGGGGAGGCGGACAAGGGGGACCGGGAAGGGCGGGAGTACATCGAGGCCGTGGTGGATCTGCCGGAACTGGACCTCGGCCTCGGCGACTTTTCCGCGGACGGGGAGGAGCGGGGGGAGTCCCCTGAGGCTCCGGCGGCCGAGGCGGTTGAGGAGGCCATCGAGGAAGCGGCCTTCGAGCCGGCCCCCGAGCCGGAGGAGCGTCCGGTCCTTCCGGAGGCCGAAGCCCCGGCGGCCACCCACCAGGACGCTGCGGCCCAGGGAAACCTGGACCTGGCGATGGATCTGGTCCGGGCCAAGATCGTGGCGGAGCCCGACAGCGTGGAGCACCACCAGCGGCTGGTGGAATACGCCTTCAGGAAGGCGGACCACTCGGTGTTGGTCGTCGCCTACCTGGAGCTGGCGGGCTGCCTGACCCGGACCGGCGCCCCGGTCAAGGCGAAGGCCGTCTACCAGCAGGTCCTCTCCCTCTCCCCCGGGCATGAGGGCGCCCGGGCGGCCCTCCTGTCGCTGGAGGGCAGGACCCCCTCCCGGCCCGTCACCCAGGTGGCGTCTTCCCAGGAGTACGTGGACCTGGGGGCCATGGTCCTGGGGGATGATACCGGGAAGACGACCCGCTGGAAGGTCACCGCCGACGCACCTTCGGGGGATGATCAGGCCGACTTCGCCAAGATGCTCAACCAGTTCAAGAAGAAGGTGGCGGAGCACGTCGATGCCGAGGATGTGGCGGCCCATCACGACCTGGGAACGGCGTATCTGGAGATGGGCCTCTTTGAGGAGGCCATCAGTGAGTTCCAGATGGCTCTTCGGGCCAAGCCGGACCACCTCCCCACCTTCGAGGTCATGGGCCGGTGCTGGCGGGAGATGGGAAAGCCGGACATGGCCGTTCGAACCCTCACCCGGGCTCTGGAGGTGGAGTACGAGGTGGAGGACGAGCTCATCGGCATCTACTACCTCATGGGCAGGGCCAAGGAAGACCTGGGGAACAGGGAGGACGCGGTGGAGTTCTATGAGAAGGTCTTCTCCCTGGACATCAACTTCGTGGACGTGACGGAGCGGCTGCGGGCCCTTCGGTGAAGCCCTTCGCCCCTTCGGTGAAATGACGCAGATCAGTCCTCTCGAGCGAAAGGCGCACCCGTTGCTGGCAGAGATCCAGGAGCCGGTTCGGGACCGCCTGGATCAGGTCCTTCAGGAGATCCGCCGCATCGTAGCGGCGGATTTCTCCGCGATCGAGGAGGTGAACGACTACCTCCTGCTCCTCCCGGGGAAGCTCTTCCGGCCCACCCTGGTCCTCCTTTCCAACGAGGTGGGGGACTCGCCCCATCCCGACGCGGTCACCTTCGGCGCCGTCGTGGAGCTCGTGCACCTGGCGACCCTGGTCCACGACGATGCGGTGGACAACTCCGTCCTGCGCCGGGGGCAGCCCACGGTGAACGCTCTCTGGACCCACCAGATCGCCATCATCATGGGGGATTACCTCTACAGCCGGGCCGTTACCGAGCTGGCGCGCGTGGGCTCCCTGGACGCTGTTCGAATCCTGGGCGAGGCCGCCAACGAGATGAGCGTCGGGGAGATGCGCCAGCTCACGGCCTACGACCGCCTGGAGTTCTCCGAAGAGGACTATTATCGACTGATCAACGCCAAGACCGCCTCCCTCCTGGGGGCCGCGTGCGCCATGGGGGCCCTGGTGGGGAACGACGCCTGCCGGCCTTCCCTCCGGCGCTTCGGCCTCAACCTGGGGATGGCCTTCCAGGTTGTGGACGACATTCTGGATTACGTGGGGCTGGAGGTGGAGACCGGCAAACCGGTGGGGCACGACCTGAGGGAGCGGAAGGTGACCCTCCCCCTGGTGGGTGCCCTCCGATCCGCACCCGCCTCCGCCAGGGAGGAGATCGCGAGGTTCTTCGCTGCGGCGTCCCCCGGGGAGGAGGACATCGTGAGGGTCGTTGATCTCGTCCGGGACCTCGGGGGAGTGGACTATGCCCGGAACAAAGCCCTGGAGTTTGCCGAAGAGGCCCACGGGGCCCTGTCAGCGCTCCCCGAGGGGCCGGCTCTCCGGGCCCTCCGGGACTCCATCACCTACGTCATTGATCGGAATCGTTGAGTGTCCACTGGTCGGAATCTGTTGAGTGACACCCGGCGCAGGAGCGCCCAGCGCTTGACCTGGACCCTGGTTCTCGGGCTGTTCCTGGGCGGCCTGTTCACCAAGCTCTCCGAGATCTTCCTTCCGGACAGCGCCGCGCGGGATTTCCTCACCACCTCCGTGGCGGCTGCTCTGGGCCCGTTCGAGATCGACCTCGTCGCCGTCGCCCTGACCCTGGGGCCGCTGGTGGTCACCCTGAACGTCCTCACCCTGGTGGGGATCGGGATCGTGGCCTTCGTGGCCCGGTCCTGGATCTGACGCCGGCGCCGGATGCGGTTAGATTCCAGCATCGGCCCGAATATCATCGCCAGGAGGTAGCAGAGATGGGCATCGGTGGCCTTGGGATGGGGGAGATGGTCATGATCTTCGTCGTGGTGCTTCTGCTCTTCGGGGCGAAGCGCCTTCCGGAGATCGGCTCGGCCCTGGGGAAGGGAATCAGGGAATTCAAGAGCTCGGTGCGGGAGATCGAGGGGGAGCTGAAGGCTCCTCTGAACGACCGGAAGTCGGTGCCTCCCGTCAAGCCGGACCCGGAAGAAGGCCCCCGCCGCCTCACGGCTTCCGAGGAAGAAAAGAGGGACTGAGCCCGCCAGTCCCTCTCTCCGATACCCCCGCTTCCCGCTCCCGGCTTTCCGTTCCTAGAACATCCCTCCGGTCTGGGCCTGGGCTTGTGAGGCCCGAAGGTCGGGGCGGCGGTCGACGATGGTGGCTGTCTTCCGCAGGCCGTCGATCCACTGCTCCAGCCTCTGCTGCTGGACGGTGAACGCCATCCGGGCCCGCTGTTGGTCCTTCTGCTCCTCCCACGCCAGGCTGTCGGCTTCCACCCGTTCCAGGGTCTGGACCAGGTAGACGTTGGCGTCCGTCGCCACCGGACCTCCGATCCCTCCCACCTCCAACCCGAAGGCAGCGCCCACCGCCGGATTCTGCACTCCCAGCCCCGGGAAGAACTCCGTTCGGGACAGCGGTCCCGCCTCCTGCACCACCAGGTCGTTCCCGTTGTCCAGGACCTCCAGGGTGCCGGCGGCCCGGGCTTCCTCCAGAAGCGCCCCGGCGGCCTGGGAGGCCCGGGCGACCTTCTTCTCCCGCATGAGGACCTGTTCGATGAGGGGGCGTGCCTCGTCCAACCCCTGGACGGTGGCGGGGGTGCTGCTCACCAGCTCCAGCATGTAGAAAGCGGTCTGGTCCTCGAAGACCTGGGAGACCTCTCCGGGGAGACCCTCGGAGAACACCCAGTCGAACCCGTCCGAGATTTGGCCCACGCCGGCCAGGAAGGGAAAGAGCTCGGAGACCTCCTGGGTCCCTACCGGGATGTTCAGGCGGGCGGCCGCGTCCTCCAGCGACATGGCCTCCCCGAGGGTCTCCAGGGAATCCACCAGCGTGAGGAGGCGGGTCTCCGACTCCTCGGTGCGCTCGATGGGCACCAGGATGTGCCGGGCCTGGACGCTGTCCCCCTGCCTGGAGAGCACCTGGATGAGGTGGAACCCGAAGCTGGTCTGGACCGGGTCCATGATCCTGTTCAGGGGAGCGTTGAAGGCCACCGAATCGAAAGCAGGGACCATCGTTCCCCTTCCGAACGTGCCCAGGTCGCCCCCCTGGGCTGCCGAGCCTTCGTCGGCGGACTCCCGCCGGGCCACCTCGGCGAAGTCCACCCCGCCGAGGATCTCGTCCCGAAGCTGAACGGCCAGCTCCCGAGCGGCGGCGGTGTCTTCCCGGAGGGGCTGCTTGGTGAAGAAGGCATACTTCACTTCCGCCGTGGCCGGGACCTCGAATTCCTCTTCCTTCTCCCGGAAATAGGCCCGGATCTCGGCGTCGGTGATCTCCACCTCCGAGTCGAGGATCCTCTGGGCGGGATTCAGGGCCAGAAAGCGGAGCCGGACCTGCTCATTTCCTTCCCGGTAGATCTCCCAGAGCTCGGCGTCGGTGAAGTAGACCCCCGACGTGACCTGCCTCATGAGCTTGCTTCGGGGGATGATGTCCCGGTAGTAGGCTTCGAGCTGGAGAAGGAAGGCCTCATCCGCCGAGTTGGACAGGAAATCCTGGTACTTCTGAAGGTCGAACTGGCCATCGGTCTGGAAGAGCGGGTCCCCCGTCAGCTCCTGGGGAGGAGCGTAGAGGGCAACCTGGCGGATCTCCCCGTCCGTGACGCGGATCCCCCTCCGCCTGAGCTCCTGCTGGATGAGGATCTGGTTGATCACGTCTTCCCACGCGGCTTGCTCGATCTCCCGGATCTGAGCGGCGTTCGGGGGCTCCTCCTGGCCGCGGGAGACCTGGTCGTAGAGGTTCCGGTAGGAAGCCTGGTAGGATTCGTCCGGAATGGGGGTTCCGTTGACACGGCCCAGCTCACCGATGCCGCCCGCGGTGCGGCCCGAGATGTCCATCCCCCACTCAAACACCATGAGAGCCACGAAGGCCAGCGCCGTCGCCAGCATGATCCACTTCGTGTTCTCTCGCATCTGACGCATCATAGGCCCGCCACCCCCGACTCGTGCGGCAACATCGAAAAGGAGAAGCTTGAGACCAGAAAAGGTAACGGCGGGCGGGACCCTCCTCAAGGCAGAAACCCCTTACCTTTCCGTGATTTGCAGGCCGGAGGGTTGGCCTTTTTCGTTGACACCTCCGAAAACCCCGGGCTATCTTCCCGCCAACCGATCTTCCTCAACTGACGTCCTCTTCTTCCCCATTCCCGAGGACCCATCGGTGGGACAACCCCTCGAAGCCCAGATCCGAAAGCTCCAGGACTTCTACTGGTCCGACGCCGACCCGCAAGGACGTGGATTCGTGTCCCTGGCCGACGCCTTCAGGCGGTCGGGGAACGGTCAGGAGGCTCTTCGACTTCTGAGGGAAGGGCTGGGCCGCCTCCCGAACTTCGCCTCGGGGCATGTCGTGAAAGGGTGGGTGCTCCTGGAAGAGGGGGATGCTCCGGAGGCCGAGATCTCCTTCCGCGCGGCTCTGGGGGTGGATCCAGGGAATGTGGCGGCCCTTCGTGGGCTGGGGGACCTTCTTCTGGAGAGGGGGGAAATCTCCCCGGCCCTGGAGGCTTTCCGGGAGGTCCTGCGCCTCGATCCCACGGTGGAGGAGCTGGACGGGAAGATCCTCGATCTGGGGGAGAGGCTGGCCGCTTCCCCGGCCGGGGAGATGGCGGAAGTCCCCCGGGGCGGGGAACCCCAGCCGCCCAGGGTCTGGGATGATCCCGAGGAAGCAGCCGGGGAGCTGGACTGGGAGGGGGCCGTCCTCCAGGAGGATCGCTCCGTTGCGACCACGGAGCTTCTCCCCCGGGACGCGGAGATCTCCATCGCCGAGGACGATTCCCTGCTCGCCCTGGGGTTCGGCGCCGGCGAGGCGGCCCAGGAGCTGTGGGTGGCGGAGGATGGAGTCCCCGGGCCGGCCGTGGAGGACGACGCCCTGGTGACCCGGACGCTGGGGGAGATCTACCTCCGCCAGGGCCTCCTGAAACAGGCCGAAGGGGTGTTCCAGGAGCTCCTGGGGCGGGACCCGGAGAACGGGTTGCTGCAGGAGAGGCTGGCGGAAACGCGTGCCCTGCTGGGTGGGGTGGCGGCCGAAGCAGGGATCGAGTCGCTGGCGCCGGACCTCATCGTGCCCATCGAGTCGCTGGCGCCGGACCTCATCGTGCCCATCGAGTCACTGGCGCCGGATCTCGTCGTGCCCATCGCGTCCCTGGCGCCCGAGCCGGAGCCGGAGGCGGTCGGGATCGATGAGCTGGCCCCGGACGTCCTCGTCCCGATCGAGTCGCTGGCGCCCGATGCCATCGTCCCGATCGAGTCGCTGGCTCCCGATGTCATCGTCCCGATCGAGTCGCTGGCTCCCGACGTCATTGTCCCGATCGAGTCGCTGGCTCCCGATCCTGCGCCGGACCCCGGCGGAGCCCCGGTGGAGGAGCCGGCCCCGGCCGAACCCCCGGCCGACCCGACCCTGGACGCGTTCCAGGCCTGGCTGGACAGCCTCCAATGAGGATCGCCGTGGTCCACGGCCCCAACCTCCGGTTGCTGGGCCGCCGGGAGCCCCACGTCTACGGGCAGGCCACCCTGGGGGAGATCGACCGGGCCCTGGAGGAGCTGGCGCGGGAGCTGGGCGCGGAGCTGGAGGTCTTCCAGTCCAACCGGGAAGGAGAGATCCTGGACTTCCTCGAGGAGGTCTCCACCCGGGTCCAGGGAGTCCTCATCAACCCGGCGGGGTTGACCCATACCAGCGTCGCCCTCCGGGACGCCCTGTCGGGGATCGCGCTTCCGGTGGTGGAGGTACACCTCTCCAATCCTGCGGCGCGGGAAGGATTCCGGCATCGCTCCTTCGTGGCTCCCATCGCGGTGGGGACCGTCGCCGGTTTTGGTCTTCATAGCTATCTTCTGGGGCTTCGGGCGCTTGCCGCCCACCTGAAACCCTGATTGCGAGCGGGCTCTCCTTCGTATGGCGTCGACTGCGGATTTCCGAAACGGGATGGTCATCGAGCTGGATGGCCAACTCCTGACCATTGTCTACTTTCAGCACGTCAAGCCTGGAAAGGGCGGAGCTTTCGTTCGAACCAAGCTCAAGAACGTTCTTTCCGGCGCCGTCCTCGAGAGGACCTTCCGTGCGGGTGAGAAGGTGACCGACGTGCGCCTGGAGCGGCGCCCGGTGACCTACTCCTACACCGACGGCCACCTCTTCCACTTCATGGATCAGAACACCTTCGAGATGATCCCCCTCTCCGACGAGGTCATCGGGGAGGACCAGCTCTCCTACCTCAAGGAGAACATGGAGTGCGAGGGTCTGGTTCACGAGGGGAAGGTCCTGAGCGTCGAGCTCCCCTTCTTCGTGGAACTGGAGGTCGCCGAGACGGACCCCGGCATCCGGGGGGATACGGCCCAGGGGGGAACCAAGCCGGCCAAGCTCGAGACGGGTGCGGTGATCCAGGTTCCCCTCTTCGTTGAGATCGGGGATGTGGTCAAGGTGGACCGGCGGGAAGACAAATACCTCACCCGGGTGAGCGGATGATCGATATCGATTTTCTCGAGAGCCTGATCCGGGCTCTCGACGCCAGCGGCCTCGACTCCCTGGAGTTGGAGCGTGGGGGGACTCGGATCCGCCTCTCCAGGAGTCCCTCCCCCTCGTTCTCGTCGCAGGGGCCCGTCGGAGCCCCGGTGGCCCCTCCCCCCGCCCCGCTCCCCGGTCCGGATGCAGCGGGGACGACCGTCCCAGCTCCGGCGCCGGCGCTGAAGGACGCCCCGGCGCCCCCGGCGCGGCTCCTCGAGGTGACTTCCCCCATGGTGGGGACCTTCTACCGGGCTCCGGCGCCGGACGCTCCCTCCTACGTGGAAGTGGGGCAGTCCGTGGGACCCGGAACGGTGCTCTGCATCATCGAAGCCATGAAGCTCATGAACGAGCTGGAGTCGGAGGTGTCGGGGACCATCACCAAGATCCTGGTGGAGAATGCCCAGCCGGTGGAATACGGCCAGCTTCTCTTCCTTATCGATCCGTCCTGAGGCGCTCCCCCTCCGGACCCTCCCCGGGGCCCTCCGCCACCCCCTGGGGGGGCGGGCCCCCTCCATCCAGATGCGGCCGATCGGTCTCTTGAGGAGTCTGACGGGTGTTCAAGAAGCTGCTCATCGCTAATCGGGGCGAGATCGCCCTGCGGATCCTGCGGGCTTGTCATGAGCTGGGGATCCGCACCGTGGCCGTCTACTCGGAGCCCGACCGGGAGTCTCTCCACGTCCGCTTCGCCGACGAGGAGATCTGCATCGGACCGGCCCCCGCCTCCCAGAGCTACCTGGACATCACCCGGATCATCGCCGCCGCCGAAATCACCGGCTCCGAGGCCATCCATCCGGGGTACGGCTTCCTGGCGGAGAACGCGGAGTTCAGCGAGATCTGCGAGCGATCCAACCTGGTGTTCGTGGGCCCGACACCGGATCAGATCCGGGCCATGGGGGACAAGGCCACGGCGCGAAGGACCATGATCGGCGAGGGCGTCCCCACGGTTCCGGGCTCGGTGGGGGAGGTCCACGAATCGGGGGAGGCCGAGAAGTTGGCCGGGGAGATCGGCTTTCCCGTCATGATCAAGGCCTCGGCGGGGGGTGGTGGAAAGGGGATGCGGATCGCCCTGGATGCCGGGAGCTTCGAGAAGCTCTTCCGGCAGGCCAGGAACGAAGCGGCAGCGGCGTTCGGTCACCCGGGCGTGTACCTGGAGAAGTTCATTGCCCGGCCCCGGCACGTGGAGTTCCAGGTGTTCGGGGACAGGTACGGAAGGGTGATCCACCTGGGGGAGAGGGACTGCACCATCCAGCGCCGCCACCAGAAGCTCATCGAGGAAGCGCCTTCCCCGGCGCTCAACCCGGGCTTGCGGGAGGAGATGGGGGCCGCTGCGGTGAGGGCCGCCAGGGCCATCGGCTACCTGGGAGCCGGGACGGTGGAGTTCCTCCTGGACATGGACGATCCCGGCAAGTTCTACTTCATCGAGATGAACACCCGCATCCAGGTGGAGCACCCCGTCACGGAGGTGACCACCGGCTACGATCTGGTCAAGGAGCAGATCAGGGTCGCGGCGGGGGAGCCCCTGTCCTTCCAGGATGGCAGGGTGGAGCACCGGGGGCACGCCATCGAGTTCCGCATCAACGCCGAGGACCCGGACCGGAACTTCGCCCCCAGCCCCGGGCTCATCACCACCTACCATCCTCCGGGAGGCCCCGGGGTCCGTCTGGACACGCACATCTATGCCGGATACAACGTGCCCCCCTACTACGACTCCCTCCTGGGCAAGCTGATCGTGAGCGGAAACACCCGCTCCGAGGCCATCGTTCGGGCCCAGCACACCCTGGACAGCTTCGTCATCGAGGGGATCTCCACCACCATCGGCTTCCTGTCCCGAATCACCCGGGACCCGCAGTTTGTATCGGGGGAGGTGGACACCGGTTTCGTCGCTCGTTTCCTCGAGAGGGAGGGGGCGGGGTCATGATCATCGATGTGTTCTTCTCTCCGGCCGAAGTGCAGGAATCCTCGGTGGGGAAGCGGACGGCGGTGGTCATCGACGTCATCCGGGCGACGAGCGTGATGGTGGAGGCTCTCGCGAACGGGGCCCGGGGGATCTTCCCGACGGTCTCCACGGATGAGGCCATCCGGTTGGCCCTGTCCCTGGGGCGGGACGACACCCTTCTTTGCGGGGAGCGGAAGGGGCGGAAGGTGGAGGGCTTCGACCTGGGGAATTCTCCCGCCGAATTCTCTCCCGAGGTGGTGAAGGGCAAGCAGCTGGTCATGAGCACCACCAACGGCACCAGGGCCATCCTGGCGGCCGAGGATGCGGATCGGGTGGTGGTGGCCTCCTTCCTGAACCTCTCCGCCGTGGCCAGGACCCTCAAAGGGGAGCAGAGCCTCGCCATTGTCTGCGCCGGAAGAGAGGATCGCTTCGCCCTGGACGACGCCCTCTGCGCCGGAGCCCTGGTGCGGAAGCTCGTGGAGGGCAGGGAGGCGGAAGCGGCCCTCAACGATGCGGCTCGGGTCTCTCTGGAGCTGGCGCGGGTCTTCACCCCCGATCCTGCGTTCCTCCGGTCCACGGCCGCCGGCGCCGCCCTGGTGTCCATCGGCATGGACGGGGACCTGGAGCTGTGCGCGGCCGTGGACCGGCGGGGCGTGGTGCCGGAGATGATGGAGCGCCGGATCGCCCTGCCGGGGGGAAGGAAGCGGAAATAGCGTCCCCGGGGTCCGGGCCCGGGGGAGCCCCGGAGGGGGTGTACCGCTCCCCGGGGCCACGTCATGGGAGGGGGGCTGAAGGATGCTGAGTCAGGAGCAACAGCGGGAGATCCTGGGGGTGGGCCTCCTGGCCCTGGCCCTCTTCGTTCTCCTGGCCTTGGTGCCCCTCCCCGTCCTGGGGGCCCGAGGCGAGGTCTGGTTTCCCTCCGGCAACGTGATGGGTCCGGTGGGGGGTGGGCTCCAGGGCGTCCTGGTCCATTTCTTCGGCCTTTCCGCGTTCTTCCTCCCGGCGCTCCTGGTCCTGGGGGGCCTCCGGTCGGGGAGCTGGCTCTCCGCTCCCTGGTCCCTCCGGTTGGCCGTCCTCTTCGGGGGTCTCTTCCTTCTCACCCCTCCGGCGGTCCAGGTTCTGGACCCGGGCTCGGCCTGGGCCGGGGCTCTGGGGGGATGGCTGGGAAGGCCCCTCCAGGCGGGGCTGGGTGGCTTCGGGACCCTCTTCCTCCTGGGGGCTCTCACCATCCTCCTCCTGGTGGGGACGTTGGGATGGAACCCCCTGATGCCGCTGGGGCGCGGGGTGGTGCGGGGGGGGAGCCTCCTGGGGACAGGGGCCGCGAAGGCCGGCTCGGGGCTCCGGGGTTGGTTGGCGGCACGAGCCGAGGCCCGGAGAGCCCGCGAGGCGGAGCGGGAAGAGAGGATGGAGTCCCCCGAAGCGTCCGGCTCCTTCTCCTTCGTCGGGGCGGGAGCCGGGGACGGGAGCGCCCCGACGCCCGGGAGGGGGGAGGCCGCGCGCGGGGAACCCTCCTTCCCTGAGGCCGGAAGGGAGGGCGCCACCGAGGCGATGGAGGCGATGGAGGAGGAGATCCTCCCCGACCCCCACCCCCCGGCGCCGGACCTTCCCCACGCTCTCCCCCCCCTGGAGCACCTGGACGTTCCGGACCGCTCGGACCGGGCGGACATGGAGCGGGAGCTGGACCGGCTGGGTCAGGTCCTGGTGGAGAAGCTCAGGACCTTCAACGTGGAATGCACCATCGCCGGCCGGACCACCGGCCCGGTGGTGACCCAGTTCGAGGTGGTTCCCGCCCCGGGGGTGAAGGTCAACCGCATCGCCAACCTGGACGCCGATCTGGCCCTGGCCATGAAGGCGCGGAGCATCCGCATCGTGGCCCCCATCCCGGGGAAGGGGGCGATAGGGGTGGAGATCCCCAACCCCAAGGCGGAGATGGTCCTCCTGAGGGAGATCCTGGAGGCCCCCGAGTTCGCCCGCACCCGGGCCGAGCTTCCCCTGGCGCTGGGGCGGGATCTGACGGGGAAGCCCTTCGTGGCGGATCTGGCCAAGATGCCCCACGCCCTCATCGCCGGTGCCACGGGGTCGGGGAAGTCCGTGTGCCTGAACGCCTTCCTCACCAGCCTCGTATACCGCCACACCCCCGACACCCTCCGCTTCCTCCTCATCGACCCGAAGATGGTGGAGCTGAGCGCCTACGTGGATCTGCCCCACCTGCGCCACCCGGTGGTGACGGATCCCCGGGAGGCGGCGGGGGTCCTGAAATGGGCCGTCTACGAGATGGAGCGCCGCTACGAGCTGCTCCACCTGAACACCGTCCGCTCCCTGGCGGAGTTCAACAAAAAGGTCCGGCAGGGGGCGACCCTGCGCCGGGTCCATCCCAAGGGCCCCGACGGGGACCCGGACCGCTGGATCTGGACGGACGGACCCCTTCCCTACGTGGTGCTGGTGGTGGACGAGCTGGCGGACCTCATGATGACGGTCCAGAGCGAGGTGGAAAAGCCCCTCACCCTCCTGGCGCAGAAGGCCCGCGCCATCGGAATCCACCTCCTGGTGGCCACCCAGCGCCCCAGCGTGAACGTCATCACCGGGCTCATCAAGGCCAACTTTCCCACCCGGGTGGCCTTCCGGGTGGCCGCCAAGGTGGATTCGCGCACCATCCTGGACCAGAACGGGGCCGACGCCCTGCTGGGGAACGGGGACATGCTCTTCCTTCCCCCGGGCACCTCCGAGCCGGTGCGCATCCAGGGCGCCTTCATCTCCACCGAGGAGACGGAGCGCCTGATCCGCTGGTACCGGGACCAGGCAGCCCTTCGGGCGGAGCCGGCGTCCAAGCAGGAGAGATGGCCGGAGGAGGAGGACATCCTGGAGGTGGTCCGGAGCCTGGAGGCCGACACCACCATGGAGGAAGGGGGATTGGGGGAGAACGCGGAACGGGACGATCTCTTCTGGGAGGCAGCGGAGATCTGCATCCAGCAGAACCAGGGGAGCACCTCCCTCCTGCAGCGCCGGATGAAGATCGGTTACGGCCGGGCCGCCCGGATCGTGGACCAGCTGCACGAGGCGGGGATCCTTGGGCCGCCGGACGGGTCCAAAGCACGGGAGGTGTTGTTGACCCTCTCGGACCTGGAGTTCCAGCGCAGGGGTGAGGAAGAAGGCCTTTGAGGAGGACCATGTGACCGTTGGCCGCCGAGGTGGAGCCGGGCTCCCGCCCTTCATGGGGGCGGCCCTGCTCCTTGGTTTGCTCTTCCCGGGGGGCTTTCTCCCCGCGGCGGCCCAGGACACCCGGGCCCTCTCCCTCCTGGAGGAGGCGGGAACCCGCTACCGGTCCGTCCAGGCCTTCTGCGCCGAGTTCGCCCAGGCGCTGGAAGTGCCCCTCCTGGGGGAGACGACCTACTCCCGGGGAACCCTCTGCCAGGCCCAGCCCAACCTCTTCTCCATGCGCTTCACCGACCCTGCCGGGGACCTGGTCCTCGCCGACGGGGAGTTCTTCTGGGTCTACTACCCCAGCGTGGACCCGGTGCAGGTGCTCCAGTTTCCCCTGGAGGTCCGCCCCGGGGGGGTGGATTTCCAGAGGGAGTTCCTCGAGAACCCCGGGGAGAAGTATGCCCTGGCCTACCTGGGGGAGGAGAGCCTCGAGGGGCGCCGGACCCACGTTCTCTCCGCCCGGCCCCGGGGAGCGGGCAGCTTT
>JBFYZD010000271.1:0-3458 GCA_041309685.1 Gemmatimonadales bacterium | reverse complement strand
GGCGGGTCGTCCAGATGATGGGCGAGGGCGGACCCGCAGAAGATCCCCTCCGGGTCCTGGCGGGCGAGCCTCCCCACGTGCCTGGGCGTCACGCCCCCGGTGTAGAGGAAGCGGATGCCGGGGTAGACCCCCTTCCAGGCGGCCACGGACCTCCCCAGCGACCCTTCGTCGGCGGTGGCCGGGAAGATCTTGTAGACCCACTGCCAGGGCCGGTCCCGCCGCAGCTCCTCCAGCGTGCACCGGTAGCGCTCGGCCTTGAAGACGAGCTGCTTCCCGCAGTCCGCCATCCCCCCGGGGACGCACATCACGTCGGCCTCGACACAGGCCTCCACCACCCCCGGCAGGTAGTCCGGAGAGACCACTCCCGCAACGCCCAGCGCCACCGCCCCCTCGGCCTGCTCCCGGGTAAGGACGGTGCCGGCCAGGAGGAGGGCGCCGGGGTGGGCTTGAAGCACCGCTTCGATCCCCGGCAGGGCGTGCTCCCTCCGGCAGGCGATCTCCAGCACGATCCCCAGGGGGTCCAGGAGCCGGTAGGCCCGCAGGCACTCCTCCGGGCTCCCGGGATCCAGGAGGGCGATGGACCGGCTCCCCTGGAGCTTCTCCCAGATCGCTCTCGACTTTTCCGCCATCCGTCCCCCCCGTTCGAGTCTGCCTGCTTCCCGGCGGGCGCCCCCGGCCCTGAGGCGCCGGCACCGGCCTCAGAGCCGCTTGATCCCCATCCCTCCGCTCACCTCGAACACGCCCCCGGTGGAGTAGGCGAAGTCCCCCCGGGCCAGCGCCGCCACCGCCCGCCCCACGTCCTGGGGCTCACCCCACCGCCCCTGGGGAATCAACCCCTCCGCGATGAGGGCGTCGTACTTCGCCTCCACCGGCGCCGTCATCTCCGTGCGGATCACGCCGGGCCGGACCTCGTAGACCCCGATCCCATGGGGGGCCAACCGGTGGGCGCAGACCCGGGCCAGGTGGCTGAGGCCCGCCTTGGAGACGCAATACTCCGTGCGGGAGGGGGAGGAGGTGTCCACCGAGACGGAGGTGATGAAGACGATGGCCGGCCGCACGGCCCCGCCCCCCTCCCTCCGGGCCACCATGTGGCGGGCCACCCTCTGGGTGAGGAAGAAGGGGCCCCGGAGGTTGATCCCCATCACCCGGTCGTAGCTCTCCGGAGTGGTCTCCAGGTAGTCCAGGCGCGCCAGGGGGGCCACCCCGGCGTTGTTCACCAGGAGGTCGATGCGTCCGAAGCGCTCCAGCGCCCCCCCCACCACCCCCTCGTGGGCCCCGAGGTCGGAGATATCGGCAGGCAGGGGGAGGAAGGCAGCCCCGGCCCCCTCGCAAAGGGTCTCCGTCTCCGCCAGGCCCCGGAAGGGGCGGCCCTCGGGGTGGTAGCTCCGGGCGTTGCCGGCGATGTCGTACCCCTCCCGGGCCAACGCCACGGCGATGGCCCGGCCGATGCCGCGGCCGGCCCCCGTCACCAGGGCGCAGGGTCTCTCCGCCATTCCCGACTCCTTTCCGTTCCCGGCCCCTCATCGCACGACGCGGTCCTCCCTGTGCTCCCTCCACACCTCCTCGAACCACCCCCCCTCCTCGGGGACGGGGCGCACCGGAACCCACCGGGTCCCCACCTCGTCCCCGGGATCCAACCACACCTCCAGGATCCGCTCGTCCACCGGCGCCCCCGGAGCGTTGCGGGAGAAGCGCCACTCGTCCTCGAGGGTGGGGGAGGGAAGCTCCCCCTCCGGATCCAGCACCAGCACCGAGCCGCGGGAGCGCCCCCCGGCGTCCAGATAGGCCCGGATGGCTTCCAGGTAGACCCGATGGGCCAGGCAGAGGTCGGCGGCCCAGAAGGCCGTGGTCAGCGCTCGGGCGTCGCCGACCCTCAGGGCGGCCGGGAGGCGGTGGAGAAGGGCGCGGGCGGCCCCGGCCTCCCGCGACACGAGCCCGGGGTCCCGCACGTGGGCGGCGGCACGGGACATGCGCTCCTGCACCTGGGCGATGACCTGGGCGGGGGTGAGGGTGCCACCCTCCTCTCCCTTCCCCAACGTCCTCCGGCAGAACCCCAGGCACTCCTCCACCTGGACCGCCACCTCGGGAGCGAAGTCCTCCACCCCGGGAGGGTCCTGCGGGTACCGCCGGGCGATGAAGAGGGCCGCCCGGGCGCCCCCCACCTGCCCGGCGTTCAGGGCCGCCCCCCCGGGGCGCCTCACCCCGTGGGTGCCGCACACCTCCCCGACGGGGAAGAGGTGCGGGAGGCTCGATTCCCACCAGGGACCGGCCCGGAGCCCTCCGTTGTTGTGCTGGGCGCAGACGGCGATCTCCAGGGGCTCCCTGGCCAGGTCGGTGCCGTGGTCACGGAAGAGGGCGACCGCCGGCTCGTTCAGCGCCATCAGGCGGGCGATGGGGGTCGGGCCCAGCGCGCCGGAGCGCCGGAGGTACTCCCGGGCCTCCTCGTCCAGACCCTCCAGGGCGAAGGGCCCCACCCCCTCCCCGCCCCCGGGGTTGCGGGTGAAATCCAGGAACACCCGCCGGCCGGCCCGGATCTCCCGGTGCACCAGGAGGTCGATCAGGGAGGACCCGTGGTTCGCCACCCGGCCGGCGTCGAAGGGCCATTCGTACCCCTTCCGGAAGATGGCCGAGGCCAGGGTGCCCGGGTCCGGGAAGTGGGGGTTCAGGAACTCATCCTCCTCCCCCCCCTCCCCGCCGGTGGAGACGTACCGGGGGATCACCTGCTGGTAGCTCCCCGAGAGGTTCCAGCGGAACCCCACGGAGGCAATGCCGAACTGGGACTCCGTCAGGTTGTGGGCCACGGCCCCGGCCCGCAGGGCCATCCCCGTGGAGCCACGCTGGCTCTGGGGATAGACCGAGTCCCGGTACATCCCCCCGGGTCCCCCGGTGGCGAGCATGACGTTGCGGGCGTTGAAGACCACCAGGCCGAAGTCCTGCTCGTTCACCCCCTCCTTGTCCACCGCCACCGCGCCGCAGACGGCCTCCTCCTCTCCGGCCCCGGTCCGGGTGAGGAGGGCCACCACCTGGTGCCGGTCGAAGACCCTCACGCCCCGCCTCTCCAACTCGGCCCCCAGCCGCTCGCACATGAGCCGGGAGGTGAGGGGCCCCGCCGAGGTGGCCCGGCCCCGGCGGTCGTTGTCGGTGCGGTACCCGGGGTAGCCTCCGTGGCGGTCGTGGGGGAAGGGCACCCCCAGCTCCACCAGGTTGAAGAAGGCCCGGGCCGAACCGAGCGCCTCGCAGAGGGCAATGTCGCCGTGCATGCTCCCCCCGGCCCGGAGGTCCCGGGCCAGCTCCAGGGCCGAATCGGCGTCCCCCGCCAGCGCCAGCTTGTAGTAGGTCTGCTTGTCGGAGCCGGCGTTGTAGGACGTGCCGGCGTTCCACCGGTCGGTGACGATGGCCACGTCGTTGACGCCGTGGCGAAGGAGCTGAAGAGCGGCGTTCCTCGCCGCCGCCCCGCT
>JBFYZD010000270.1:0-7371 GCA_041309685.1 Gemmatimonadales bacterium | reverse complement strand
GTGCGGGCCCACCGAGGGGGGAGCGCCCGCCTCACCTCCAGGGAGGGCGCCCCTCCAGGCTCCGGTACTTCTCGAACAGCGCCCTCTGGCGGGTGACGTAGGAGATCTCCTCCCCGTCGATGAACACGTGCCTCACCGAGGTCAGGAGCTCGAAGGGATCGCCCGACCATACGACCACGTCCCCGGCCTTCCCCACCTCCAGGCTTCCCACCCGATCCGAGACCCCCCAGACCTCGGCGGGGGTGAGGGTGACGGCCCGGAGGGCCGCGTCGTGCGGGAGTCCGTAGGAGACGGCGAAGCCCGCGTCCTGCTTCAGGTTCCGGACGTTGTGCCCGTCGAAGCTGGCGAGAGCCACCCTGACCCCCGCCGCGTGCATCCGGGCTACGTTCTCGAAGGTGGCTCCCAGGACCTCCATCGAAGGGACATTGGCGATGGCATGGGTCATGACCGGGACGCCGGCGGCGGCAATCTCCTCGGCCACCATCCACCCCTCACCCGCTCCGCTCAGGATCAGCCGGAGGCCGAGCTCCTCCCCCAATCGCAGGGCCGCCAGGATGTCGCTGGCCCGGTTCACCGTGAGCACCAGGGGAAGCTCACCCCTGGCCACCGGCGCCAGCGCTTCCAGGTCCAGGCGGCTCAGGGAGTACTCCCGCCGGTTCCCGGTGGCGAACGCCGGGCGGTTCTCGGCATAGTCCATGGCGTCCTGGAACACCTCCCGCAGCCGCAGGAGGGCCAGGGGACGAGAGCCTCCCTCGTAGTCGGCTCCGCTCTCCCCCAGCACGGCGTACATGGCCACCGGGGTTCGGTCCAGCATCTCCCGGAGGGTGGAGCCTCCCAGGTTGATGAGGGCGCTGGTGCCCGCCAGGAGGGAGGCGCCGGGAGAGGGCGCGACCACGGCCCGGGTGATCCCCTCCACCCGGGTGACAGGGATCAGGGTGGAGGCGGGGTTGATCCCCTCCGCCACGTTGAAGGCGGCGGTCATGCGCCCGTTGGCGCTGGATCCGTCGACGGTTCCCTGCTCGGCCCCGATCTCCACCACCCCCAGGGTGGTGTTGGAATCGAAGAGGCCGGGGGTCACCACCATGCCGGCGGCGTCGATGACCCGGGCGCCGGGGGGAATCGCCACGCCCCGGCCCACGGCGGTGATGCGGCCGTCCACCATCACCACCGTGCCCCCCGGGATGACGGGTCCCGAGACCGTGTGGACCTCGCCGTTGGTGATGGCGATGGTCTGGGCCCCCACGGGGGAGGACGGGAGCGCAAGGGCGGTGAGGGCCAGCAGGAGTCCACCCCCCCATGCCTGCCGGAAGGCTGCCGGGCAAGGGCTGTCGCGGCGGATCGTCGGATGTCTCATCGGCCCACCCCCCCGGGGAGGATCCCCAGCATGAAATCGCCGAACACGTGCGGGTTCGGGGCGGAGCGATCGAAGAGGAGGGCTCCGTCCACGAAGACCTTCTCCGCCTTGGTGTAGATGCTGAAGGGGTCGCCGGACCAGAGGACCACGTCGGCGTTCTTCCCGACCTCCAGCGACCCCGTCACCTCGTCGATCCCGATGGCCCGGGCAGGGTTCAGCGTGAACCAGGCCACGGCCTCCTCCCTGGTGATGGGGATGCCGGCCTCCTGGGCTGCCCGGAGAGCCTTGGCTGCTTCCAGGTTCAGGAACTGCCCGATCTGGGCGTCGTCGGAATGGATGGCGGCGCAGGCTCCGGCCTGGTGCACCAGCGCCAGGTTCTCCTTGATCCCGTCGAAGGCTTCCAGCTTGAAGCCCCACCAGTCGGGCCACATGAGGGCGCACACCCCGGACTCGGCCAGGTAGTCCCGGATCTTGTAGCCCTCCACGGCGTGCTCGAAGGTGGCGATGCGGAACCCGAACTCCCTGGCGATGTCCAGCGCCGTGACCATCTCGTCGGCCCGGTAGCAGTGCCAGTGGGCGTCCATGTCCCCGTTCAGGGTGGCGGCCATGGTCTCCAGCTCCAGGTCCCGCCCGGGCGTCTTCTCCGGATCCCGCCCCTCCGCGTCCCACTTCTTCCACTGCTTCAGGTAGGCCTCCGCCCGGATCCAATCGGCCCGCCATCCAGCCACGTTCCCCCTGCGGGTGGAGGGGACCCGTGCGGCGTAGACCCGCTTCGGGTTCTCCCCGCAGGCCATCTTCAGGCCGTGGGGGGCCCCGGGGAACTTCATGCCCTGGTAGGTCCGGGAGGGAACCGGCTTCACGGTCACGCTCCGCCCCCCGAAGAGGTTGGCCGACCCGGGAAGGGTGTGCACCGCCGTCACCCCCCCCGCCAGGGCCAGGCCGAAACCCGGATCCTGGGGCCAGATGGAGTGCTCGGCCCAGACCTCGGCGGTGTTGGGGGCCGTGGCCTCGTTCCCGTCGGAGAGGGAGGAGACACCCGGGGCCGGGTAGACTCCCAGGTGGGAGTGGGGATCGATGACCCCCGGGGTGACCCATCTGCCGGCCCCGTCGATGACCGTGGCGTCGGGAGGGGCCGAAACGCTCTGTCCGATCTCCGCGATCTTCCCGTCCCTCAGGAGGAGGGAGCCCCCGTCGATCCGCTCACCAGTCCCGGTGAGAATGACGGCGTTGCGGATGAGCGTCGCCTGGGAGGGGAAGGGCCGGTAGGTGGAAGGGAAGGGATCGGGGAAGAGAGGTGGGGTCTCCGGGGCTCCCGCCTCGGGGAGAGGGACCGGGGCTGACGGCGCCTGGGCTCGGGCCGAGGCGCATCCGGCCGCGAAGAGCAGAGCCAGCCCCAGGAGAAACGTGCTCGGCCGCATGGCGAGCCTCCTTGGTCGTTGCAGGCATCCCGCCCGGAGGGGGGTGGGGCTTCTGAAACTCCCCATCCAGTGGAACCTCCGGGCGACTGGACTTCAGGTGAGGCAGAGGTTAGGGCGGAGGGAGCCCGGGGGCAACCGGGATGGGACGGGTCGCAGACCCTGCCGCCGGGGCGCTATGTTGTCCCGGTTGCCCAGGATTTCCTGGCGCCGGACGCCGGGGGCTCTTCCAGGTGCGGAGTGCCGCAGGCCCCCGCGGCGATCGGCCCCTTTCCACCGAAAGGAGAGCCCCGCCATGGCTCGGGTGTTGCGCTTCCGCCGGTCCCTTCCGGCCCTCATCCCCCTTCTTCTCCTCCCCTTCGTCCTCCTTCCGGGCTGCACCGGCCAGGCGTGGGTCGCCCCCGACGAGACCGCCCTCGCCACCGACGGCCCCTGCACCGAGTGCTGCACCAGCCTCCTGGCGGGGCGCCTGGCCACGGTGGACGGCTCCACCATGACGAGCCACTCCTGCGACTCGGGGTCGGACCGGACCTGGATCAGCCTGGACCCCCACCGGACCTATGGCTCGGCGGCGGAGGACACCATCTGGTTCGAGCCCAAGCTCACCACCGGGCCCGACGACCCCGAGCGGATCTTCGTGGGGACGATCCCCCAGGTGGCCGAGACGTACAAGTTCATGAACGCGGCCTACCCCATCATGAACGAGCACCAGCTCGCCATCGGGGAGACCACCACGGGGGGGAAGCGGGAGCTGCGGAGCACCGAGGGGCTCATCGACGCCCCCGAGCTCTACCGCCTGGTGCTCCAGCGGGCCCGGACGGCCCGGGAGGCCATCCGGGTCGCCGACGAGCTCACGAAGAGGTACGGCTACAACGACTGGGGAGAGGCCTTCACCTTCGCCGATCCCGACGAGGTCTGGTTCTTCGAGATCCTGGGGCCGGGGCAGGGGAAGGTGGGTGCCGTGTGGGCGGCGGTCCGCATCCCTGACGACGAGATCGCCGTGAGCGCCAACGCCCACCGCATCCTTGAGCTGGACCTGAGCAAGCCCGATTGGTTCATGGCGTCGGAGAACATCCACTCCCTGGCCCGGGAGATGGGATGGTGGACACCCGAGAGCGGGGAGCCCTTCCGCTTCGCCTACGCCTACGCCGACCGGTCGAGTCTCTACTCCCGGCGCCGGGAGTGGCGCGCCCTGAGCCTCCTGGCGCCCTCCCTGAGGCTCGACCCCAACGCCGAGAACTACCCCCTCTCCGTGAAGCCGGAAAGCCAGGTCACGGTGGCGGACCTCCTGGCCATCTTCCGGGACACCTACGAGGATACCCCCTACGACATGACCCGGCGCCTCACGGTGGCGGGGCGGGACGGGCGGGCGGTGAAGAGCCCGGTGGCGAACCCCTTCATGAGCTCCGACCTCCGGGAGCTCCTGGGGGTGGAGAGGGAACGGACCATCGCCTCCCCCGCAGCCACCTACCTCCAGATCACCCAGTCACGGGGATGGCTCCCCGACCCCATCGGTGGGGTGGTCTGGCTGGGATATGACAACCCCGTCACCACCCCCCACATCCCCTTCTACATCGGGATCAGCCAGATGCCCGCGTCCTACCTGGTGGACGGGCGCCGGGAGTTCAGCCGGGACTGCGCCTGGTGGGCCTTCCGCCGGGCCAGCAAGCTCTCCTACTTCCGCTTCCAGGAAATGAAGGGGGTGCTGGAGGGGGTGTGGCGCCCCATGGAGGAGGAGGCGTTCGCCCGCCAGGCCGAAGTCGAGGCCGAGGCTCTGTCCCTCTTCCGCACCGATCCGGCCGGGGCGGAGGCCTTCCTCACCCGGTATTCCCACGGACTGGCCAACGCGGCGGTGGAGCGCTACTGGAAGCTGGGGGACGAGCTCTGGGTGCGGTTCAACAATGCGTTCTGAGGAGCCGAGCCAGGAAGCCGGGGGTTGCGCAAAGTTGGGAATGAGTCTCAAGTTCAAAGAGCTTTAACGTTCCGCCGGGTGCGGGCGTCAAAATCCGTGAGCAGGATCGGTGGATCGAGGAAGACCGGGTCGGGGAGCTTGGATCAGAAGCCGAAGGAAGGTGGCATCATGTCCCTCCACAGGAGGATGGTCGTACCTGCGTTGGTTCTGGCGGTTGCGGCGGCGGTGCATCCCCTTTCCGCCCAATATGGAAGGGCGGGGGGCGGCCTCGGGCTCTACGGGTTCGGCCCGCGGCTGGGTGAGAACACCCAGTTGGCGCTGGAGAGGCAGGAGCAGCTCGGGCTCTCGGCCGAGCAGGTGGCTTCCCTCCAGGCGCTCGACGCGGGGATCCGGATGGATGTGGAGCCCCTCCAGGCTCAGATCGACGGCCTCCGGGCCCAGATCCTGGCCGGAGAGGTGGACCGGGTCGACGGCGTGGTGGCGCTGCAAGCACTCTTCGCGGACTTCGAGGCGGCGGCCGCGCCCTACCGGACGGGGGTGACGAGCATTCTGACCGTGGATCAGCACCGGGCCCTCCAGGGGATGGTGTGGGGTTCCCGGCCCTGGTTGGGAGCGGGACGGGGAGCGGGAGCCGGCATGCTCGGCGGCGCGGGTGCCGGCGCCGGCTACGGAATGGGGATGGGGATGGGGATGGGGGCCATGCCCCCCGGCGCACCGGGCCTCGGCCGCGGCGCCCGACCCTATTACGGCCGGGGCCTCGGGTCGGGGGCCGGTCGCCCGGGTGGCCGGGGCATGGGGAGGGGAGTGGCACAGGGGCGCGGCATCGGCCGGGGGTTGGCTCGCCGCTGGCGTTAGCCTCCCGCCACAGGGGAGCCCTCGCTCCGGGAGGCTCCCGGGGATAGCATGAGGGAACCGGGGCCGCGGTTGCGGCCTCCGGTCCCACATTCGCCGGTCCCCGGGAGCCTCTTCATGTCCAGACCCCCCTCCCCCGTCCCGTCCGTCCCACGCCGCGACTTCCTGGCCACCTCCGCCACGGCGGCGCTGGGTCTGGCGCTCCTCCCCTCCCGGGTCTGGGCGCGCCCCTCCTTCGACCTGGTCATCCGGGGCGGGACCGTCCTGGACGGCACCGGGGGGCTTCCCTTCCAGGCGGATGTGGCGGTGGTGGGGGACACCATCGCCGCCCTGGGAGAGATCGACCCCGGGCAGGGGAGCCGGGTCCTGGACGCCTCGGGGCTTCTCGTCACCCCGGGCTTCATCGACATCCACACCCACTCCGACGGCGACATCCTCCGCTACCCCACCGCCGACTCCCGGGTGATGCAAGGGGTCACGACGGAGATCACCGGGAACTGCGGGGGCTCGGCGGCGCCCCGGGCGGCCGACCCCGCCGGCGCCCTGCCGGAGGAGGAGCTGGAGGTCTACGGAACCAGCAGGGGATGGACGGACGTGGCTTCCTACTTCCGGGTTCTGGAGGAGGTGGGGATCTCCCTGAACCATGCCCTACTCCTGGGGCAGGGGACGCTCCGGGAGGCGGTGGCGGGGTCCCAGGACCGGCCCCTGACCGCGGACGAGCTGGCCACGGTCCTCCGCACCCTGGAGGAGGGGATGGACCAGGGAGCCATAGGTCTCTCCACCGGGCTGGAGTACGTGCCGGGACGCTTCACCCCTACGGAGGAGATCGTGGCGCTGGCTCGGGTGGTGGCCCGGCGGGGCGGCCTCTACGCCACGCACATCCGCAACGAGGAATCCATGCTCCTGGAGGCGGTGGACGAGGCCATCCGCATCGGACGGGAGAGCGGCGTTCGGGTGGAGATCTCCCACCTGAAGGCAGCGGGGATGCCCAACTGGGGGAAGCAGGTGGCGGCCCTGGATCTCCTGGAAGGCGCCCGCATGGCCGGCGTGGACGTGCTGGCCGACGCCTACCCCTACACGGCCTACTCCACGGGCCTCACCATCTTCATGCCGGCCTGGGCCGTGGATGGAGGGTGGAAGGCCCTTGCGGTCCGCCTGGACGACCTCGCGGAGGGATCCCGGATCCGAGAGGAGTTGGTGCGGAGGGTGAAGCAGGATCCGGGGGGGTTCGACCTCATCGTCATCAGCGGGGTGCGCACCGACGGGAACCTCCCCCTGGTGGGGCGGAACCTGGCCCAGATCGCCGAAGGGTGGAAGCTGGAGCCGGTGGACGCCCTCCTTCGCCTCCTGGTGGAGGAGGGGGGCACCGTAAGCTTCATCGGCCACGGGATGAGCGCCGGGAACGTGGAGATGGTGCTCTCCCACCCCCTGGTCATGATCGGCTCCGACGGGTCCAGCATGGCCCCGGTGGGGGAGGCGGCGCGGGGCCGTCCCCACCCCCGGAGCTACGGGACCTTCCCCAGGGTCCTGGGTCACTACTCCCGGGAGCGGGGCCTCTTCGACCTCCCCACGGCGGTCAGGAAGATGACCAGCATGCCGGCGGACCAGGCAGGGATCCCCGACCGGGGCCGCATCTCCCGGGGGATGAAGGCCGACCTGGTGGTCTTCGACGCGGCCACGGTGATGGACGGGGCCACCTTCGACGATCCCCATCGTTTTCCCTCCGGAATCCACCATGTGCTGGTGAACGGGGTGGCGGTGGTGGCGGAGGGCGCCCACACCGGGGAGCGGCCGGGGCGGGTGGTCTGACCGGCGGGGAGGAGGGTCTTTCGGCGTCT
>JBFYZD010000269.1:0-63411 GCA_041309685.1 Gemmatimonadales bacterium | reverse complement strand
GGCCTCCCCAGGGACCGTTTCACCGAGCTGGATCTCTTCCTCCAGCGGGCGGCCCTGGTGGCGGGAGTGGATCGCCACGATCCCCTGGCTGACACGGTGACCCTCATGACCCTCCACAACGCCAAGGGGTTGGAATTCCCCGTGGTCTTCATCTCAGGGCTCGAGGACGGCCTCTTTCCCCTGAGCAGGTCGTACGACGACCCGGCGGCCCTGGAGGAAGAACGCCGGCTCCTCTACGTGGGGATCACCCGGGCGGAGGACAAGCTCTACCTGACCCACGCCCGCCAGAGGCGCCGGGCCGGCGATTTCATGATGGGGATCCTATCCTCCTTCGTGGACCCCATCGAACGAAGCCTCCTGGACGAGCGGACCTCCCCCCGCATCGGGAAGACGGGGGGTGCCGGATTCGGGATGGGGTTCGGCGGAGGGTTCCGGGGGGGAGACCGACAGGAACGGGGGGGGAAGGGGGCCGCTCGGCAGGAGTGGGCGGACGCCGGCTTCGAGGCTGAGATGAACCAGGATCTCCCCCGGTTCACGAAGGGGGAGCGGGTTGCCCACCCCACCTTCGGCTCCGGGACCGTCCTCGAGGTGTCGGGCTTCGGCCCGGACCTCAAGGTGACGGTGGCCTTCGACTCGGTCGGGAGGAAGAAGCTCCTGGCGCGCTACGCCGACCTGGAGAAAGACTACTTCTGATCCTGGGGGGCGCCGGCGCCTCTGGTGAGTGGGCTGGGAAGGCCCTTCAGGGCCGATCCCCCCGTCAACAATCCCCGGCGCGAGAGGGCCTTCGCCTTCGGCCAATAGAGGAGAGGGCCCGGTGGCAGGGGGAAGAACCGGTCCGCCAGATTCTCGAGGACCTTGGGATCCTGGGCTCCGCCCTCCGCCATTCCCGCCCTCCGGAGCTTCTTCGCAATCCTCAGGTTCAAAGCCCCCACGGGATCCAGCGCCCGGGGCCGGGACGTGGAACCGTGGGTGAGATAGTCCACGATGAAGTCGAAGGAAGACCCCATATAGCCCTCCACCCGCTCGTCGGGCAGCTCGTACCGGGAGCTCTTGAGGACCCGATCGAAAACCTGTTTCCAGCGGTCGTTGTCCTGGGCTCGGATCATCCCCCGGAAGATCCGGCGATTCGTCCGGAAGCTGAAGATGGTCCGGCTCAGGACCGAATCGAAGAGCTCGTCGGCCTCTCCGTGGTCGTAGTCCATGACCAGGCGCCGGGCCTTTCCCAGGAACTCCTCCCCCACATGGAGGTCCATGCGATGCTCCCAGTAGGTGTGTCCATGGGCCTTTCCCGTCCTGGTCAGGAAGAGCTTCCTGGGGATGAAGGTGTTGTGGGCGATGGTATCTGCCGCCAGGTGGGCGAGGTATCCAAGCCCCGTGGCCTCGAGGGCCTCGTTCGGGGCCGCTCTCAGGATCTCCTCGCCCACCCTCCAGCTGTGGCTGTGCCTGCCCTCGGGGACGTACTTCTTGGCGAAGGAGATGTCCGCTGCCACCGAACCGTAGAGGAAATGGATGGGGAAGCGCTCCAGGAGGAGGCGGACCGCGGGGGGGAGGAGGAAGAGTGCGTTGAGGAGCGCCTCGCCCAGGGCCACATGGGTTGCCGGGCCCCAGGCACCCGCGCTTTCGGGGACCAGAAGAACCCACCCCAGCGCAACCAGAAGGGCGGGGAGCCAACGTCCGGGCATGAGATTCAGACCCCTACTCCTCCGTGCCGCTGCCTTCTCCGGAGGGATACGGCAGACCCTCGGGTTCCCCGGAATCGGTGAGAGCGAGGCTCTCACCGGACCCCCGCCTCCCCCCGTTGGCGAGGCTACGGGTTCCGGCCCTCACCCCCCGGACGGCGGCGGCGGTGTCCAACGCCAGGTCTTCCGCCTCCTCCTGCAGCACCTCGACCAGGGCGGAGAAATCCTGGATTCTCTCCTCCATGCGATCCGATGCCTGCTTCAGCCGGTCATTGAGCCGATGGATGGAGTCGTTCAGCTTCTGAACGTCGGTGCGAACCGCGGAGGTGATGAACTCCATGTTCTCGGCGATGCTCCGGGCGCGGTCCAGTACCGGGGCGGCATCCCGCTCCAGCCTTCTCGCCACGGTTTCGAAGGAACGGGTCAGACCCCGGAGCTGGTGAAGAACCCCGAACAGGGCCACCAGGACCCCGAGGATCGCAGCGGTGAGAAGGACGGTGGACCAGGCCTCCACGGCGGAAAGGAAGGCCGACGTGGAGGCCGGGTCGGGGCTGTCCGGGACCGACGCCTGGACCAGGAGGAGAGCTGCGGGTAGTAGGGCGATCATGAACAAGTGTAACCGGCTGCGCCTTCAGAGGTCCAGGTCGATTCCCAGGGTGGCCGATCCCATCTTGGGGATCAGTGGAGCCGGCCGCCAGAATCCCCGAGCCCGATCCAAAGCGATTCCGACCGCATCTCGGAGAGGGGAGGGGAGGTTCCGAAAGGCCGTTTCCTCCCCTGCGCCCTCCTCAAAATGGGATCGGAGTGCGCGATCCACAGCCAGGAGCGTGGAGGGAGGGTAGGATCGGAGCGGGTTCGGAGCCGTGCAGCCGCCGGCCATGGCCAGGATCTCGGACGCATAGAGATCGCCCAGGGGGAGGATGGAAGCTCCGGTGGGATGGTAGCCGAGGAGGAGGCAGGTCTTGCTCTCGGTCCCCACCAGAAGGGCATGGCGCCCCCGGGCCAGGGCGGATCCTGCCAGGCCGGTGGCGGCCCAGACCGCCGCCTCCTCCCCCGGGTCCACAGTCGGGTCGGTCCTGCCGGCCCTCCCGGCCTCCCCGACCGGGGCACCGCCCTGGTCGAGGAGGGCCCGAGCCCCCCGGACCAGCTCGGGGGGGGGGACCTCCCAGGGGATCCCGGCTCGCTGGATCCATTCCGAAAGGAGCCTCAACTCCGGCCCTCCCCCCGCCACGACCACCCCCTTCCGGTCCGAATTCCTCAGGGCTTCCCGCAGGACCCCCGTGACGATCCGGAACGGGCGCTCAGGATCCACCGGCTTCCCCGCCTTCCTTCACCATCCGGCTCAGGGCACGTTGGAGGAAACCAGGATCCTCATCCCGGAGGTGGGCGAAGGGCGTTCTGGCCTGCCGCAGGGCGCCCGGGGAAAGGCGTGCCTCCAGCACCGCAGGCTCGCCCTGAGGGGCCCTTGCCAGGACCTCTCCGTCCGGTGCCACCACCAAGGACCCCCCGGCGAAGGTGAGGCCCTCCTCCACCCCGGCCCGGTTGGCCAGCGCCAGGAAGACGCCGTATTGGAGTGCCGCGGCCCGTGCCAGGAGCTCCCAGCTCCGGGTCGAGGAAAAGAGGGGCCCCGGGGTGTCAGGCCCCTCCCCCGGGTCCCCCCGTCCGATGGCCGCGGAGAGCACCAGGATCAGGTCCGTGCCCTGAGCGGCCAGGAGGTAGAGAAGGGCGGGGTGCCAGAAATCCTCGCAAACCAGGAGTCCCACCCTCCATCCGCAGGGCAGGGTCACCACCCCAGGGGCCTCCCTCCCCCGAGCGAAATACCGGCCCTCGTCGAAGGGGCCGTAGGTGGGGAGGTAGACCTTCCGGTGCCTGGCGAGGATCCTGGTGCCGTGCAAGAGGACCGCGGTGTTGTAGACGAGCTGGTCGCGCCCCCGCTCCGGGACGGAAAAGGCCAGGGGGGGCAGACCCGCCGGCAAGCCCAGGGAGAGGGTCTCCTCCAGGGGTCTGGCCAGGCGTTGGACCCGGGTCCGGAGGGAATACCCCGTCAGGGCCAGCTCAGGGAATGCCACGAGATCAACGCCCGCCGCGCTCTGCGCTCTCCGGCGAACGTCCCGGGCGTTGGCCTCCACCTCTCCCAGGAGGGGAGCCGTCTGGTGGATCACCAGGAACAGTTCATTCATGGGGTGGCTCTGGGAAGGGTTGGGTGGGATCACCCCCGATGGCTCTCCCCTGGTCCCGTTCCCTTCCGCCCGCCACCAGGGCGGCCTCGCCCCGGGAGGAGATCTCTCCGGCCCGAACAAGAATGTTGCGGGTGAAAAAGGGACCGGTCAGCTCGGATAGTATGACGCCCAGAACCACCACGGAGAAGAGGAGGTCCACGGCGTCCGTTCCCCCCAGGCTCAAGCCCGAATAGGTCAGGACGCCGGAGATGGCCATGGCCAGGGAGATCCCTCCCTGGGGGATCAGGCCCAGGCCGAAACGCTTGGGGGTGGGGAAGGGAAGGGGGACGAAGCGCACCAGAGCCATATTCCCCAGCACCTTCCCCCAACCCCGAAGGAGGGTGTAGGCCAGGGCCAGGGGCAGCACCCAGGGGGTCGGGAAGCGCAGGAGGGCGCCGGCCAGGATCAGGAAGACCACGTAGGTGGGTCTCTCCCAGTTGTGGAGGACCCGGTACACCCTCTGGGGATCGGGGGTGAGGTTCGCCACCACCGCCCCCATGGTGACCGATACGAACAGGGGGGAGAGCTGGAGCAGAAGGGCGGCTCCGCTGGCGAAGGCGGCGATCCCAAGGAGGAAGAGGACCAGCTCCTCTCGCCCGGGCCGGGGGCGGGTGAGCCAGAGGAACAGGATCCCACAAACCACCCCCAGGCCCAGGGCCGCCAGGATCCAGCCCACCCCCGGGGCCGCGGGAAAACCCGCCACCAGGCGTCCAGGGGGAAACAGGACGTAGGTGACCTGAAGGGCGGCAATCCCCACCAAGGCATCGAGGGACGCCACGAAGAAGAGGAGGTCCCTCACCTTTCCGCGAACCAGATAATTCGTGGAGACGAGGGCGATCCCCGCCGGCGTGGAGACGCAGGCCGTGGCTGCGGCTCCCGCCAGGAGGAGGATCTCCACACGGCCTGCCCGCCCCACGGCTGCCAGGATCAGCGCCCCTGCCCCGAAGAAGAGCAAGAGGGTCAGGAAAGCTTGCCCGAGGGCGATGAGGTGGAAGGGGAGGGGGAATCGCTTCAGGTGCCTCCGGTCCAGCTGAAGGCCGAAGAGGAACCCGATCCAGCCCAGGGCGAGACCCAGGAGCGGAAAGAGCTGCCGGGTCGATTCCGGAGTGAGGAGACCCATGAGGCCGGGGCCCAGGATCACCCCCAGGAATAGGAAGTGTGTCCCGGTTCTGAACACCAGCCGGGGTCCAGGGGATACCCGTTCGCTGGAAAAGGAGAAGCGAGCCCCCAGAAGGGCCAGCAGGATCAGGACGAGGGTGGAGACGAGAGGACCCATGGGCGGCTGGATCAGGCCGGGTCCGGATCCCCACCCAGCTCCGGCGCCAGCCCCACCACCCGGTCGAGGGGAAGGGTGAAGGCGATCCCCGTCGCGGGCGCGGTCAGGTCTCCGCAGACTTCCTGGAGCAGAGCCAGCGCCGGCTCCACCTTGGCGTCCTCCACCACGCTGAAGATGGTCCGGTTCTGCGGCCGGGAGCGGGATATCAGCGTCTGAAGCCCGGCGAAGATGGGAATGTCGTGGCTCAGGACCCGGCCCATTCCCTCGCTGTTGATGATGGTGGCGCCCGTGATCCCGATTTCCAGGAAGCCCGAGAGGATCTCGTCCACCTTCTCGGGATCGTTCACCACGGTGATCAGCAGGTTCATGGGGGCCTCAGACGTGTTGCACGTCGACCCGGAGGATCGTCTGGATCAACTCGTTTCCCCCCTTGGCCAGACGAAGCTCTTCCAGGAAACCCGGATGCCGGGCCAGGCGGCAGATGCGCGCCAGAAGCTTGATATGCTCCCCCTCCCGCCCGGGGGGGGAGAGGAGCACGAAGAAAAGGTCGACGGGCGGGTTTCCTTCCGGGCCGAAGGGAACCGGTGCCCGGGTCCGGGCGACCAGCAGGAGCGCTTCCGGAAGGGGGGCGATGGTCGCGTGTGGAACGGCAATGCCCCCACCCAGGTTGGTGGTGTGGGCTTCCTCCCGGGCCCGAAGACCCTTCACGGCATCGTCCTTGGAGAGGAGGAACCCGCTCTCCACAAGGTGGGTGCCCACGGCGTCCAGCACGCCGTCCATGTCGGAGGCTGCCAGGTCGTGGACCACCAGGTCCTCCCGCACGTAGTCGCTGAGGCGCATGGTCCGAATCGAGGGAGAGGGTTGGGAATGGCCTGAGCGATTGTAGGGAGCCTCCGAGAAGAGTGTCAAGCGAGGAAGGCCCCCTCCCGGGTCTCCGGCCCGGAGCCGGACCAGGGGGGCGGGCGTCCGGCCGGCACCGGCATGCTTCCTGCGCGTTGAGGAGCGCAAGGGGGAGCGAACCTCCCCTCCCACCCTCGGGGAGCAGTGGTCCCTGGCCGAGATTCTTGTCTCTGCAGAGCGGTTGCCGGGTTCCGCGGACCCGGCCTATGTTCCCGCCGGCCCGGGTCCGGGGTTGCCGGTCCTCACCACCTTCCCGGGTCCTTGCGCACTCCGCTCCCAGGGAGTCTCCATGCCCACCTTCGTCGTGGAAGGCGGCCTCCCCCTGAGGGGGACGATCCGGCCCGCCGGAAACAAGAACGGCGCCCTGCCGGCTCTCGCCGCCACACTCCAGGGATTCCGGCACCTGGAGGTTGCCTGCACGGTGGATGGGGATGCCCTGGTCGTGCACGGGGACCGGGAACTGGTGGTGGACTCCGACGCTTTCGGGCACGTTCCCCGGATCGAGGACGGCCCATGGCCGGCTTTCCCCGCCGACCTGACCTCCATCGCCCTGGTGACCCCCAAAGGGCGGTGGTGGTAGGCCCGGCGGAACTCCGTGGGGGGGTCCTGGAAAGCCCCGGCCTCCGGGCCGGTATGGCCTTGCTGATGGGCGCTCTGGGGGCGAGGGGAGAGAGCCGGATCAAGAACCTTGGCCAGATCGAGCGGGGGTAGGAGAAGATCGATGTGGGGCTTCGGTCCCCGGGGGCCCGAATCCGGAGGGAGGGGGCGGAAGGGTAGGATAGGGGCGGTGGTGCCGGGCGCTTGGCTGGAGAGGCTGCGGGATTGGAGATCTGCCGCTGGAGGAGACCTTCCACCGTGGCTCTGCACGAAGCTCTTCCGAAGGGCGCGGCGCCGGAAAAGGCATGAGGGAGGAGAGGAAGGGCCCCGTCCCCTGCCCGGACACCCTCGAGCCCCTCCACCTTGAAGGCTGTAAACCGTTTTGCTATTTTCATCGAGCAGGAGCCGCCCTGCGGGCGGCCGTACCGTGAGTGGGGGTGCCGGTGGCCCCCGCTTTTTTATTCCCGGCAGACGGGTGGGACCCGGAAGGAGAGGAAGGCCGTGGCCATTCCCCTCCCTGACCTGGGGCGGGAGCTTGAGTCCCGCCTGGAGGCCATGGGATTCGAGTTGGTCATGATGGAATGGGCCGGGAGCGCAGGGCGTCCCGTCCTCCGGATCCGGGTGGACCTCCCGGATTCGGTGCCGGGGAAGGGTGGGGTATCGGTGGATCACTGCGCCCAGGTGAGCAGGGCGCTGGAGTTGTGGCTCGACCAGCACCCTCGGATCCCCGAGAAGTACGTTCTGGAGGTCTCTTCTCCAGGAGTGGAGCGTCCCCTGGTCCGCCCCGGGGATTGGGCCCGGTTCCAGGGGCAGCAGGTCCGGGTGAAGGGGAAGAACCTCCCCGGCGGGCAAGGGAACCGGGTTGAGGGGGAGATCCTCGGCCTGGAGAAGGAAGGAACGGAGGGGGGCGATGTGGCGGTCCTCCTCCTGGGGGATGGGGAGCGGGTCCGAATTCCCCTGGAACGGATCCAGCATGCCCATCTGCTCTACCGGTGGGAGTGAAATAGGCGGTAAGCGTGGGCCCGGGGGGCCCCTGGACTTGCAGGATCAAGAGGAAGAGGATGACCAACGCTGGCCAGATCGTAGCGGCGTTCCGAGACATCGCCGCCACAAAGAGTCTCAGCCCGGACGAGGTCAACGATCTCATCCGGGACGGGATCCTCGCGGGGCTCGTGAAGATCCATGGTCCCAATGTGGAAGCCGAGATCAAGATCGACGATGGATCCGGCGACATCGAGATCATCGTTCTGAAACGGGTCGTGGAGGCGGTGGAGGACCCCTCCTCCGAGATTGCCATCGAGGAGGCCCGCTGGGACGACCCCACGTACGAGGCAGGGGACGTCATGGAGATCCCTGTGGATTTCGCCGATTTCGGGCGGAACGCAGTGATGGCCACCAAGCAGCGAATCGTCCAACGGGTCAGGGAAGGGGAGAGGCAGAGGATCCGGGAGGAGTTCGCCGACCGGGTCGGGGAGCTCCTTTCCGGTGAGACCCAGCAGATCGAACGTGGCAAGATCGTCGTGATGCTGAACAAGGCCCGGGACGCCGAAGCCATCATCCCCTGGAGGGAGCAGAACCCCAGGGAGCGCTTCCGCCAGGGTGACCCCATCCGGGCCGTCTTGAAGAAGGTGGACGAGACCCCCAAGGGACCCCGACTGATCCTGTCCCGGGCCGATCCCCTCTTCGTTGCCGCCCTCTTCAAGCTGGAGGTCCCGGAGGTCCATCAGGGCATCGTCGAGATCCGGGAGTTGGCGAGGGAGGTAGGTGGTAGAACCAAGATCGCGGTTTCCAGCCGGGACGACTCCATCGATCCCGTGGGTGCCTGTGTGGGCCTCAAGGGCTCACGGGTTCAAGCGGTCGTGAACGAGCTGGGGGGAGAGAGGATCGACATCGTTCCCTGGCACCCGGACCCCGAGATCTTTGCCCGCCGCGCCCTCGCCCCCGCCAGGGTCGCGAAGGTCGTCAGCGATCTCTCCCGGCAGGTCATCACAGCCATCGTCGACGAGGACCAGCTGTCCCTGGCGATCGGGCGAAACGGCCAGAACGTTCGCCTCGCATCTCAGCTCATCGGGTGGCAGATCGACCTCTACGGCTCCAGGGAGTGGCTGGAAAAGGGCGCCGATCTCTCCATATTCGGGGATCTTCCGGGGACCGAGAGCTACGAAACCTCGGATTTCCCCCTTTCCGAGCTGAAACTGGACAAACTCACCCTGGCGGCTCTTGAAACCGCGGGATATCATACCTTTCTCGACATCATCGACCTTGAGAAGAAGGACCTCCTGGGGGTTCCGGGTCTCTCCGATACGGAAGCCGACCGGCTTCTGGAAATCATCGACGAGTTGACGGTGGTGGAAGGTGAGGTCGGAGACGCGGCCGCTTCCGAGGAAGAGGCCCCGGAGGTCGAAGAGGTCTTGACAGGGGACGGGGAGGAGACCGGGTCGGAGGACGTCGGCCAGGACGTGGAAGCCCATGGGCCGGAGGCGGCCCCGGGTGCCGGAGATGAGAGTGAGGAGCCGAAGAGCTGAAGCCCTGGCTTTCCTGGGATTGGCCCAGAGAGCCGGGGCTCTCGTCCAAGGGACGGATGGCACTCGCCAGTGTCTTCGGGAGGGGAGGGCGCTCCTGGTGATCCTGGCCGAGGATGGCTCAGAGACGCAGCGGCGGAAGATCCTTCCCCTCGCCGATGCCCGGGCGGTGCCCTGGGTGATGTTGGGTGGCCAGGCGGAGCTGGGCGCAGCACTGGGCGCGGGGCCCCTGACCGCAGTGGCCGTGACCGGCCCCGGCTTCGCTCGGGAATTGAGGGATCGACTGGGACCGGAAGGATAGAACGGGCGGGAGTCGTGCCCAGCGGAGGAAACGAAGGCGAATGCTGGTTACAGATCTAGCCAAAGACCTCAGGGTGTCGCCGGAGGGGTTGATCCACCTTCTCCGAGGGATGGGTATTGCTCCCGGTGGTCTCGCCTCCGAGGTCTCGGAGGCCGACGTCGCCCGCATCCTGGCGCGGATCGAGCGGGAGCGCAGGGCGGGCCACCGGGAAACCTCCGAGGCGCTGGAAGCGGCCATCGAAGATGCTCAGGCGGCTCACAAACCCAGGCGGCGGCGCCGCCGGGCCGCTCCGGGGTCCGGGGAGGAGGACGAGTCGACGGAGGAGGGCGTCGAGACTCCCGGGTCCGAGGCCACGGTCGCGACCCTTCCCCCCGAACCCTCCCAGGAGGATGCCCCGGGAGGGGACGAGGACGTCCCGGTCGTGGCCGAGGCGGAGCCCGAGCCCGCGTCGGAGGGGGAAAGCCAGCCTGTCGGCTTCATCTCGTCCCCCGGGGAGGAGCCGGTCGAGGTCGGAGAACCCGCCCTGATGGAGGGGGAGGGGGTGCCGGGCCCGGCCGACCGTGTGACCGGGGGGGAGGAGCACGAGGAGGTGCCGAGCCTCCTTGCGGAAGGCGAAGAGGAAACGTGGGAGCCGGCGCCCAAACCCGAGCCGGTTCGCAGAGCGGCGCCGGAGGGCCCGGCCCGGGTGATCCGGAAACCCGCCGCCGCGGCGCCGCCCGCGCCGGCGGCGTCGGCTGGCCCCGGGGGTCAGGTTCGCATCCAGGCCGAAGGGTACACCTCCGATGGCCGCAAGAAATCCAAGAAGGAGAAGAAAGGGAAGAAGCGGGGGAGGGTGGATCAGGAGGCGGTGCAATCCAACATCCAGCGCGTCATGGCGGAGCTCAAGGGGGCCGGGAAGAAGCGCCGTCGCGGGAAGGGGTCCCTTCCCACCCGGGAGGAGCTGGAGTCTGCCGAGGAGGAGGAGCGGGTCGAACGGGAACGGGAGCGGACGACGGTCCGGGTCAACGAGTTCCTCTCGGTGGCGGAGCTGGCCGAGCTCATCGACATCCCCGCGAACCAGATCGTTGGATCGGCGTTCAAGAACATGGGGTTGATGGTCACCATCAACCAGCGCCTGGACTTCGACCAGATCGAGATGCTCTTGGAGGAGTTCGGTTTCACAGCCGTCCGGGAAACCGAGTACGCCGCCGAGGACGTGTCGGAGGGCGAGGCAGACCGGCCCGAGGACCTCCGGGGCCGGCCGCCGGTGGTCACGGTCATGGGCCACGTGGACCACGGGAAGACCAGGCTCCTGGACCACATCCGGAAGACCAACGTGGTGGCGGGCGAGGCCGGTGGCATCACTCAGCATATCGGGGCCTACCACGTGGTCCTTCCCAATGGGAGAGCCATCACCTTCCTCGACACTCCCGGCCACGCCGCCTTTACGGCCATGCGGGCGAGGGGGGCTGAGGTGACCGACATCGTGGTCCTGATGGTGGCCGCCGACGACTCCGTGATGCCCCAGACCGTCGAGGCCATCAGCCACGCCAAGAATGCCGGCGTTCCCATCGTGGTGGCCATCAACAAGGTCGACCTCCCTGCCGCGAACCCGGGGAAGGTCAAGCAGCAGCTTCTCCAGCACGGAGTCACGGTGGAGGATTTCGGAGGAGACGTGCTCTCCGCCGAGATCAGCGCCAAGCTGGGGACCGGGGTGGATGACCTGCTGGAGAAGGTCCTCCTTCAAGCCGACATGCTGGAGCTCCAGGCCAATCCCGACCGGGAGGCCCACGGAGCCGTGATCGAGGCCCAGCTTGACGTGGGGAAGGGGCCCGTCATCACCGTCCTCGTCCAGAGCGGAACCCTCAGTGTGGGCGACAGCTTCATCTGCGGGCTCTACGACGGCAGGGTTCGGGCCCTGCTGGACGAACGCGGCAAGCCGGTGAAGAAGGCGAGCCCTGGCGTCCCTGTCCAGGTACTCGGATCTCCCGGAGTTCCCCAGGCCGGGGATGCCTTTGCGGTGATGGATCCCGTGAAGGCTTCCGAGATCGCCACCACCCGGCAGCGGCTGGAGCGGGAAAAGCAGCTCCGGATCCGGGAGCGGGGATTCAAGCTGGGCGACTTCTCCCATCTCCTGGCTCAGGGCAAGGTCGGCACCCTTCCCCTCATCATCAAGGGAGACGTGGACGGCTCCGTGCAGGCCCTTTCCGACTCCCTGGGGCTGCTCAGCACCGACGAGGTGAAGGTGGAGATCATCCACCGGGCGGTGGGGGCCATCAACGAGTCGGACGTCCTTCTGGCCGGAACCGCCGGGGCGGTGATCATGGGCTTCCGGGTCCGCCCGGACGCGAACTCCCGCGGTCTGGCCGAGCGGGAGGGGGTCGACATCCAGGTCTTCGACGTCATCTACGAGGCGGTGGATCAGGTCAGGGCGGCCCTGGAAGGCATGCTGGCGCCGGAGCGCCGGGAGAAGATCCTGGGCACCGCCGAGGTCAGGGACACCTTCAAGATCACCAAGGTCGGCACCATCGCCGGCTGCTATATCACCCACGGGACCATCGAACGTCAGGGACGGGCACGCCTCATCCGGGACGGGATCGTGGTGTACGATGGGGATCTGGCGTCGCTGAAGAGGTTCAAGGACGACGTGAAGGAGGTTCGGGAGGGCTTCGAGTGCGGAATCGCCATCGCCAACTTCAACGACGTGAAGGTCGGCGACACCATTGAATGCTACAAGGTGGAGGAGTTCGCCCGGACCCTGGCCAGTGCGGGTGGGAGCAGGAGGTAGGAACGGGAACGGCCAGGCGATGCGGTCGGGGCTGGAGCGATGGTCATAGGCGTCTGCCAGTGGGATCTCTCCCTTCCCGAGTGCCGTTCCCTGAAGGAGAAACGAATGGTGGTGAAGTCCCTCAAGGAGCGCCTTCAGCACCGCTTCAAGGTCTCGGTAGGGGAGACCCGCCACCAGGACGTTTGGACCCGGGCCGAGCTCACTGCGGCCGTCGTGGCAGGGGATTCGGCACAGGCCGATTCCATCCTGGATCACATGGACCGCTTCCTGGAGATGGATGGACGCGCCCTGATCCTGGGGGCGAAGCGCTCCTTCCGATGAAGACCTCCAAAGGAGGCCCTTCAGGGGAACCCCTTCTTCCCGGGTGGATGCCGGTGCACGGGGGCTTCCGGGAGTTCGATCCATGACCCATCATCGAGAAGCCCGGCTCAACGAGCAGCTGAAGCGTGAGATTGCCTCCATCCTCTCCCGGAAGGTCAGGGATCCGAGGGTGGGAGGCGTGCTGGTAACGGGCGTGAGGGTCACAACGGACCTCTGGGTGGCCCGGGTCTTCATACGTCCGCTGGAGCAGGGCAAGGATGTGGAGGAGACGCTGGCCGGGTTGGCGGCGGCCTCTCCCTTCGTCCGCAGGGAGCTGGGCCGGATTCTCCAGATCCGCCGGATCCCCGAGCTCCGGTTCCTCTTCGACGAAACCCTGGACTCGGCGCTACGGATCGAGGAGGTCTTGCGGGAGGTGCTTCCTCCTCCCGCCTTTGGGGAGGAGAGGGGGGTGGCGGAGGCCGGCGAAGCGGGTCCGCCCGGGGAGGGGGGGGAACCCGAAGGGGGGGGAGAAGAGCCGGGAGGTGAGGGGGAGGCGTGACGTACCTGTCCGGAATGCTCCTGCTGGACAAGCCACCCGGTCCCACCTCTCACGACGTGGTGGGCAGGGTCCGCACGGCGACGGGGGTCCGGCGGGTGGGGCATGCCGGGACCCTCGACCCTTTCGCTTCGGGCCTCTTGATCCTCCTCGTGGGTCCGGCTACCCGGCTCTCGGAGTACTTTCTGGGGATGGATAAGTCCTACGAGGCCACGGCCCGCCTGGGGGTGGAGACCGACACGCACGATCGAGACGGGGTGGTGGTGGGGGAGAACCCCGGTTGGCAGGACCTGGACCGGGAGCGGATCCAGGAGGCCCTCTCGGGCTTCCTGGGCGTGAATCCCCAGCTTCCCCCCCGGTTCTCCGCCAAGAAGGTCCGGGGGGAGCCGGCCCACCGCAGGGTCCGAAGGGGAGAGACGGTCGAGCTGGAGTCGGTGGACGTGGAGATCACCCGGCTGGAGTTGATGAATCTCCGCCTGCCGGACCTCGCGCTCAGGGTTCGGTGCTCCTCGGGCACCTACGTCAGGGCGCTGGCGCGGGACCTCGGTCGGGCCCTCGGGGTGGGGGCACACCTCACGGCGCTCCGCCGCACGGCCATCGGTCCATTCGGCGTGGCCGCGGCCCTGCCCCTGGGGGAGTTGGAGGGGCTCGGCTCGTTGGGCGAGCTTCTGATCCCCCCGGCCCGGGCCATGGGTCACCTTCCCGCGGTCGAGATCGGGGCCGAGGAGGCGGCGCTGGTTCGGCAGGGGCGATTCCTCTCCCTCGAGGGGAGGAGCTTCCCGGAGGGGGAGCCGCTCTGCATCCTCCGGGAGGGGACTCTCCTGGCGGTCGGGTGCCGGGTGGGAAACGAGATTCGTCCAAGGAAGGTCCTTGGCCATGACTGAGTTTGCCGTCGATCCCTCTCTTCCTCCGGGGATTCCTCCGGACGGGCGGGGCACGGTCGTCACCGTGGGAACCTTCGACGGCGTTCACCGGGGCCATTGGGCCGTTCTCCAGGAGATCCGGAGGAGAGCCAGGGAGGCCCGCAGGAGGAGTGTCCTGGTGACCTTCCACCCCCATCCCCTCCAGATCGTGCGCCCCGACGACGCTCCCGGGCTCCTCACCACCCCGGCGGAAAAGAAGGAGATCCTGGCCGAGACGGGTCTGGATTACGCTGTGTTCCTCTCCTTCACCCATGTCCTGGCCGCGTATTCCCCCAGGCGATTTGTGGAGGAGATCCTCGTCGCTCGCCTGGGAGTCCAGGAGTTGGTCATCGGTTATGACCACGGGTTCGGCCAGGGACGCTCCGGGGGCGTGCACACCCTACGGGCCATCGGCGGAGAGCTCGGGATCGCCGTGGACGTGGTGTCGCCCATCCGAAACCGGGAGACCCCCATCTCGTCGAGCCGCATCCGAAAGGACCTTCTGGCCAGGGACGTCTCGTCGGCCCGGGAGGGGCTCGGGCGCCCCTACTCCATCCGGGGCATGGTGGTGCGCGGGGACGGGAGGGGCCGGAAGCTGGGCTTCCCCACGGCGAACCTCTGGGTCCCGGTGAACGGAAAGCTCATCCCCCCTCCGGGAGTCTATGCCGTGCGGGCGGGCCTGAGGCGGGGGATGTTCGGGGGCGCCATCCACATAGGACCCCGCCCCACCTTCACCGGATCCCCGCCGACCATCGAGCTCCACCTCCTGGATTTCGAGGGAGACCTCTACGGGGAGGAGATTCGGGTGGACTTCATCGGCTTCTTGCGGGAGGTCCACCCCTTCTCCTCCGCCTCGGCTCTGGTGGATCAGCTCAAGGCCGACGTACAGGCCGCCCGGGCCGCCCTGGAGGCCGACGCGGCTGGGGAGGGACGGCTTGAGGATGTCCCACAAATTGAATAGACTTAATGGCTAAAGCTCCGAAGAAATGAAAAGAGAGGACGCTTCCCCTGTAGCGCAGACTCCTGCGGAGGCTCGAGACGAATGGCCATCGAACGCGAAGAGATCATCAAGAAGCATCAGCTGCACGAATCGGATCGGGGCAGCCCTGCCGTCCAGATTGCCCTGCTTACCTCCCGGATCAACCACCTGAGAGGGCATTTCGACCGGCACAAGAAGGACCATCACAGCCGGATGGGCCTGTTGAAGATGGTCGGAAAACGGCGCCGGCTTCTGGAATATCTCAGGAAATCAGATCTGGAGCGGTATCGAGAGCTGATCGCGGACCTTGGTCTACGCCATTAGGGGGCGCAACGGAAGCGGCGACGGAGCTCTACGGTCGCCGCTTCCGTTTTCGCTCCTGGAGGCTGGGAGCCTCCTTCTTCCATGGCCCCCTCCCCCACAAGTGAAACCCGGCACCCGGCGGAACCCCTCCCTCGGGATATCTCTGTCGTGGGGTGGCGGCACAAGCAGCGAACACGAGTGTTGACGAGAGAGAACAGAGAACAGCGCAAGGAAACGAAAGAGCGACGACGATGATCCAGAGGATTGAGAGACAGTTCGCGGGCAGGCCCCTCACCATCGAGGTGGGGCGTATGGCTCGGCAGGCAGCGGGATCGTGCATGATCCAGTTCGGCGAGACCGTGATGCTGGTGGCGGCGACGGTTCAGGACAAGCCCACCCACCTCCCCTTCTTCCCCCTCACCGTGGAGTACCGGGAGAAGAGCTATGCCGGCGGGAAGATCCCCGGTGGCTTCTTCAAGCGGGAAGGGCGACCCGGGGAGAAGGAGATCCTATCAGCCCGGCTCATCGACCGGCCCCTGAGGCCCCTGTTCCCCGATGGCTTCATGCACGAGACGCAGGTGGCGTGTTTTCCCCTGAGCGCGGATCAGGAGAACGACGCCGACGTCTGGGGCATCCTGGGTGCTTCCATCGCCCTGAACATGTCTCCCATCCCCTTCAACACCCCCGTAGCCGGGGTACGGATCGGGCGGATCCAGGGGCACTGGGTCCTGAACCCTACCTTCCAGCAACTCGAGTACTCCGACGTGGACCTCGTGGTGGCCGGCACGGAGGAAGCCCTCCTGATGGTGGAGGGCGGTTCGGTGGAGGTGCTGGAGGAGGAGATCCTCGAAGGGCTCGGGGTCGCCCACCAGGGGATCCGGGAGCTCATCGAGCTCCAGAAGGCGGTCCTGGCCGACCTCCGGGTTCCGGACATGGAATGGACCCCGGTCCTCCCCGATGACGTCCTGAGGGCGAAGGTCGAGGAGATGGCTCAGCCCAGGGTGGCAGAGGCCCTCCAGCTCTCGGAGAAGCAGCAGCGGAACCAGGCCATCGCTTCGGTGCAGGAGGATGTCCTGGCCGCCCTGGCGGAGCATGACGACGAGGGGGTCCCGGAGAGCCAGGCCGACATCAAGGAGATCCTGCGGGAGATCGAGAAGAAGACCATGCGGGAAAGGATCCTATCCAAGGGCGAACGGGCGGACGGCCGCGCCCTGGACGAGGTCCGTCCCATCACCTGTGAGATCGGAGTCCTCCCCCGGACCCACGGTTCCGCCCTCTTCACCCGGGGCCAGACCCAGGCCCTGGCGGTCACCACCCTCGGTACCGCCCGGGACGAGCAGCGGATCGACTCCATCGACTCCCGGGAGGAGGTGACCAAGTCCTTCATGCTCCATTACAACTTCCCCCCCTTCGCCACGGGGGAGGCCAAGCCCTACCGGGGAACGAACCGGCGGGAGCAGGGGCACGGTGCTCTCGCGGAGCGGGCCATCCAGCCACTCCTGCCCGCCTACGACGACTTCCCCTATACCATCCGCGTGGTGTCCGACGTCCTGGAGTCGAACGGGTCGTCCTCCATGGCTTCCGTTTGCGGCGCCTCCCTCTCCCTCATGGGGGCCGGGGTGCCCCTCCGCAGCGCATGTGCCGGCGTGGCGATGGGCCTCATCAAGGAGGGAGACCGGGTGGCGGTCCTCACCGACATCCTGGGGCTGGAGGATGCCCTGGGGGACATGGACTTCAAGGTGGCGGGAACCCGGAAGGGCGTCACCGCCATCCAGATGGACATCAAGATCGGTGGGCTGACCCACGAGATCCTGAAGGAGGCGCTGGAGCGGGCCAGGAAGGGGCGGATGCACATCCTGGACATCATGGACCAGACCATCGCCCGGCCCTTGGACGAGCTCTCGGCCTACGCGCCCAGGATCATCTCCATACAGATCAACCCGGAGAAGATCGGAGAGATCATCGGTCCCAAGGGGAAGACGATCCGGGCCATCCAGGAGGAGTCGGGGGCCACGATCGACATCGACGACTCGGGTCTGGTGAGGATCGCCGCCGTCTCCGGAGAGGGCGGAATGCGGGCGCGGGAGATGATCGAAGCCATCGTCCAGGAGCCGGAGGTGGGGCGCATCTACGAGGGTCCCGTGAAGAACACCACGACTTTCGGGGCGTTCGTGGAAATCCTTCCGGGTGTGGAGGGGCTCTGCCACATCTCCGAGCTGCAGGATGCCCGGACGGAAAAGACCGAGGATGTCCTGAAGAAGGGGGACATCACAAAGGTGAAGCTCCTGGCCATCGACGAGAAGGGCAGGCTGAAGCTCTCCCGGAAGGCCGCCCTGGCCGAGCAGGCCCAGGCGCCGTCCCCGGAGAAGTGACGGGAGGGGCGGGGTGTGAAGCCCACGTCCCAGGAGGGGGCCCGGGCCCGGGAGGAGGCCCGGGTCACCTCCCTCACGGGGGAGATGTCGGAGGCCTTTCTCCCCAACGGCATTCGGGTCCTCTCGGAGCGGATCTCCGGGGTGCGGTCCGCGTCGGTCGGTGTATGGGTCCGCCAGGGTTCGGCCCATGAGTCCCCTGAGCTCATGGGGGCCAGCCACCTCCTGGAGCACATGGTCTTCAAGGGGACCCGGCGCCGGACGGCCCGCGATATCGCCCTTGCCCTGGAGTCCCTGGGGGGGTCCCTGGACGCCTATACCTCCAAGGAACACACCAGCTTTCAGGCCCGGGTCCTGGACGAGCACTTCCCCATCGCCCTGGAGGTCCTGGCCGACCTGGTCCTGGACCCCCTCCTCCGGGACGAGGACCTGGCCCTGGAGAGGGAGGTGGTGTTGGAAGAGATCGCCACCGTCGAGGACACTCCCGATGATCTCGTCTTCGATCTGCACAGCGCCGCCCTCTGGGGAGCCCACCCCTACGGCCACACCATCCTGGGAACCCGGGATACGGTGGCGGGCATGCCGGGAGAAGCCCTGAGGGATCTCCATGCCCTCCGCTACTGCGGTCAGAACATGGTGGTGGCCGCGGCGGGGCATGTGGACCACGGGGAGATCGTGACGCGGGTGGAGGAGCTTTTCGGCGCCCTTCCCCGGGGAGATGCCTCACCGGCCCTCGCCCGGCCCGGCCCCACCGGGGGCGACGTACTCGTGGAGCGGGCCTCCGCCCAGACCCACCTGGTCTTCGGCGGTGCCATTCCCGGGCACTCCGATCCCCGGCGGTACCCCCTCGTGCTACTCTCCGCGGCCCTGGGTGGGGGGATGAGCTCCCGGCTCTTCCAGCGGGTACGGGAGGAGCTTGCCCTGGCGTACGCCGTGTTCACCTTCCAGTCCTTCTATACTCTCTCGGGCATCTCGGGAGTCTACGCGGGGACGCGTCCCTCCACGGCCGATGCGGCGGTGGGGGCGGTGAGGGAAGAGCTGGAGAGGGTGGCTCGGGAGGGGTTGGCCCCTGAGGAGCTGGAGCAGATCAAGCAGCAGGTGAAGGGCCAGATCATGCTCTCCCTGGAGTCCACCGGGGCCAGGCTGTATCGCCTGGCGGGCTTCGCCCTCCACGAGGAGCCGTTCGTCACGCTCGACGAGGTGCTCCGGAAGCTGGACGCCGTGACGGAGGGGGAGGTGATGGAGATGGCCGGCCGGTACTTCTCCCCCGATGGCCTTCTCCTGCTTCGCCTGGGGCCCCGACCCTGAGCGGCCCATCGGTGGCCATGGCCTCCGGCGGGGGATTCGAGGTTCGCTTCCGCCGCATGGAGACGAACCCCGACCTTCCCCTGCCCGCCCGGGCCACGCCGGAGGCCGCCGGGTTCGACGTCCGCTCGGCGGAGGCGGATTTTCGCCTGACTCCGGGGGAGATCCGTCCCGTGTCCACCGGGCTGGTCCTTGAGCTTCCCCCCGGCCTGGAATGCCAGGTGCGGCCCCGGTCGGGGCTGGCGGCCCGATACGGCATCACGCTCCCCAACAGCCCCGGGACCATCGATCCCGACTATCGCGGGGAGCTGAAGGTCCTCATGCAGAACGGGGGTGGAGAGCCGGTCTGGGTGCGGCGTGGGGACCGGATTGCCCAGTTGGTCTTCGCCCGGTTCGAGACCCCCCGGGTCGTGGAGACGGGCGCCCTCTCCGCCACGGACAGGGGCGCGGGCGGGTTCGGGAGCACGGGGAGCGGATGAGCCAGGGTCCCGGGGGCGTGGGGGACTGTGACCTTGGTTGAATTCCCCCCCGCGGACCATAGATTGTGGGTTCTCCCCCCCGCCTGAGGCGGCTGGGTCGAAGAGCGGTTTGGCACCTTGGGCGATTTCCCCGCTGGTGCGGTAGGCGCATGGGAACGTTGGACCACCTGAAACGTCAAGGGATCAGACAATGATCATCGGAATACCGAAGGAGATCCTGGAGAGGGAGCGCCGCGTTTCGGCTCTTCCGGAGAACGTCGCCACCTACGTTGGCATGGGGTTTGAGGTCCTCGTGGAGACGGGGGCAGGGGAGGGTGCCTACCGCTCCGACGAGGAATACCGGAAGGCCGGGGGGAAGATCGTCGAGAAGGTGGAGGATCTCTTCGCCCGTTCCGACGTGATCCTCAAGGTGAAGCAGCCCTACTTCAACGCGAAGCTCGGGAGGCACGAGGCGGACATGGTCCCGGAGGGAAAGGTGCTGATCACCTTCATCCACCCGGCCACGCCGTCCAACCATGACATGGTCCGGAAGCTCCGGGACCGGCGCGTCACGGCCCTGACCATGGACAGCATTCCCCGCACTTCCCGGGCCCAGGCCATGGACTGCCTCACGGCCATGAGCACGGTGTCGGGCTATAAGGCCGTCCTCCTGGCCGCCTGCCATCTCCCCACCTTCGTTCCCATCATGGGTACCGCCCAGGGAGTCCTGAAGCAGGCCAAGTTGCTGGCGGTCGGGGTGGGGGTGGTGGGTCTCCAGGCCCTGGCAACCGCCAAGCGCCTGGGTGCGGAGCTGTACGCCGTGGACATCCGGGAGGACGCCCGCAAGGGAGCCCAGAGCCTCGGGGCCAAAGTCGTCGGGTTCGAGGTGCCGGCGAACGTCGCCACGGGGGAGGGAGGTTACGCGAAGGCCCTGTCCGAAGAGTGGATCCAGAAGGAACGGGAGCTCCTCCGCCCCCTCCTGCCCGAGATGGACATCGTGGTACTGAGTGCCCTCGTCCCGGGCGAGACCGCCCCGGTGCTCATCACCGAGGAGATGGTGGCCTCCATGAAGCCGGGCTCGGCCATCATGGACATCTCCATCGACCAGGGCGGGAACTGCTCCCTGACGCGAGCGGGGGAGGAGTTTCGCCACGGAACCGTCCTGGTCTCCGGCCTGGCCAACATCCCGGGGAGCGTGCCGGTCCATTCGAGCTGGATGTATGCCCACGCCGTGGCTGAGTACGTGAAGAACCTCTTCAAGCACGGGGCTGGCAAGCTGGACCTGGACGACGACATCGTGCGGCACTCCATGGTGACCCACGCCGGAGAGATCGTCCATCACGGGACCTTGAAGGCCATGGGCCTGGTCTGACGGGACCTGGGCCGAGGAATCAAGAAACCATGAACGATCTCCTGCTCGCGGCCGGCGTGTTCTTCGTTTCCTTCGTGATCGGGTACATCCTGATCTCGAAGGTCCCCCCTATGCTGCACACGCCCCTGATGTCCATGACCAACGCGATCTCCGCCATCACGATCCTGGGGGCGTTGCTGCTCTTCGCGGTGACCATGGACATGTCTCAGAAGCTGGTCGGGGCCGTGGCCGTGACGATGGCGATCTTCAACGTCGTGGGCGGTTTCGCCATCACCGACCGGATGCTGGGGATGTTCCGGGAGAGACCCGGAAAGCGCTGAGGGGACGGCCGGGAAACGGGCGGAGTTCCGCCCAAGCCCGTTGGGGGGGGGAGGGGCCGAAGGCAGGCCTCTCCCCCCCTCCAGGGCCTGAGGGGGGTGTCATCCGGCCCTCGGGCAGGGGAGGGCAAACAACCAAGCGGGTCCTTCAATGAGTGGAATCATGTCCTGGTTCATCGACCTTCTCGTCATCCTGATCCTCATCTCCGGGATCCGGCTCTTCCGGACCCCACGGAGTGCCCGGGGAGGCAACCTCCTGGCCGCCTTTGCCCTGGCCCTGGCCCTGGTGGTGGTTCTGGTACGCAACCCCATTCTCGACCCGGCCATCGTTCTGACGGCCCTCCTCCTGGGCTCCGTGGTCGGCCTGTGGGTCGCGATGAAGGTGTCGATGGTCCAGATCCCGGCCATGGTGGCGTTCCAGCACGGCGCGGGAGGGGTCGCGGCGTTCCTGGTCTCCTATCTGGAGCTGACCCGGCACGCCGACGCCCTGACCGTGACCGGGAGGGTCTCGGGGTACCTGGGGCTGGTGATCGGGGCTGCCACCTTCAGCGGGAGCATGATCGCCAGCGGGAAGCTCGCCTCCCTGATGCGGGGGACCCCCGTCCTCCTCCCCCTCCACAACCAGCTCCTCGTGGCGAACGCCTCCGCGATCGCCGTTCTCACGGCAGTGGCCTGGGGCTCCGATCCTGGGGTACTCCCCTTCCTGCTGGTGGCGGTGGTCCTCCTGGCGGTCGTGCTCGGGGTGGTGTTCGCCATCCGGATTGGTGGGGCGGACATGCCGGTCCTCATCTCTTTCCTGAATGCCACGGCGGGCCTGGCGGCTTCCTTCTGCGGGATCATCATCGGCAACCGGCTCCTCATCGCCGGGGGTGCCACGGTGGCGGCTTCCGGCTCGATCCTGACCCATGTGATGTTGAAGGCCATGAACCGGAGCCTCCTCAACGTGTTCGTGGGTATCAAGCTCGTGGCCGGGCGGAGCGGAGCCGGGACCGGGGGTGCCGCACCCGTCCTCCCCGCTTCTGCGGCCTCCCTCCCGCCCCCGGAGCCTGCGGTACCGGTCGATCCCCTGGCCCGGGCCACCCGGACTCTGGAGGAGGCACGGCGGATCATCGTGGTGCCCGGCTTCGGCATGGCCATGGCCCAGGCCCAGTTCAAGCTGGTGGAACTGGCGGAGCGCCTCCGGGGAGAGGGGAAGGACGTCCGGTACGCCATCCACCCCCTGGCGGGGCGGATGCCCGGGCATATGCACGTCCTCCTGGCCGAGGCGGAAGTACCCTCGGTCCATCTCTTCGACATCAAGGAGATCAACAGCGAATTCCCCGGGACGGACGTGGCTCTGATCGTCGGGGCCTGCGACGTGGTGAACCCCGCCGCCCTGGAACAGGAGGGGACCTCCATTTCCGGAATGCCGATCCTCATGGTCCACCAGGCGGGGCGGGTCATCGTCTGCAACCTGGACGAGAAGCCCGGCTACTCGGGTGTGGACAACCCCCTCTATTCCGACCCGCTGGCCATCCTCCTCTTCGGAGATGCCAAGTCCACCATGGAGCGGCTCCTCGAGCGGGTGGGTCGAGCTGCCTCCCTCCCGGGGGAGGAGTCCGTTCCCGCCCCCGGGGCTCCCGAGGCCAGCGGGGGTTCCGGAGGGGTGGCCGATCGCTTCGCCGAAGCGGTGCGGGTGCTTCGGGGAGCCGGGAGCCTCATCGTCCTCCCGGGCTTCGGTATGGCTATGGCCCAGGCCCAGTTCAAGCTGGTGGAGCTCGCCGATCGCCTCCGGGAGGCCGGGAAGTTGGTCCGGTACGCAATCCACCCCCTGGCGGGGCGCATGCCGGGGCACATGCACGTTCTCCTGGCCGAGGCCCAGGTTCCGTCGAGCCAGCTCTTTGACATCAAGGAGATCAACCACGAGTTCCCCGGGACGGACGTGGCCCTGATCGTGGGGGCCTGCGACGTGGTGAACCCCGCCGCCCTGGATCAGGAAGGGACCTCCATCTCGGGGATGCCGATCCTCATGGCCCACCAGGCCGGGCGGGTGATCGTCTGCAACCTGGATGAGAAGCCGGGCTACTCGGGTGTGGACAACACCCTCTATGCCGACCCGCGGGCCATCCTCCTCTTCGGCGATGCCCAGGCCACGATGGACACGCTGCTGGAACTCACGAGGCCGGAAGGTCCCGGGACGGGCCCCTGAAGGCAGGTTTCCCCTTCCTTCCCGGGCCGCCGGCGCCCCTGACGCGGGTGTCTTGCGGTGCGCCGGAGGGTGCAGTGCCCCCGCCGTCTCCTCCGGGGATTGTGCCCGGGTGCCAAGTCCTTTGAAGTCCATGGCTTGCACCGCCCCGGCCTACGTCGTAGCTTCGTTCGTTTCTTGTCGGGGTTTCCGGTGACGGTCGAGCTGGACCCCGCGTTCGTGTCCTTCCCTCTCTCCAAGTCCTGAATTGCGCTCCGAGCCCTCGCCCCTGCTTCGCTGGTTCGATTCCGGTCGCCTGATCCCGGTGAACGACATCGCCGTGGATCTGGGCACGGCCAATACCCTGGTCTACGTGAAGGGTGAAGGGATCGTCCTGAACGAACCCTCGGTGGTGGCGATGGAAAAAGGCTCACGAAAGATCCTGGGGGTGGGCCTGGAGGCCAAGCGGATGCTGGGCCGCACCCCGGAGGGGATCGAGGCGGTCCGTCCCCTGAAGGACGGGGTCATCGCCGATGTGGATGTGACGGAGATGATGCTCCGGCACTTCCTCAAGCAGGTCACCGCCAAGCGGATCTTCCGCATCAAGCCCCGGGTGGTGGTGGGTGTGCCTTCGGGAATCACCGAGCTGGAGCGCCGTGCGGTGCGGTCCTCCGCCATGGCCGCCGGCGCAAAGGTGGTCTACATGGTGGCCGAGCCCATGGCGGCCGCCATCGGTGTGGGACTCCCTGTGGAGACCCCCACCGGGAACATGGTCATCGACATCGGCGGGGGAACGACGGAGATCGCCGTCATCGCCCTCTCCGGGATCGTCTCCAATACCTCCATTCGCGTGGGTGGGGACGAACTGGACGTCGCCATCGTCACCTTCCTTCGCAAGAACTACAACCTCCTCATCGGTGAGCCCACGGCCGAGGCCATCAAGATCCAGATCGGATCGGCTTTCGATTTCGGGGAGGAGAAGGAGATGGAGGTGAAGGGGCGGGATCTGGTGAGCGGGATCCCCAAGACCGTGAGGGTCCACTCCCAGGAGGTGCGGGAATGCATCCAGGAGCCCATCCAGGCCATCGTGGAGGCGGTCAGACGTTCCCTGGAGATCACGCCCCCGGAGTTGGCTTCGGACATCGTGGACCGTGGCATCGTCATGACGGGAGGGGGGGCGCTGATCCGGGGGTTGGATCGGTTGCTCCAACACGAGACGAACCTGCCCATCCACGTTGATGAGGAGCCCCTCACCTGCGTTGTCCGGGGAGCCGGGAGGGTCCTGGACGACTTCATGAAGTTCAGGAACGTCCTGACAACCTGATCCCCGCTCTTGCCCCGGATCCCGTTGATCCGCCCATTGGATGGCCAGATATTCGGATTCCCCTGAAGAGGGCCGGGAGCGTCGGAGCCTCACCTGGGCGGTGGTCTTCTTCCTCCTGTCCGTGATCCTGCTCTATCTGCCACCCTCGCTGCAGGGGCAGATCGCCGCAGGGTTCCGGGCCACTCTCCTGCGTCCCTTCATCCTGACCCAGGAAGCCGTCGCCCGGGTCCAGCGGCGGGCAGAGGATGCCTCCCAGCTCCAGGCCCAGCTGGACTCCATGGCAGGGGTGATCGTGTCACAGGGACTCCTGGCGGAGGAGAACCGACGGCTCCGGGGGACACTGGGGATTCCCGACGGGATCCGCCAGGCTTTTGTCCCGGCCCTGGTCATCCGGCTGGGGACGGTGGGTTCGGAGAGCATGTTCCTCCTGAACGTGGGAGCGGAGAAGGGGATCAAGCCGGGAGATCCGGTCCTGATGAGGGAGGGGGGGATCGGCCTGGTGGGGGTGGTCAAGGAGGCTCGGCGGGGGACGGCGATCGGGATCGACTGGAGCCATCCGGACTTCCGGGCCAGTGCCATGACCGCCGACGGCGGGGTGTTCGGGCTGGTGGAGCCGGTGCGGGGTTCGTTCCGGGAGGAGGACCGCCTCCTCATCAACGGGATCCCCCTGTATGAGCCCGTGGAGGCCGGGGCCCTCATCGTGACCTCGGGGCTCGGGGGCGTGTACCCTCGGGGGATCCCCATCGGCGTCGTTGAGGAGTTGGCCGACCAGGAGGGCAGGTGGAGGAAGGCCTACTGGCTCCGGCCGGTGGTGGAGGTAGGGAGCCTGACCCACGTGCTGGTCGTGGTGGGAGGCCGGGAGGCCGAGGAGCTGTGGGGGCTCTTCATGGAGGGGAGGCTTCCGGCCTCCGACTCCTCCGGAGCGGGCGGAGAGGGGGGCTGAGGGATGCGCCGGTCCGCCCTCCTTCGCATCCTGGTCCCCTTCCTGGTGGTCCTCCATCTTCTGCTGCATGTGGGGCTGGGGTTGGCGGGAAGCGCCCCGGACCTCCTTCTGGTGGCTCTCCTTCTGGCCGCCCGGGAGGTGGGGATGGGGTGGGGAGCGGGGCTGGGCCTCTTCTTCGGGCTCCTGGAGGACTCCTTCTCCGTCCTTGCCTTTGGCGCCAACGGCCTGGCGCTGACCCTCCTGGGCGTGGTGGGAGCCCGGACCCGGGATCTCTTTGTGGGGGACTCCACGGTCTTCTACTTCTGGTATCTCGCCGCGGGGAAGCTCCTCCGGGACCTGGTATTCTGGGTGGTGGCGGGCGGGGGCGTGAGGGAGCCGTTCGTGTCGGCGATTCTCCTGGAGGGATCCGTCGCGGCGGTCTACGCGGCTCTCGTGGGCGTGATCCTGATCCTCCCCTTCCTGGGGAGGAATCCCCTCCCATGAGGCTGGATCACCCCCTCTCCAGGCAGGCCCGGACCCAGGGCGGGATGATCGTGGCAGGGGTCTTGATGGGGATCCTGATCCTGGCCTTCTTCCGGGCCCAGGTCCTCCGCTCCAGCGCCTGGGACCTCCAGTCGAGGAGCAACCGCCTTCGCCCCCTCTCGGTCCCTGCGCCCCGGGGGACCCTCTTCGACCGGGAAGGCCGGGTCCTCGCGGACAACGTGCCGGGGTATTCGGTGATCCTCCTGCCGGCGCACGGGGACACGATCCGGGCCGCCCTGGAGCGGCTGAGCCCCCACCTGGGGCTGAGCCCCGGCCGGGTGGACTTCCTGCTGGAGCGGGCTCGCCTTTCTCCCCGGCAACCCCTGGTGGTGAAGGTGAACGCCGGTTTCTCCGAGGTTTCGGCCCTGGAGGAGCGCCGGAGCGAGTTCCCGAGCCTCTACCTGGAGATGAGGCCTCGTCGCCGGTATCCGGCCGGGGAGGCCATGGCCCACCTTCTGGGATACCTGGGGGAGGTGACGTCAGGGGAGCTGGAGGACTCCGCCTTCGCCGGGTACGAGGCGGGCATGATCGTCGGCAAGGACGGGATCGAGCGGGAGTACGAGAGACTCCTCCAGGGGGTAGCCGGCGTCCGGTACGTGGAGGTGGACGCCCTGGGGCGTATCGTGGGCTCCTTCGGCGGGCCGGCCGAACGACCCGCAGCCCCGGGGCAGGATCTCCGCCTGAATATCGATCTGGAGCTTCAGGAGTGGATCCATCGGATCTTCCCCGACACCATGCGGGGGGCGGTGGTGGTTCTGGACGTGGAGGATGGCGGAGTGCTGGCGCTGTATTCCTCCCCGAGCTTCGATCCCAACGATTTCGTCGGGGGGATTGCCCAGGATGCCTGGGAGGCCCTCTCCTCCGATCCTGACCTTCCTCTCCTGAACCGGACCGTGCTGGGGCGGTACCCCCCGGGCTCCACCTGGAAGCTGGCCACCGCCGCCATCGGTCTGGATCTGGGGGTAGTCCGCCCGGACGAGACCATGCCCATCCCCTGCACCGGGGGGATGCAGTACGGCAACCGGTTCTTCCGCTGCTGGAATGAGGAGGGTCACGGGACCGTGGACCTGGTGGGTGCCATCCGCCACTCCTGCGACGTCTACTTCTACCAGCTGGGGCTGCGGATCGGGCTGGAGCGCCTCCTGGCTGAGGGGACCCGTATCGGCTTCAACGAGCGATGTGGCATCGACCTTCCCGCGGAGCTCGTGGGAGAGTTTCCCAGGGACCCGGGCTATTGGCAGGAGGCCCGCCAGTTCGGCTACCGGGCCACGGAAGGGGAGGTTCTGAGCCTGGCCATCGGCCAGGGCCCCAACTCCCAGACCCCCCTGAAGATGGCCCAGTTCTACCTGGCGATAGCCCGGGACGGTTCGGCCCCACCCCCGAGGATCCTGCACACCGAGGAGCCTCCGGAGGGGGGTTGGAGCCTGGACTTGTCCCCCCTTGCCCTCGAGACGATGCGGGAGGGCCTGAGGGCGGTGGTGCGCCCGGGAGGGACGGCCCACATGTCCGCTCTGGAGCACTGGGACCTGATGGGGAAGACGGGGACGGTTCAGAATCCCCCCAACCCGGACCATGCCTGGTTCGCGGGGATCGCCGGCCCGTGGGAGGGAGCCCCGGAGGTCGTGGTGGTGGTGATCGTGGAGTTCGGTGAGAGCGGCTCCGGGGTCGCGGCCCCCCTGGTGGCCAAGACGGCGGACTTCTTCCTGCGGAAGAAGCACGGGATCGCGCTGGACACGATCCAGACCCTCAGGGAGCATCTCATGGCCGGGAGGCCTGCCCCCTGGGCCGACCGGGGGGCCGAGGGATGAGAGGACGGCTGTCGGGTTGGATGGGGGACCCTCCGTTGTTCGCGATGGTGCTGGGGCTCTCCCTTTTCGGGGTCGCCATGATCTACTCCGCGGGCGTCCTGAACGTACCCAGCCCCGTCACCCGGGACATCTGGCAGCGCCAGCTCTTCTGGCTGCTTCTGGGACTGGTGGCCTTCTCAGGAGTATCCAGGGTGCCTCTCCGTTGGTTCGAGTGGGCTGCCCTCCCCGCCTACGTGGGGGGAATCGTCCTTCTCGCGGTGACGCTGGTCATCGGAACCGGAGCGGGGACCGCCACCGGAGTGAAGAGCTGGATCTCCCTGGGGGGGTTCCGCTTCCAGCCCGCGGAGGTGGCGAAGATCGCTACCATCCTGGCCATGGCCCGGCTGATGGGGGGAAAGCGGGAGCCTCCCCAGGCCCTGAGGGAGCTGCTGGCCCCGGTATCGGTGGTGGCCCTCCCCCTGGGGTTGGTGATCCTCCAACCGGACCTGGGCACCGCCCTGGCCTTCATCGGGATCCTCTTCGCCATGCTCTACTGGGGAGGCACGCCCGTCCCCTTCCTGGCCCTCCTGGCCAGCCCCGGGTTGGGGCTCATTCTGAGCTTCGACACCCGGCTCTGGTCGGTCTACATCGTCATACTGACCCTCTCCCTGTACTTTTTTCGCTACCGCCTCTACCTGGTGGAGTCGGTGGCGGTGGTCCTGGCCAACCTGGCCGCGGGAACCGTGGCCCTCCCCCTCTGGCGCTCATTGGCGGAGTACCAGCGTAACCGCCTCCTGGTCTTCATGGACCCGAGCCTGGACCCGAGGGGGGCGGGGTGGCAGATCATCCAGTCCAAGGTGGCCATCGGAAGCGGGGGGCTCCTGGGAAAGGGCTTCACCCTCGGGAGCCAGAAACGGCTGGATTTCCTCCCCGCGCAGCACACCGATTTCATCTTCAGCGTGGTGGGGGAGGAACTGGGGTTCATGGGGACCTCCCTGGTCATTCTGGCCTTCGGGTTCGTGCTCCTTCGGCTCGCGCGCCTCGCCGGCGAGGCCCCGGATCCCTTTGCCGGTTTGATCGTGTTCGGTATCTTCGGGGCCTGGATCACCCACATCTTCGTGAACGTCGGGATGACCATCGGGATCGTTCCCATTACCGGCATTCCGCTGCCGTTCGTGAGCTACGGGGGGTCCTTCCTCCTCATGTCATGGGTGGCTCTTGCCGTTGCGGTCCGAGTGGCCAGGGAGGGCTGAGGGGCGCTTTCCTCCGATCGGGGTCCGCGGGAAAGGGTAGGGGATGGCCTGGTTCCGAAAAGAGAAGCAGCCCCTGAGATCGGGGGACAAGCGAGACCTGCCCTCGGATGTCTTCGAGAAGTGCGGGGGATGCGGGGAAATCCTGTACCGGGAGCGTCTCGCCCAGAACCTCTACGTCTGCCCCGAGTGCGGCCATCACTTCCGCATCACCGCCGACCAGTATCTCGGCGTCCTCCTGGACGCGGGTACCTTCCGGGAGGAAGACCCCGAGGTCTGGAGTGCCGATCCCCTGGAGTTCGTTGACCTGAAACCCTACCCGGTCCGGCTTGCCGACGCGGAGAAGAAGCTGGGCCGGAGGGAGGCGGTGGTGGTGGGAGAGGGTGAGCTGGACGGGCTCCCCGTGTGCATCGCCGTCATGGACTTCCGGTTCATCGGAGGGTCCATGGGCTCGGTGGTGGGGGAGAAGGTGGCCAGGACGGCTCGCCGTGCCCTAGAGAGGAAGCGGCCTCTCGTCATCGTGAGTGCCTCCGGAGGTGCCAGGATGATGGAGGGGATCTACTCCCTCATGCAACTCGCGAAGACTTCGGCGGTCCTCGCCCGCCTCCACGAAGCCGGGATCCCCTACGTCTCCATCCTCACCGACCCTACCACCGGGGGTACCACGGCCTCCTTTGCCATGCTGGGGGACGCCAACCTCGGGGAGCCCGGCGCCCTCATCGGCTTCGCCGGCCCCAGGGTCATCGAGGAGACGATCAAGCAGGAGCTTCCCGAGGGGTTCCAGCGGTCGGAGTTCCTTCTTCAGCACGGGATGCTGGACCGGGTGGTGGACCGGCGGGAACTCAAGCGAACGGTGGCGCTGCTGCTTCGCCACATGTGGGCCGGATGGGAAGAGGAGAATTGAGGGCCCCCCCGGACACGAATTTCGCCGCCCAGGACGGGGGCCTCCTGGGGGGAGGTGACCTGTCCCTGGGCCGGATCTTCCCGCCCCTTCCCACGGGTGTCCCCTGGGGTCTCGAGCGTACCGAGACCCTCCTGAGGGAGATCGGAGACCCCCACCGGGCCATCCCCTGCCTTCACGTGGGGGGAACCAACGGCAAGGGATCGGTGGCCGCCGCCTGGGCCAGAATCCTCCTCAGGGAGGGGAGGCGGGTCGGGCTCTTCACCTCTCCCCATCTCTGCTCCTTCCGGGAGCGGTTCCAGATCGGGGGCCGCCCCGTTTCGGCGGGGGCACTCCTGGAGGCGGCGGACGAGCTCCGGGAGCCCATCCAGCGTCTCGGCCTCACCTTCTTCGAGGCAGCGACCGTGCTGGCCTTTCATCTCTTTCGCCGCTCCGGCGTGGAGATGGTCGTGGCCGAGGTGGGGTTGGGAGGACGCCTGGACTCCACCAACGTGGTCCTGCCGGAGGTGGTGGCCATCACCAATGTGGCTCTGGATCATGCGGAGTATCTCGGGTATACCCTGGAAGCGATTGCCCTTGAGAAGGCGGGGATCATCAAGCCGGGTGTCCCGGCCATCACCGCCGAGCGGGACTCGGCCCTGGTTCAGCTCTTCCGCGCCCGGGCGGGGGCCGTGGGGGCTCCCTTCCACTCCCTGGACGTGACGGCGGAGATAAGGGATCTTCAGGTCTCCGCCCAGGGAAACCGTTTCCGGATGGAGACCCGGAGCTGGGGGAGCCTGGATCTCCGGTCGCCCTTGCCGGGCCGGCACCAGGCCATGAACCTGGCCCTCGCGGTGGAGAGCCTGGAACACCTGCCCGCCCACCTCAAGCCCGGACGGGGCGCCGTGGTGGAAGGGGCGGCTGCGGTACAATGGCCCGGCCGTCTCCAGATCGAGGTCGGCCATGGAGGTACCTGGGTCTTCGACGTGGCCCATAACCCGGCGGGAGTGCGGGCCCTTTCCGGCAGCCTCCCTCGCCTGGGTCTTCCGGAGCCTCTCGTCCTCCTGGTGGGGATCCAGGGGGACAAGGACTGGCGGAGCATGCTTCCTCCCCTCTTCGCCCTCACCCGGGAGGCTGTCCTCACCCAGCCTCCCTCCGTTCCCCCGGAGCGGCGTTGGGACCCGTTGGAGGCGGCGGGCACCATCAAGTCCCCTCGACCGAACCTCCACATCCTCCCGGCCTTCCAGGAGGCCCTGGAGACGGCCCGCAGGGCGGCGGGGGAGGGGACCGTGCTGGTCACCGGATCCCATCACACCGTGGGGGATGCCATGAACGCCCTGGGGATCCTGCCCTACGGGCCGGAGGGCTGAGGAAGGCGTCCGTTTTCCCCCTCGGCGCTCCGGGGGTTCCCCTCTCCCCTCCCCCTGGGTAGATTCGCCGCCATGGCCAAAGACAAGGCTTTTGCTCGACTTCCGGGGTTCAGGGACTTCCCTCCGGAAGAGTTCCGGATCCGATCCCACATCTTCGAAGCGTGGCGCCGCACCGCCCGGCGCTACGGGTTCCAGGAGTACGACGGACCTCCGCTGGAGGCCCTGGAGCTTTACACGGAGAAGAGCGGGGAGGAGATCGTCGGTCAGCTCTACGCCTTCCAGGACAAGGGGGGGAGGGACGTGACCCTGCGGCCGGAGATGACGCCTTCCCTGGCCCGGATCCTGGGGGAGCGGAGCAAGGCGCTGCCCAAGCCCATCCGGTGGTTCACACTCCCCCAGCTCTTTCGCTACGAGCGCCAGCAGAGGGGGCGCCTCAGGGAGCACTTCCAGTGGAACGTGGACATCGTGGGGGAGGCCGGGGTGGGAGCCGATGCCGAGGTACTGGCGGTGGCCGTCGACGCCCTGCGAGCGCTGGGTCTGGGTGTGGGGGATTTCCGGGCCCGGGTTTCCCACCGACGTCTCCTCTCCTCCCTCCTTCGAGCCGCCGGAGTGCCGGAACACCGGCTCCAGGCGGCCTTCGGGATCGTGGACAAGCTGGAGCGGGAGGCCCCGGAGAAGAGCCTGGCGCGGTTCCAGGGGGAGTGTGATCTCTCGGCCTCGCAAGCCCGAAGGGTCCAGAGTCTCTTTTCCCGGGGGGGGCTGGAGGAGGTGGCTCGCGCCCATGGGGACGACCCGGAGGTGGCGGGTGCCCTGGGCGAGCTGGAGGAGTACCGGGCCATCCTCTCCGGTTTGGGGCTGGGGGATTTCGTGGAGTTCGACCTGAAGATCGTTCGTGGCCTGGCCTACTACACCGGGATCGTCTTCGAGCTCTTCGACCGGAAGGGTGAGCTCAGGGCCATCTGCGGGGGGGGGCGGTACGATCGGCTCCTGGAGCTGGTGGGGGGCGAGCCCCTCCCGGCGGTTGGGTTCGGGATGGGGGATGTGGTCCTCACGGAGCTCCTCAACGAGCGGGGCCTTCTCCCTTCGGTGGAGAGGAACGTGGACCTCTTCCTGGTGGCCGTCGCTCCGGAGCTTCGGCCACGACTGCTGGGGATCGCCCGAGCCCACCGCGGGATGGGGAGGGGGGTGGTCTATTCGCTGCGCCCCCAATCGGTGAAGAAGCAATTCTCCGCGGCAGCGGTGGAGGGGGCCCGATGGGTGGTCGTCCTGGGGCCGAGCGAGGCGGAGCGGGGAATGGCGATGGTGAGGGAGATGGCGTCGGGCTCGGAGAAGGAGGTTCCCCTAGCCCTTCTCGAGGAAGGGGGAGGGCTGGATGGGGAAGGGGCATGATCCCAGGGAAGTGGAGCTCGTCCGGCAGGTCGCCAGCCGGGCCGTCCGAAGGCTGAACGTCCTGGAGTTCATGCTCCTTTTCCTGGCGGCTGCGCTGGCGTTGGCCGCCGGGGCCCTGGCGGCTTGGCTCCTCTCCAGCACCTTCGGCTTTTCTTTCCGCTGGGGGTGGGCAGGGGCCTCTCTCCTCCTGTTCGTGGTCCCGGCTGGGGTGGCGTATCTCCGTGAGATCCGGCAGTCGGCAGGGAAGGGCGGCGCTCCCACGGGCCCGCAGGCCGCGAGTGGCCGGAAACCGAACTCGAAACCCGGGGATCTTCATGGCTGAGAACAAAGGTCTGACACCCAGGAGCGGGGATTTCAACGCCTGGTACAACGAGGTGGTGCTGGCGGCTGAGCTGGCCGATTACTCCCCGGTGCGGGGGAGCATGGTCATTCGGCCCTGGGGCTACGCCATCTGGGAGAACATGCAGAAGGGGCTGGATGGGCTTTTCAAGGAGACGGGGCACGAGAACGCCTATTTCCCGCTCCTGATCCCCATGAGCTTCATCGAGCGGGAGAAGGAGCACGTGAAGGGGTTCGCCCCCGAGCTGGCGGTGGTGACGCAGGCTGGTGGGAAGGAGCTGGAGGAACACCTGGCCATCCGGCCCACCTCCGAGACCATCATCTACCACATGTACGCCAAGTGGGTCCAGAGCTACCGGGACCTGCCCATCCTGATGAACCAGTGGTGCAACGTCATGCGGTGGGAGATGCGTACCCGCCTCTTCCTGCGCACGGCGGAGTTCCTCTGGCAGGAGGGGCACACCGCTCATGCCACCGAGGCCGAAGCGGAGGAGGAGGCCCGGAAGATGCTGGGGGTCTACCGGACGTTCATGGAGGACTGGGTGGCCATGCCTCCGTTGACAGGGATGAAGACGGAGTCGGAGAAGTTCGCCGGGGGGGTGCGGAGTTACGCAACCGAGGCCCTCATGCAGGACAACAAGGCCCTCCAGGCCGGGACCTCCCACTTCCTTGGGCAGAATTTCGCCCGGCAGTTCGACCTGAAGTTCCAGTCCGAGGCGGGAGAGGAAGAGTACGCCTGGAACACCTCCTGGGGGGTAAGCACCCGCATGATCGGGGGGATGGTCCTCACGCACGGAGACGACGTTGGGATCGTGGTGCCTCCCCGGCTGGCTCCGACTCAGGTGGTCATCGTACCCATCTGGAGGAAGGAGGAGGAGGGGGCCGCCGTGAAGGAGAAGGCACATCAGGTGGCGGCGGGCCTCAAGGATGCCGGGGTGCGAGCCAGGGTGGACGCCAGGGACCACCTGACCCCGGGGGCCAAGTTCTGGGAGTGGGAGCGCAAGGGCGTCCCGTTCCGGGTGGAGATCGGCCCCAAGGACCTGGTGAAGGAGCAGGTGGTCCTGGTGCGCCGGGTCACCTTCGGGGAGGAGAGCCGGAAGGAGTTCCTCCCCCAGAATCAGGCCGTGGCCGACATGCCCAGGGCGCTGGACGCTTTCCAGGCGGCGCTCCTCCAGGCCGCCCGGGACCGGAGGGAGGCCAACTCCTACCGGGGTGTCACGGACTTCGGGCAGCTCAAGGAGATCATGGAGGGTCCCGGTGGCTTCGTCTACACCGGGTGGAGCGGCGACCCCGCCGTGGAGGAACGGGTGAAGGAGGAGACGAAGGCGACCGCCCGGGTCATCCCCGACCCGGAGTTCCGGTCGGGAACGGCGCCCACCCGCTGCATCGGGGGTGGGGAGGCCAGGATGGAAGTGGTCTGGGCGAAAGCCTACTGAAAGGCGGTCCATGTCCGACAGAGCGGAGACCTTCCCGGTCATGGCGGGGGAGCTGACCTGCGGTGGCGTGTCGGTACGGGAGTTGGCGGATCGCTTCGGCACCCCCCTCTACCTTTACGACTTCGGCGTCGTCCGGGACCGGGTGCGGACCTTCCAGGAGGCGTTCTCTTCCGTCGATCTCCTGATGGCCTACTCCGTCAAGGCCAACGGGAACCTGGGGTTGCTGAACCGCCTGGGGACTCTGGGGGTCGGGGCCGACATCGTGAGCGGAGGGGAGCTGTTCCGGGCGAGGAAGGCGGGGATTCCCTCCCAGAAGATCGTCTTCGCCGGGGTGGGGAAGACGATGGAGGAGCTGAGAGCCGGGCTGGATGCGCGGATCTATTCCTTCAACGTGGAGACCACCGGGGAGCTCTACCGGCTGGAAGAGCTGGCCCGGGAGAAGGGGGGAAAGGCGCCCTTCGGGATCCGGATCAACCCGGACATCCTCTCCCCTACCCCCCACGAGTATACCCGGACGGGGCACGCCGAATCGAAGTTCGGCCTGCCGGTCCAGGTGGCGGTCGGCCTGTTCCGCTGGGCCGCCTCCCGCCCCCATCTCCAGATCCGGGGCATCGACGTGCACATCGGATCCCAGATCGTGGAGCCGGGTCCCTATAAGCGAGCCCTGCGGTCGGTCCTGGAGGTGGTTCATCTCCTGAAGAAGGAGGGGATACGCCTGGAGTATCTGGACCTGGGGGGCGGGTACGGGATTCCCTACAGCGATGCCGGGATGGACATCCCGGCCATGGCTAAGGAGCTGGTCCCCATCCTGGAAGGGTCGGGACTCCGGCTCATCCTGGAGCCCGGCCGGTCCCTGGTGGCGGAGGCCGGATCCCTGGTGACACGGGTAATGGGGGTGAAGCGGGCCGGGGCGAAGACCTTCGTCATAGTGGACGCGGGAATGACCGAGCTCCTTCGTCCCAGCCATTACGGGGCCTTTCACCGGATCCGGCCGGTGGTGGAAGCCCCGGGTCGGGAGGTCGCCCAGGTGGACGTGGTGGGGCCGATCTGCGAGACCGGGGACTTCCTGGCCCGGGACCGGGAGATGCCCCTGCCGAAGGAGGGCGAGCTGATGGTGGTGGAGGACGCCGGGGCCTACGGCTTCGTCATGGCCTCCAACTACAACGCCAGGCCCCGGCCTCCGGAGGTGATGGTGGATGGAGGGGAGGTGTTCCTGGTGAGGGAGAGGGAGAGGCTCGAAGACCTGGTGCGGGGGGAAGTGATCCCCTGAGGTGGGGATGGGCCCCGGTAGGCCGTCCATGCGCCCTGGCTCGTGCCGGCGAGGGGGCGCCCCGGTCTCGGGCCGCTCCTTGAAGTGGTCGCCCTACGGGAGGCAGCTCCCGCTGGCCGAGGTGGACGGAGCGTTGGCCACCGAGCTTGTGCTGGGCGCCCAGGGCACACCCCCGGTGGGCCTTCGTCTGGCAAGAAGCGCGGGCGCCACGCCTTTCGACCGCCTTTCCATCGATTTCAACCGGAACGGGGCCTTCGAGGAGGACGAGCTCCTGGAAACCACCCCCACCGAGCGGAACCACAAGCACTGGTCCAGCTTCGACGCCGTGGTGGATCTCCCTGTGGTGGACCCGATCTCCGGGGTTGATGCCCTCGACCTCTATCCCCTGGCACTCTGGTACGTGGAAGATCCCCGGGTCCCGGAGGAAGACCCCGTCCTCCGTTTCTCGCGACAGGGTTGGATGGAGGGTACCGCGGTCCTGGATGGGATCGAGGCCGTGGTCCTGTTGACGGAAAGCGTCATGGACGGGGTGTTCGGTCCCGATGAGGCGTGGGCCCTGGCCAGCAGGGACTCCGCGAGCGACGTCCTGGATTCAGACCATTCCAGATCGATCGAGGAGCACGCATGGCTCTTCGAGAAGGCCTACCGGGCCACGGAGGTCGATCCTTCGGGCCGAAGGCTCGTCCTCACTCCCTTCGACCCCGGCATGTCGCGGAGGGAGGAGGAGGAGATGAACGACGAGATGAAGGTGGATCGGGAGGCCGCCCGCTCCGGACGAAGCGTTGCCTTTCTGCGTGACTTCGCCGAAGCCACGGAGCGGGCCCGGGGGGAAGGGAAGGCTCTCCTCATCGACTTCGAGACCACCTGGTGCGGGCCGTGCAAGGTCATGGACCAGTGGGTCTACACGGCGGATGAGGTGGTGGACGCCTCTTCCCCCCTCATCGCGGTGAAGGTGGACGGGGACGAGCGCCTGGATTTGAAGGACCGGTTTGGCGTTTCGGGTTTCCCCACCATGATCCTGGTGGGCCCCGCCGGGGAAGAGCTGCACCGAGCCACGGGTTACGTGAACGTCCTGGACATGACGGCCTTCCTCCAGGGCCGGGAGTGAGGATGGAGGGGTGACGGCTCACCCTGCCTTCACTCCTCCTCCTTGAGGTCCGGATAGAGCCGGTCAATGCAATCCGGACAAAGCCCGTGGGTCAACTCGGCGTGGGAGTGGTCCCGGATGTACACCTCGATCCGGTTCCAGAGACCCTCGTCGTCCCGGATCCTGTGGCAGGACGAGCAGATCGGGATGAGGCCCTGAAGCGTCTTCACCTCCGAGAGCGCCTTCCGGAGGTCGGTGATCAGTCGCTCTCTCTCCCGGTCGGCCGCTTTCCGTTCCGTGATGTCGTGTACGACCCAGCAGAGGAGCGGGCGGCCGGCCACGGTCATGGGGCCACTGAAGACCTCCACCTCCCGAACCGACCCGTCGGCAAGGCGATGGGAGAAGTGGAAGGATGTCCTCCTCTCGGCTTTGGCCCGTTCCATCTCCCCCAGGACCTCCCTCCCGGAGAGGACGTTGATCTCGGTGATCGTCATGGTCCTGAGGAGGTCCCTCGAGAAGCCGTAGAAGGAGCAGGCTCGGGGGTTGGCGTCCCGGATGGCGGCGGTCTCGGGATCGATGAGGAGGATGACGGAGGTGTTGCTCTCGAACAGGGAGCGGTAGAGATCCTGTTGCTCCCTCCGGAGCGCCTCCGCCTCCCTCCGGGCGCTGACCTCCCGGGCGGTCCCGACCACCCCCGTGAGCGCACCGGCCTTGTCGAAGACCGGGTGGACGGTCAGCTCCCGGCGGCCGCTGGTCCCGTCCTCCCGGACGAAGGTGACCTCGCCCTTCTCGGTCTTCCCGGAAGCGCTGGCGCGGAGGGCAGGGCATTCCACGCAGGGCTCGGTCCGGCCATGGTAGGCGCTGAAGCAGGTCTCGCCCAGAACGGATTCGCCGCCATGCCAGTCCGTCATGACCTGGTTCGCGTGGAGAATCCGCAGGTTCTTGTCCAACACGATAAGGCCATCCTGAAACGAGTCCAGGATGGCCTCCAGAAACGGCCCGGTGCCCGCGTACCGACCCGAAAGGGGCAAAGATCGACTCCAGATGGGTGGGGAGCCGGGCCGGGAACAGCATCCGGGTCCCGTATTCCCCCGCTGGGATGGGAAGATAGGGCCCAACCGGCTCCGTGGCGATGGTGCCTCAGAGCCCCAGCCGCCGCCCCTTCCATGCCCACCATTTCAGGAGCTCAGGGTCCGGGCGGGGGGTGGACGCGAAGTAGACGGCGCAACGAAACACGTACAGGACGCAAGGATCCTGCCGGGTTCCCCGGAGCGAGCTCAGGCGGGCGTACATCGCTTCGGGATCCTCGCCCCGGAGGTCCTCCACCGCCTCATACCCCAGCTCCCGGAGGTCCCGGGCCAGGCTCGGCCCGATACCGGGGATCACCTGGAGGGGATCGGTGGCCGGGGATCGTCCCACGCGCCTACTCTCCCGGTGCGGTTCCGGTGACGGGGGGGAAGGTCACCGCGAGCCCCCTCTCTCCCCCGGGCCCCCGGGTTCCAGCCGGTTGGTACGGTAGATGGAATCCACCTCCATCCACACGGCCTTCATGAACTCGATGTCCGGGCCCCACACCTCGGCGAAGGTGAGAAGGTCGTCTTCCCCGAGCCCGAGCCGGGCCAGGATCCGTTCCCTCTCCGCAAGGAAGAGTCCCTGGTCCGGTGCGTTCAGGGATGCGGTCCGCAGCTCGATGTAGGCGTTGATAAAGGTCTCCCGGGGGATGGTCCGTTCCGTTCGGGGGTCGGGCGTCTGGGACGAACAGGCCGCCCCCGTCCACGAGAGAGCGGCCAGAAGCAGAAGCGGAGCGCAGTGGGGTCGATGCATGGGCGATGCCCGGGAACGGGAGCGGGGCCCGGGTACCCTCCCGGGTCCAGGGGAACGCCGGGAAGGTGGTCCCTGGCCGGGGAGGGTGTCAAGGACGCCGGTTTCCAAGCCCCTTGCCCGTCGCCATTTGCGGCCCCAACTTGGCCCCTCTCTCCTGGTTCCCCAGCTCCCTCTTCGCCGAACGAACCACGCCATGTCACGATTCGCGATCACCGTCGGGGCCCTCCTCCTCCTGGCCTTTCTCGCCCCCCCGGCCCCTGTCCCGGCCCAGCAGATCCCTTCCCCTGCCGACCACCTCGGGTATGACATCGGGGGAGATTTCACGCCCGTGTCCGGGATCGCGCACTACTTCTTCGCCCTGGCCGAAGCCAGCGACCGGGTGTCGGTGCATCCTTACGGCGAGACCTACGAAGGGCGTCCCCTTCTCCAGGTCCTGGTGGCCTCGCCCACCCATCGGGGCAGGCTGGAGGAGATCCTGGAGTTGAACCGGGAGCTCACCCTTCCGGAGACCTCCGAAGCCCGGGCCCGGGAGATCATCCGGACCAACCCTGCGGTGGTCTACCTCTCCTACGGGGTACATGGAAACGAGTCCTCCTCGCCGGAAGCGGCTCTGTGGACGGCCTATGACCTGGCTCGCGGGGCTCAGGACGTGGCCTGGGTGCTGGACTCCGTGATCGTGGTCATCGACCCCATGCTGAACCCCGACGGACGCGACATGTATGTGAACGGGTACAGGCAGCTTCGGGGGGAGACACCCAACCCCGACCCCTCCACCCTGGAGCACACCGTCCGGGGTGGCCGCACCAACCACTACGGGTTCGACCTCAACAGGGATTGGGCCTGGGCCACCCAGATCGAGACCCGCCAGAGGTTGGCCACCTGGAGCCGGTGGAACCCCCAGGTCCACGCCGATCTCCACGAGATGGGCTCCAACTCCACCTACTTCTTCTTCCCCCCTGCCAAGCCCATCAACCCCCTCTTCCCCGAGCACACCATGGCGTGGGCCGAGCGCATCGGGAACGGGAACGCCGAGGCTTTCAACCGGGAGGGGTGGCTGTACTACACCGCCCAGGGCTTCGACCTCTTCTATCCCGGATACGGGGACTCCTGGCCCTCCCTCCTGGGGGGAATCGGGATGACCTATGAGCAGGCGGGGGGCGGGGGCGCAGGACTGGTCGTGGAAAGGAGCGACGGAACTCTCCTCACCCTCAAGGACCGGGCTTCCCATCACTGGGTGGCGAGCAAGGCAACCATCCGGACCGCCGCTGCCGGCCGGACCGATCTGCTCACGGGTTTCGCCGCCTTCTTCCGGAACGTGGACGAAGGGATCCACGACATCCTCCTGGTCCCGGGCGTGGACTCCGGCAGGATCCATGCCCTCGCCGCCCATCTCCGCCAGCAGGGGATCGAGGTGGAGCGGGCCACTCGTTCCTTCCAGGCCCAAGCCCTGCCCCACCCCGGGTATCCGGCCCGGGAGTCCTTCCCGGAGGGGACCCTCCGGGTACCCGCCCGCCAGACCCGGGGGCGCCTGGCGGCGGCCCTTCTTCAGCCGGACCAGGTCCTGGACGCCGAGGCCTCCTACGACATCACGGCCTGGTCCCTCCCCTACGCCTATGGCGTGGAAGCCCATACGGTCAGGGGGACGGTGGGGGCCCCGTTCGAGCCGGCCGGGGTTCCTGCGCCTCCCTCTCCCGGGGCCTCCGCCCAGACCCCCTACGGTTATCTCATGACCCCCGGGTTCGAGGCCATGCCGGCCCTCGTGCGCTTCCTGGTGGCGGAGGGCCGGGCCTATGCCCAGCCCGATACATTCCGGATGGGGAGCACCCTTTATCCCGCGGGGACCCTGTTCCTGCCCAGGGGGACGAACCCGGACCTGGACCGGAAGGTGAGGGATGCCGGTCTGGAACCCTACCTGGCGCCGGTCTCGACGGGCCTTACCGAGACGGGGTTGGACCTGGGCACCGGGAGCGCCGGGGTGGTGACCCTTCCAAAGGTCGGCGTCGTGGGGACCGCCGGTGCGGGCGGGTCCCATGGGTTCTTCCTGGAACGGATTCTCGGGCTCCCCTTCGACGCCCTTCCGGAAACGGCGTTGAGCGGGGACCTCCACGACTACGACGTGCTGATCGTGGCCGGGGGGGGTGGTCGTCAGGCGGGGGCCCCGGCGGAGGGGTTGGGAGCCTGGGTCCGGGCCGGCGGCACGTTGGTGGCGGTGGGAGCCTCCCTGGGTGAGTCCCTCGCGGAGATCAAACCCCGCCGGCCGGAGGACGAGGAGCTCAAGGGAGATGCCCTCCTGGCCCAGGCCCTGAAGACCCGGGAGGAGCGAAGGGAGGATCGATGGGAGGAGTCCATCCCCGGCACCATCCTCAAGGTGAGGTTGGACCCGGGCCATCCCCTGGCTGCGGGAGCCAGCGCCGACGGCCTGGACGGGGAGATGTTCGTGCTGAGCAACGGGCAGGCTTTCGAGCCAGCCACCGGCTACGAATCCGTGGTCTTCTTCCCGGAAGGGGGGGAGAAGATCGGGGGGGTGATCTCCCAGAAGGGCCTTGAGCAGATGGCCCGGAGCACCTGGCTCGCCCAGGCCAGTGTGGGCAGGGGGACGCTGATCCTCTTCGCAGAGGACCCCCTCTTCCGCATGTTCTGGTACAGCGGGTTCCAGCTCTATGCCAACGCCATCCTCCTGGGGCCGGCGTTCTAGGGGAGGAAACGGAGCCCCGGGTCGGGGGTACCGCGTGCCATGGAACGCCACAGGGTGAGTCACGGCAGATGGGTTCTGGGGGGGTGGAGCCTTGTCCCCGCCCTCCTCCTGGCCTCCTGTGCCGTGAACCCCGCCACGGGCCAGCGGCAGCTCTCCCTCATGGGCGAGGCTCAGGAGATCCAGATGGGCCGGGAGGCCGATCCGGACATCGTCGCCTCCATGGGGCTCTACCCGGACGAAGCCCTGCAGAGCTATGTCCAGGAGCTGGGGGCCGCTCTGGCGGCCCGGTCGGAACGCCCCGACCTCCCCTGGAGCTTCCGGGTGCTGGATGACCCCGTCATCAACGCCTTCGCCCTCCCCGGCGGATACATCTACGTGACCCGGGGGATTCTGGCCTACCTTGATTCGGAGGCGGAGCTGGCTGGGATCCTGGGCCACGAGATCGGTCACGTCACGGCCCGCCACTCGGTGAACCAGATGAGCAAGGCCCAGCTGGCTCAGCTGGGGTGGGGTGTGGGCACGATCTTCGTGCCCAGGCTGCAGGAGCTCGAAGGGCTGGCGGGCGCCTCCATGCAGCTCCTCTTCCTCAAGTTCGGTCGGGACGACGAGCACCAGGCCGACGAGCTGGGGGTTCGGTACATGAGCCGCCTGGGGTACGATCCGGCGCGGCTGAGCGGCGTCATGAGCATGTTGGGGAAGGTCACCTCCGCGGAAGGAGGGGAGAGAGTCCCGGAATGGATGTCCACCCATCCCAACCCGGAGAACAGGGAAGGGGCGATCCTGGAGATGGCCCGGACCGCCACGGTGGAGGCTGATCCTCCTCGGGTGAACAGGGAGGAGTTCCTGAGGATGTTGAACGGCCTGACCTTCGGAGAAGATCCCCGGGAGGGGTTCTTCCTGGGTGCGCGGTTCTTCCATCCTGACCTGAGGTTCCGGATGGAGTTCCCGGAGGGGTGGCGCACCTCGAACCTCCGGCAGGCGGTCCAGGCACTGAGCCCGCAGAAGGATGCGGTTCTGACCCTTTCGGTGGGGGAGGCCGTTCCTCCCTCCTCCGCCCTTCGGAGCTTTCTGGCCCAGGAGGGCGTGGAAGGGGCACCGGACCCGGTGGGATCCGTCGGCGGCCTTGCGGCGGCGGGGGCGGAGTTCCGGTTCCGGGCCGGGGACGGGAGTGGAGTGGACGGCCGGGTGACCTTCGTGGAGCATGAGGGCACCCTGTACCAGCTCGTGGGCTATGGGTCCCCCTCCGCCTGGCCAGGACGCAGGAGCATGGTCCGGCAGGCCATGGAGAGCTTCCGTCCCCTGGACGACCCGGCCTATCTGAACGTTCAGCCCGCACGTCTCAGGCTTGTTACCATCAACCGGGACGTCCCTCTCGACACCTTCCTCCGGGCCGAAGGTGCGGAGTCCAGGGCCGGTGAGGTGCGCCTCCTGAATCGGATGGAGGAAAACCCCACCCTCCGGGCCGGAACGGTGATAAAGCTCCCTTTGGGGGGGGACCTCCCGGGAGGATGACCCCGGGGGCCGACCCATCGGTCGGACACCCCGTCCGTTTCTGATCCAACCAGAGAGGTTCCGTCGCGATGCTGAGCCCTGAGCGCCTCACGGTCAAGTCCGCGGAGGCCATCCAATCCGCCGCCCAGGAAGCCCGCAGGCGGGAGCACCCGCAGATCGAGGGGGTTCACCTCCTTCAGGCACTCCTGGACCAGGAAGACGGGATCGTCGTTCCCATCCTCCAGAAGCTGGGGGTGGCGCTACCCCTCCTCCGCAGCCGGGTGGAGGAATCCCTGGCCTCCCGGGCCCGGGTGACCGGCGGGTCCGACCCCACCCTGGCCCGGGATCTGAAGAAGGCCCTGGACGAAGCCGAGGGGGAAGCCCGGAGCCTGGGGGACGACTACGTCTCGACGGAGCACCTCCTCGTGGGCCTATCGGAGGAGAAGGGGGACGCGGGGAGGATCCTTCGGGAGCTGGGGGCGGGCCGGGAGGACCTGAAGGAATCCCTGGAAGCCGTGCGGGGCTCCCACAGGGTCACCGACACCACCCCGGAAGACAGCTACCGGGCGCTGGCCCGGTTCAGCCGTGATCTCACGGAGGTGGCCCGGCTGGGGAAGCTGGACCCGGTGATCGGCCGGGACGAGGAGATCCGGCGGGTGATCCAGGTCCTGGCCCGCCGCACCAAGAACAACCCGGTTCTGATCGGAGAACCGGGGGTGGGGAAGACCGCCATCGTGGAGGGACTCGCCCAGCGCATCGTGGCCGGGGACGTCCCCACCACCCTGGCCAACAAGAAGCTGGTTTCCCTGGACATCTCCGCCATGCTGGCCGGTGCGAAATACCGGGGGGAGTTCGAGGAACGGATGAAGGCGGTGCTCAAGGAGATCGCGGAGGGCGCCGGCCGCTACATCGTGTTCATCGACGAGCTCCACACCATCGTGGGGGCCGGGGCGGCGGAGGGGGCGGTGGACGCCGGGAACATGCTCAAGCCCATGCTGGCCCGGGGAGAGCTCCGGATGGTGGGGGCCACGACCCTGGACGAATACCGGAAGCATGTGGAGAAGGACCCGGCGCTGGAGCGGCGGTTCCAGCCCGTCTACGTGGCCCCGCCCTCCGTGGAGGACGCCGTGGCCATCCTCCGGGGGCTCAAGGAGCGCTATGAAGTCCACCATGGGGTGCGCATCAAGGACGATGCCCTCATCGCTGCCGCCCGCCTGTCGGACCGCTACATAGGCGGGCGCTTCCTGCCGGACAAGGCCATCGACCTGGTGGACGAGGCCGCTAGCCGGCTGCGCATCGAGATCGACTCCCTTCCCCAGGAGATCGACGAGGTGGAGCGACGCATCATCCAGCTCGAGATCGAGAAGCAGGCGCTGGCCCGGGAGGAGGACGAGGGCGCCCGGGAGCGCCTGAGGGGGATCGAAGGGGAGCTGGCGGAGCTGAGGGAGGGGAGCGCCGGCATGAAGGCCCGCTGGCAGGCCGAAAAGGATGCCATCAAACGGATCCAGGCCCTGAAAGAGAGGATCGACGAGTTGAAGGTGGAGGCGGAGCGGGCCACCCGCACCGGGGATCTGAACCGGGCCGCTGAGCTCCAGTACGGTGAGATCCCCGGCACGGAGAAGGCGCTGGAGGTGGCGGAGGGCCGTCTCGCCGAGCTCCAGGCCTCCGGGAGGTTTCTCCGGGAGGAGGTGGACGGGGACGACATCGCCGAGGTGGTGGCAGGGTGGACCGGGATCCCGGTGAGCCGTCTGCTGGCCTCGGAGCGATACCGTCTCACCCACCTCGAGGAGCTTCTCTCCAGGCGGGTCATCGGCCAGGACGAGGCCGTGGCGGCGGTGAGCAATGCCGTGCGGCGCGCCCGTTCCGGCCTCCAGGACCCGCACCGACCGGTGGGCTCTTTCATCTTTCTGGGCCCCACGGGGGTGGGGAAGACCGAGACGGCCCGGGCGCTGGCGGAGTTCCTCTTCGACGACGAGCGGGCGATGGTCCGCCTGGACATGTCGGAGTACATGGAGAGGCACGCCGTGGCCCGACTCATCGGGGCTCCCCCGGGGTACGTGGGCTATGAGGAGGGGGGGCAGCTCACGGAAGCGGTGCGCCGCCGCCCGCACGCCGTGATCCTCTTCGACGAGATCGAGAAGGCCCACCCGGACGTGTTCAACGTCCTCCTCCAGATCCTGGACGAGGGGCGCCTCACCGATTCCCAGGGAAGGACCGTCGACTTCCGGAACGCCGTGGTGATCATGACCTCCAACCTGGGGAGCCAGTTCATCCTGGAGCGGTCCGGCTCGGGACCTTGGGAGGAGATCGAAGCCCACGTGCGGGGGGAGCTGCGCCGCGGCTTCCGGCCCGAGTTCCTGAACCGGGTGGACGACATCATTCTCTTCCGGCCCCTGGGCGAGGGGGAACTCAAGACCATCGTGGAGCTCCAACTGACCCGGGTGGCTCAGCTGGCCCTGGACCTGGGCGTTCATCTGGAAGTGACCCCGGAGGCGGCGGAGATCATCACCCGCGCGGGGTATGACCCGGCCTTCGGGGCCCGGCCTCTGAAGAGGGCGATCCAGCGCCTGGTCCAGGATCCTCTGGCCCTTCACCTGCTGGAGAGGGAGGTCCCGGAAGGAACCCTCATTCGGGTCGTTCCGGGGGAAGGGGAAGGCCTTCTGGCCTTCCAGGAAGGGAGCGGTGAAACCCCATGAGGGGGGAGGGGAGGAGGGAGAGGGGTGCCCGGAAAGCGGCGGTCCGGCTCGCCGAAGGGCCACTTCCCCGCCTGACCGGTTGACGCCCGGGGCGCCAACTGCGACTCTCCGGGGTGGCTGGTAGGATGGACCTCGAGCCCGGGATGCCGATGAAGCGCCTTCTCCTTCTGGCTTTGCCCTTCTTTCCGGGGGCCTGCACCACCACCCAGGTCGTGTCCCAGGAGGGAATCGCGGCGGTGGCGCCAGCCCTGTCGGTGGAACGGTTCCTGGCTGCCACCAACGCCGAGGACCTCCACGCGATGGCCCGGATCTTCGGCACGGAGGACGGCCCCATCTTCGAGACGGGTGGCGCCCTGGGGTGCGGATTCAAGAAGCTGGGATCCTGGTTCGGCCTGGGAAGCCGGTGCCTCACGCTCCAGGAGGTGGAGCTGCGGATGCATGCCATCGCGCAGATCCTGCGGCACGAGGATTACGAGGTGGTCTCGGAGGCGAGCGTTCCCGGGAGGGTAAGGCCCACGTCGCGGATCGGGGTGAACCTCCGGATAGGGAACCGGACGGTCGAGGACGTGCCCTTCGTGGTGGTCAGGACCGGAGGGGGGCGGTGGCTGGTGGAGGAGATCGGGTTGGCGAAGATCACCTCGGGTTAGGCTTCCACCAGCTCCACCAGGATCCCCCCGGTGCTCCGGGGGTGCAGGAAGGCCACCCGGTGGCCCCGAGAGCCGGGGCGGGGCTCGGAGTCGACGAGTTCGACCCCTTCCGCCTCCAGGCGGGCCAGGGCCTGCCGGAGATCCGGGACGCGGAAGGCGACGTGGTGCAGGCCCGGTCCCCGGCGCCGGAGGAAGCGGCCCACGCTGGTTTCGGGCCCCAGGGGCTCCAGGAGCTCGAGGGAGCCCAGGAAGCACACCCTGACCCCCTGGGCCGGGAGTGTCTCCACCGGGGAACAGGAATCGCCGGTCAGGAGTCGGAACGACCGGCAGGCCTCCTCCAGGGAGGCGACGGCTATAGCAACGTGGTCGAGGGGGTAGGAGGACATCTCTCAAGACGGTGCCTGGGTGAGGACGATCAGGACTCCCGGGGGCGCCTGAACCTTGGCGGCATGGTACCCAGGGCCGCCCCAATGGACAAGGAGCAGCCTACATGGCGGACAGTGAAAAGGTGTTCGAGGTCACGGACCAGAACTTCGCCGAGACCATCGAAGGCAGCACGGGGCTTTCCATCGTGGACTTCTGGGCTGCCTGGTGTGGGCCCTGCCGGATGGTGGCGCCCATCGTGGCCGACCTGGCGGAGGGCTACGCCCATCAGGGCCTCAAAGTCGGGAAGCTGGACGTGGATCAGAATCCGATGACCGCCAGCCGGTTCGGCATCCGCTCCATTCCCAGCATCCTCTTCTTCAAGGACGGGAAGCACGTGGATACGGTCATCGGGGCCGTGCCCAGGCCCTTCCTCGAGGCCAAGGTGAACGAGCACATCTGAGCCATACCCCCACGATCCTGAGCCCGGCTCCCCGGCTTCCTGCCTGGTGGGCCGGGCTCTTTTCGTTATCGTTTCCCCATGGGCACCCTTTTCCTGGTCAGCACCCCCATCGGGAATCTGGGGGATTTGAGCCGGCGAGCCTCGCAGACGCTGGGATCGGTTTCCCGGATCCTGGCGGAGGACACCCGCCATACCCGAAAGCTCCTCTCCCACCTGGGGCTTTCCACCCCGCTCGTCTCCCTCCATGCCCATAATGAGGCTTCCCGGGAGGGCGCCGTGCTGGAGTGGCTGGAGGGGGGGGAGGAACTGGCCCTGGTCTCGGACGCCGGTACCCCTCTGGTGTCGGATCCCGGGGCCCGTCTCGTGGCCGCGGTCCTGGACGCGGGGCACCGGGTGGTGCCCATTCCCGGACCATCGGCGGTGCTCGCCGCCCTGGCGGGTTCGGGCCTCCCCACCGACCGGTTCACCTTCCTCGGTTTCCTCCCCAGGAAGGGGCGGGCGCGGGAAGGGTTCCTGGGGCGAATCGCGGCGGCTCCCGACACGGTGGTCCTCTTCGAATCGCCGGAGCGGACCCAGGCGCTCCTCCAGGCTCTCCTCGAACGGTGCGGCCGCGGGCGGCGGGGGGTGGTGGCCAGGGAGATCACGAAGCTCCATGAGGAGTTCATCCGTGGCTCCCTGGAGGAGATCCTGGACCATGTCCGGGCCAACCCCCCCAGGGGGGAGATCACCCTGGTCCTGGAGGCGGCCCCCTGCGCCCCCGGCGGGGAGGAGGCGGACGAGGAAGCGGCGCTAGCCCTTTCCCAGACCCTCCTGGAGGAGGGCCTGGCCCCGAGCCAAGTGGCCCGGGAGGTGGCCCGCCGCCTGCGGCTCCCCCGGAACCAGGCCTACCGCCTGGTCCAGTCCCGATCACCGGAGGAAGGGAAGGGGAGCTGACGCGAGGGCATGACCCCCGGACCGTCTTCCTCCGCCCCGCCCCCCCCGCTGAGCCTCTCTCCGGGGGCGGCGTCGGCCATTCGGGAGGAGGTCCGGAGAGCCGGAGGCCGGGAGGTCACCTTTCTTCTGGAGGTGGGGGAGGATCGGGTCCTCCAGAACCCCCGGGCAGTGGCCCGGGGGAACCGTTCCGCGGTCCTGGCCGCCTCCCGGGAGGCTCCCCGGGGGAGCGTCATGGTCCACAACCACCCTTCCGGGGACCTGGAGCCTTCGGACCCGGACCTGGCCGTGGCGGCCACCCTCTACGAGGAAGGGGTGGGATCGGCCATCGTGGACAACGAGGCCGCCAGGCTCTACGTGGTGGTGGAGCCTCCGGCCCCCCGGGTGGTTCAACCCCTGGCGCTGGAAGAGGTGGGGTTGTTCCTGGGGCCTGGAGGCCCCTTGGCCCTGACCCACCCCGCCTTCGAGGATCGTCCCGGCCAGCGGGAGATGGCCCTCCTGGTCGCACGGCGCTACAACCAGGGCGGTGTGGGGCTGGTGGAGGCGGGGACCGGGACCGGAAAATCCCTGGCCTACCTCCTCCCCGCCGCCCTATGGGCCATCCGGAACCAGGAGCGGACGGTCATCTCCACCAACACCATCAACCTTCAGGAGCAGTTGGTGGGGAAGGACCTCCCCCTTCTCCAGGCTGCCCTGGGGGAAGACCTCCGCTGGGCCCTGGTGAAGGGACGGGGGAACTACATCTCCATCCGCCGGGCCCACCTGGCGGCGGCTTCGGGGCCCGTCCTTTTCGAGGAGGACCGGAGCGGCGAGCTTCAGGGCCTGCTGAAGTGGATGGAGACGACCCGGGACGGCTCGCTCTCGGACCTCTCCGCTCCACCTTCCGACGAGGTGTGGGAGGAGGTGCAGAGCGATCCCGACATCTGCCTCAAGGCCCGGTGCCCCCACTTCCAGAGCTGTTTCTTCCAACGGGCCCGGAGGGAGGCCGCCGCGGCGGAGATCCTGGTGGTGAACCACCATCTCCTCTTCACCGACCTTTCCATCCGGCGGGTCACGAACAACTACACCCAGGCTGCGGTGCTCCCCCCCTACCGGCACCTGATCCTGGACGAAGCCCACAACGCCGAGGAGGCGGCCACGGACCACCTCGGAGTGGAGGTGACCCGGAGGGGGCTCCACCGGGTCCTGTCCCGCCTGGAGCGAAGGGGGAAGGGAGTGCTGGCGGATCTCCAGGCCCAGCTTGCCTCCCATCCGGGCTCGCCTTCGGGGAAGGAGCTCGGGGAGCGGATCCGGAGCCGGGTGCTGCCGGCCCTTGCCGGGGCCCGGGAGGCCCTGGAACCTTTCCTGGCCAGTCTGGGGAGCGCCTTTCCGGAGGAGGGGGTCGGGTCGGTCCGGCTGGGGGGGGACGAGGGCGTCGAGCCCCGGGAACGGGTGGAGGTTCAGGAGACCCTGGCCCGTCTCCTTCTCACCTTCCGGGGGTTGGGGAGGGAGGTCGGGGAGCTCCGGGTCCGGATCCAGGAGGACGAAAGTTGGGCCGATGCCCTGGGCGGTCGCGCCCTGGACCTGGCCGGGGTCCAGAGCCGCCTCGAGGCCGGAGCGGCAGGGGCTCAACGGGTCCTGGACCCGGGGGACGAGGGACCCTCGCTGGTCCGGTGGCTGGAATCCAGGGGGAAGGCCACGGTGGGGTCAAGGAACCTGGCCCTGGCAGCGGCTCCCATCGAGGTTGGCCCGATTCTCCGGGAGGACCTCTTCCGCCGGCTGGACACGACCGTTCTCACCTCCGCCACCCTTACGACCCGGACCGGCTTCGAGTATCTCCGAGCCCGTCTGGGGCTGGACGCCAGGGTCCTCCAGGACGAGGGAGACCCCCTGGACGTGGAGGAGGCCGTGGTGGCGTCCCCCTTCGACTTCCAGGAGCAGAGCCTCCTGGCAGTTCCCACCGATCTGGCGGGGCCCCTGGGGGAGGGGGATCGTTTTCAAGTGGAGACGGCGCGGGTGGTGGAGGAGATGGCCGGCATCACCGGTGGGGGGCTCTTCGTCCTCTTCACCTCCCACCAGGCCCTGAGACGGGTCGGGGAGCTCCTGAAGGGGAGGGAAGGGGGGCTACCGGGTCCCCTCTTCATCCAGGGGGAGGCCCCCCGGGCCCGCCTTCTCCAGAAGTTCGTGGGGGCGGGGCACGGGATCCTCCTGGGCACGGCCTCCTTCTGGGAGGGGGTGGACGTGCCGGGGGAGCCCCTGAGGGGGCTGATCCTCCAGAAGCTCCCCTTCCAGGTCCCCACCGAGCCTATCACGGCGGCGCGGATGGAGCGGATCCAGGAGCAGGGTGGGGACCCCTTCTGGCGCTTCACCCTCCCGGAGGCGGCCCTCAGGCTCAAGCAAGGATTCGGCCGGCTCATCCGCACCGAGGCGGACCGAGGAGCGGTTCTGATCCTGGATGACCGGATCCTGACGCGGCGCTACGGTCCCTACCTCCGGCAGTCGCTTCCTCCCGCACCCCTGGTGAAGGGCCCCTGGGGGGAGCTGCGCCGCGTGGTGGACGCCTTCTACCGGGGCAGGGGGCCAGGGTGGTGAAAAGGGCGTATCCCCTTGTCCCCGCCGCTCCCCCTGGTAGATTATGCCCCGTCTGTGCAGGGCTTCCCGGCCTACCCCCTCTCCGCTTCAGGTCGCCATGAAGTTCGCCATCGGGATCGTCGTCTTTGGGCTCTACGCCCTCCTTTCCGGGCTGGCATTTCGGAGCTCCCTGGGGAGCTGGTCCCTGGGCCATTCCGACCACGGCGTCGGGTGGTCCGTCATCGGCAGCCACCGCCGAATTGCCGGCCTGGGGGCGCTGGTGGGGAGCTGGCTCCACACGAAGCCGTCCACCGACTGAATCCTCCGGCCCGCGGCCGAGACATCTGGCGATCCCTTCCGGATCCCGACCGCCACCCTCGGGGGCGGAGCGGGAGCACCCGACGCATTCCCTCGCACACCAGGAAACGCCCATGACCCTCCAGATCCGCCCCTCCAAGATCGTCTGCGTGGGTCGGAACTACGTGGCCCACGCCGCCGAATTGGGCAACGCGGTTCCCTCCGAACCCCTCCTCTTCCTCAAGGCACCCTCCGCCCTCCTCCGGGCCGGGGAGGCCATCGTGATCCCGCCCGGGGTCGGCCGGGTGGACTTCGAGGGGGAGATCGGGGTCCTCATGGGGCGGCGGGCCTCCCGGGTGCCGGAGAAGACCGCCCTGGACTATGTGGAGGGGATCCTGCCCGTGAACGACGTCACCGCCCGGGATCTGCAGAAGAAAGACGGACAATGGGCGAGGGCGAAGGGGTTCGACACCTTCTGCCCGGTGGGGGACCCGGTGCCCGTAGCCCGGGTAGACGTGACCGCGCTGTCGGTGGTGACCCGGGTGAACGGCCGGGAGCGGCAGCGGGGCAATGCGACCCAGATGGTGTTCTCCATCCCCTTCCTTATCGCCCACATCAGCCGGATCATGACGCTGGAGCCCGGGGACCTGCTGGCCACGGGGACCCCGGAAGGGATAGGGCCCCTGGCCCCCGGCGACGAGGTGGAGGTGGAGATTCCCGGGGTGGGTGTGGTGAGGAACCCGGTGATCCTCGGTGCGGAGGACTAGCGAATGCTCCCCGAGCCCAGTGATCGCTTCAGAGCCCTTCCCCCCTATCCTCTGGCGGGGATCCCCGAGACCCGGCGCCGCCTGGAGCGGGAGGGGGTGGACATCATCGACCTGAGCGCGGGAGACGCGGACCTCTCGCCTCCTCCCCGGGCGCTGCAGGCGCTGCAGGAGGCCCTCACCAACCCTGCCATGTCCCGCTACCCCTTCAACCTGGGGCTGGCCTCCTTCCGCTCCGAAGTGGCAGCCTGGATGAAGCGACGCTTCGGCGTGGAGGTGGATCCGGCCAGGGAGCTGGTGCCCCTGATCGGGTCGAAGGAGGGGATCGCCCACTTTCCCTTCGGCTTCCTGAACCCGGGGGACGCCGCCATCATCCCCGACCCGGGGTATCAACCCTACTTTGGCGGCGTCTGGCTGGCGGGGGGGGATCCCATCCGGATTCCCCTGAGGCCCGAGAATGACTTCCTCATTCCCCTCGGGGAGATCCCGCCGGCGGACGTGTCCCGGGCGAAGCTCCTCTACCTCAACTACCCCAACAATCCCACCACGGCCACCGCTCCCCTGGACTACCTGAAGGAAGCGGTCGAGTTCTGCCACCGACACGGTCTGGTCCTGGTCTACGACAACGCGTACAGCGAGATGGCGTTTGACGGATACCGCCCTCCGAGCATCCTTGAGATCGAGGGGGCGAGGGAGGTGAGCCTGGAGTTCCACTCCTTCTCCAAGACCTACAACATGACCGGGTGGCGGTTGGGCTGGGCGGTGGGAGGAGCGGAGCTGGTGGGGATCCTGGCCCGGGTGAAGAGCTTCGTGGACACGGGGGTGTTTCTGGGGATCCAGGCCGCTGGGGCCGCCGCCCTCCAGAGCTGGGAGGAGTGGGTACCATCGAACATCGAGACGTTCCGACGGCGCAGGGACGCGGCTGTCCAGGCCCTGGGAAGCCAGGGGTTCAGAGTGACTTCCCCCCGGGCAACCATGTACCTCTGGGTTCCCGTCCCAACGGGAGAGCCATCCATGGACTTCTGCCGCAGAGCTCTGGAGGCTCATGGGGTCATCCTCCTCCCCGGAAGCTCCATGGGGAAGGGAGGAGAGGGCTTTTTCCGGGTGGCGCTGACCACCTCGGAGGCCCGGCTCCAGGAGGCCGCACGGCGGTTGGGGCGCCTCTAGACCTGAGGGGGCCACCGGGCCCCCTCGGAACCGGCCCGGAAGGGGGGGTTACAATCCAACCATGAGCGGCGTCACCTCCTCCCCGGGCCCACCGGAGCCACCGGCCCGCCCGCCGGTCCAGCCCCGGATCCGGTACCGGCGCGCGTTCTGGATCTCCCTGGGCCTTTCCGGCGCCCTCCACCTCCTGGCGATTGCCCTCTACCCCAATCTCCACCTGCGTATCCCCGAGGCGGGCTATCGTCCGGGGGGCGCTGCCACCTTCGCAACCCCCCAGGGCACCGAGCTGGTGAACCTCAGGGAACTGGCCCCGACCGATCCCGAAGCCCTTCGTCCCGAGCTCCGGGAGCCTGAGCCCGAGAAACCTCCCGTCCTTGATGCGCCCGGGGCCGGGGGAAAGCCCCCCATGGAACCGGCTTCCCCCGGGGAGGGCGCGGCAGGGGCGAGCCCTCGCACCAACGCGGAGCTCCTCCGCCCCGGTGATGGGGATCTGCGCATCTGGGCACCCATCGATCCGGAACGCTACCAACCGTCGCTGGAGGAGCTCATGGAGATGGGCCTCCTCTGGGAGCTGGAGGCGTTCGCCGATTCCGCAGCCCTGGCGGACGAGATGGCCCGGCGGGCCCTGGACTGGACCTACAAGGACGCGGAGGGGCGGAGGTGGGGCGTGTCCCCGGGGAAGCTCCACCTTGGGGACCTGACCCTCCCGCTTCCCTTCGGCTTCGGCCCGCCTCCGGAAGGCCGTGAGAAGATCCAGGGCCGGGTGTGGGAATGGGAGGAGATCCAGCGGGGGGTGGGGTCGGCGGCGGTTCGGGAGTCCTGGAAGGAGCGCAACGAGGCCATCCGGCGCCGCAAGGAGGCGGAGCGGAAACCGGACACCACCCTGACCCGGCGCTAGTTCCCGCCCCTTCGCTCCTCCCTCCGGGCTTCCGGCCGGCGCACGGGGCGTGAGGCGAGGCCGGCCCCGGGTGGGACACCCCGGAGCCTCTGGCGTCGGATGTTTCTGGATCCTCTGTCTGGCTGCCCGCTTTGCCCCGCCCTCGCCAAAGTCCCGATGCCACATCGCTATTGAACTGCCCCGGCAGGGTTTGTTACCTTGGAATCCACCTCCGTAAACATCCGTTCTCGGCCTTTGCCCGGAGATCGGTTCGGCCACCCAGGGGGGGGAGCCACGAGTGCGCGGTCAAAAGGATCTCTCCGGTCGGTCCTTCTACGCCGGTGTCCTGGAGGCCCTCATCGAGGTCATGGGGACCTGGAATGGGTATCTCTTCCACCACGGCCCCCGGGTCTCGTGCATCGCCATCCGGCTGGGGAAGAGCTTCGATCTTCCTGAGGAGGAGCTGGCGTCCCTCTTCTTCGGGGCCGTGCTCGCTGATCTGGGGATGATCGGGATGGTGGAGGACGCCTGGGAGAGTCCCATCCCGGTCCTCTCCAGCGGGGCCCGGGAACAGGTCATGGAGCATCCCCGCCGTAGCGCCGACACCGTCCGCAGCATTCCCTTCCTGGAGTCCGTGGGGGAGCTCGTCCTCCATCATCACGAGTGGTGGGACGGCTCGGGCTACCCGCAGCAGGTCCAGGGAGCGGACATACCGCTGAACGCCCAGATCCTGCGGATTTCCGACACTGCGGCGGCTCTGGGAGAGGTCAGGCCCCACCGGGGCCCTCTTCCAGCCCCGGAGATCCGAAAGGTCCTGGCCCGGAGCATCGGCTCGGAGTTCGGTCCGGAGGTGGGGAAGCGGTTCCTGGAGCTCATGGACCGGGGGGAAGTGGGTTCCTTCAACCGCCACTACTTCCGCAATTCGCTCCACAAGGCGCTGGACATCCTGGTTCCGCAACGGGTCTCGCCCGTGTCCACGGAGCACCTGTTGGAGCTCTTCGCGAGCCTGGTGGACGCCAAGGACCCCTACACCGGGGGCCACTCCCGGCGGGTTGCCGCCCTGGCCAGGGCGGTGGCGAAGAGGATGGACCTCCCCCAGGATACCCAGGATCAGACCTGGGCGGCGGGCTTCCTCCACGACATGGGGAAGGTGAGCGTTCCCCTCCGCATCCTGACCAAGAGGGGACGCCTCACCGGGGACGAGTTCAGGCGAGTCCAGAGCCACACCACGGTGGGGGCCCGAATCACGGGTGAGATCCCGAGCCTTCAGCACCTCTCCACCGCGTGCCGGTATCATCACGAGAAGTGGGACGGCTCGGGGTACCCGGAAGGGATCTCGGGGGAGCGGATCCCCATCCTGGCTCAGATCCTGGCGGTGGTGGACAGCTACGATGCCATGACGTCGGGGCGTGCCTATCGGTCCTCCCGCTGCCATGGACACGCCATGGAGGAGGTGGACCGGGGCGCGGGGGTGCATTTCGCACCGGGGCCTGCGGGGGCCTTCCTCACCCTTCCGTACCAGCTGTTCCAGGAGGTGAAGGAGCTGGATCCGGTGAGGGACGAGGGCCCGGCGCTCAGCTTCGCCAAGCGCTTCCATCGGCATCAGCGAGCCCTGAGTCCGGCCCTCTAGGGGGCCGGTGCGGCCCGGTCAGGGGTGCCGGGCCGGGGCGAGGTGGGCCCCCAGACCCCTTCCCTTCAAATTGACTGCCCCCCGGGCTTCCGGTAATGTTCGCCTTTCTCCGCTCTTTCCGGGACACCCCGGAAGGGGCGGACCCGTTTCCCTTCGCGGGTCCCCTGGAAGGCGGGGCGGGAGCGGGACTCCCTTTCCCCCCGCCGGCCCAGGACCCCTGCGAGCCTGAACCCGGAGATTGGAGTGGGCATGGAGCTGGCTCCCCGTCTGGATCCGAGGGGTATCGAACCTTCCCTGTACGCAGCCTGGATGGAGCGTCGGGAGTTCCACCTGTCCCCGGACTCCGTCACCAGGGATGGCCGGGAACCCTTCGTCATCGTCATCCCGCCCCCGAACGTCACCGCCGTCCTCCACATGGGGCACGGGCTGAACAACACCATCCAGGACGTCCTCATCCGGTGGCGCCGGATGCAGGGGAGGGCCGCCCTCTGGGTACCGGGAACCGATCATGCCGGGATCGCCACCCAGAATGTGGTGGAGCGGATCCTGGCCAGGGAGGGCAAGACCCGGCAGGACCTGGGCCGGGAGGCCTTTGTGGAGCGCACCTGGGAGTTCGTGAGGGAGACGGGGGGTGCCATCCTCGATCAGCTAAAAGCCATCGGCTCCAGCTGCGACTGGGAACGGACCCGGTTCACCCTGGATCCGGGGCTCAGCCGGGCGGTCCGGGAGGTCTTCGTCCACCTCTACGAAAAGGGCCTCATCTACCGGGGCGAGTACATCATCAACTGGTGTCCCCGGTGCCACACGGCCCTCGCCAATGAGGAGGCGGAGGGCACGGAGGTGGAGGGTCGCCTCTATCACCTTCGCTATCCTCTGGCCCCGGGTTTGGAGGAGGAGACCGCCTCGGCCTCTACCGCGGGAGCGGCGTCACTGGGACGGTTACCCGACGGGCGCTGGTACCTCACCGTGTCCACGACCCGCCCGGAAACCATGCTGGGGGACATGGCCGTGGCGGTGAATCCTGGCGACGAACGGTACGCCGGCCTGGTGGGAGGGGAGGTGGACCTGCCCCTGACGGGCCGGCGCATCCCCATCATCGCCGATGAATACGTGGACCGGGAGTTCGGAACCGGAATGGTGAAGGTGACCCCGGCCCACGATCCCAACGACTTCGAGATGGCCCAGCGGGCTGGGATCGCCCCCCTGAACGTGATGACGCCGGAGGCGCGGATGGGGGAGAACGCCCCGGCGGCCTTCCGGGGGATGGACCGTTTCGAGGCCCGCAAGGCTGTCGTGGAGGCGTTCAAGGGGGAAGGACTCTTCGGCGGGGACACCCCGCACACCCACGCCATTCCCCGGTGCTACCGATGCGACACGGTGGTGGAGCCGCGCCTGAGCGAGCAGTGGTTCGTGAGGATGAAACCCCTGGCCGAGCCCGCCCTGGCGGCCTCCCGGGACGGCACGGTGACCTTCGTGCCCGAGCGCTGGAAGAAGGTCTACGAGCACTGGATGGAGAACATCAGGGACTGGTGCATCTCCCGACAGCTATGGTGGGGGCACAGGATTCCCGTCTGGTATTGCCGAGACTGCGGCCATACCCTCGTGGCCCGGGAGGACCCGACCGCCTGCAGTGCCTGCGGAAGCGAGCGGCTGGAGCAGGACCCCGACGTCCTCGACACCTGGTTCTCATCCTGGCTCTGGCCCTTCAGCGTGTTCGGCTGGCCGGAGCGCACGGAGGATCTGAAGGCGTTCTACCCCGGCCACGTCCTCTCCACCGCCCCGGAAATCCTCTTCTTCTGGGTGGCTCGGATGATCATGGCCGGGTACGAGTTCATGGGGGAGGCCCCCTTCCGTACTGTCTACCTCCACGCCACCGTCAGGGACATCCAGGGCCGGAAGATGTCGAAGTCCCTGGGGAACGGGATCGACCCGCTGGAAGTCGTGGAGCGGTTCGGAGCCGACGCCCTGCGGTTCACCGTGATCTCGGGGGCGGCGGTGGGGACGGACATCCACCTGGACCCCCAGGACCTGGAGGCTTCCTTCGCTCCCGGCCGCAACTTCGCCAACAAGGTCTGGAATGCCGGCCGCTTCACCCTCATGAGCGTGGGAGAAGACCCCGTGCGGCCCCTGGAGAAGGTCCAGGGCCACCTGGAGCTGGCGGACCGTTGGATCATCTCCCGGCTGGCCCGGACGGTGCAGGCTCGCACCCAGGAGCTGGAGAAGTTCCGGCTCCACGACGTGGCCGACCTGGCGTACCACTTCTTCTGGGGGGACCTGGCGGACTGGTACCTGGAACTGGTGAAGCCCCGCCTGAAGGGGGAGAGGGGCGAGGAAAGCCGAGAAGCCGCCCGGACCGTCCTGGTGACCGTCCTGGACGGGATCCTCCGCCTTCTCCACCCCCTCATCCCCTTCGTCACCGAGGAGCTCTGGCAGAAGCTCCCCTGGCCCTGGGCATCCGAGCGTCCCCGCTTCCTCATGGCGGCTTCCTGGCCCGAGCCCCGGCGGGAATGGGAAGACGCGGATGCGGAAGGACAGATGGCGGCCCTCCAGGAGCTCGTGACCCAGATTCGCCGCCTCCGGAAGGAGTACGGCGTGCCGGAGGGGGCACAGGTGGACGTGGTGCTGGCGGGAGCGCCGGAGGTCTTCCGGGGTACCCTGGAGGAGGAGGCCCAGGCGGTACGGACCCTGGCCCGGGTCGGGGCCATTACCTGGGAGAGGGAGAAGGCGAGAGGCGCGGGGGCCCACGGCGTGCTCCTCAACGGCACCGAGCTCTTCGTTTCCCTGGAAGGGGTCATCGATCTGGTCCGTGAAAAAGCCAGGCTCCAGGGAGAGATCGGTCGCCTGGCAGGCCAGCTCACGGCGACGAGGAAGAAGCTGGAGAACCAGGGATTCCTCGGGAAGGCGCCGGAAGAGGTGGTGGCCCGGGAGCGGGAGAAGGCCGCCAGCCTCCAGGAGCAGGTGGAGAAGCTCCAGGACAAGCTCAGGGTTTTCGAGGGAGCGTGATGGCCCTCTCTTCCGTTGGGGACAGGATGCGCCACGGGTTGAGCGTTCGCGGCTGGGGGTTCCTCCTCCTGGGAGGGGCTCTCCTCATGATTGGAGCCTGTGCCCGGCCCGGGCGGCCCATGGGCGGGCCCGAGGATCGGGCTCCCCCCATGGTGGTCTCCACATGGCCCGATACCTTCGAGGTCATCGCGGCCACCCGGGATCCGGTGAGGATCAACTTCAACGAGCGGGTGAGCGAGCGCCCGACCCAGGGTCGGCTCGCGGATGCCGTTATCGTTTCCCCGGCCATGGGGGATGTGGACGTCAAGCACACCCGTACCGGGCTGGAGATCGCGGTTGCAGGGGGGTTCAAAGCCGGCCTCGTCTACCGGGTGAGGGTCCTTCCCATCCTCAGGGATCTGTTCAACAACCCCATGGAGGGTCCCTTCGAGCTGGTCTTCTCCACCGGGGGGGAGTTCGATGCCCACGTCCTGGCGGGAGTGGTGACGGACCGCATCACCGGGGAGCCGGTGGAGGGGGCCCGGGTCGACGCCACCCGGATCGGGGAGGAAGGGGCCGAGCCCGGGCCGGCCTACACCTCCAGGACGGATTCCGCCGGGATCTACATCCTGCGCTATGTCCCCGCCGGCCCCTTCACGGTGGCCGTCTATGAGGACGTGAATCGGAACCGCCAGGCGGACTTCAGGGAGCTCCAGGGCACGGCCTCCGTTCAGTTGGGCCTTCTCCCCCCCAGGAAGGACACCCTTGTCACCAGCCTGGCCCTTCTCCGCCCCGATACCACGCCTGCGCGGCTGATCCGGGTGGAGGCCCCCGACTCGCTGGTCCTGGAGGTGGAGTTCGACGACTTCCTCCCTCCCGGGCTTCCTCCCGGCGCCAGCCAGATCTCCGTCCGGGCGGAGGGCCAGGAAGAGATCGGGGTGGTGGCGGTGCTCTGGGAACGGGAGCTGGATTCCCTCCGGGCGTTCCGGGACTCCGTCCGGGTGGCGGACTCCCTCCGGATGAGAACCGATTCCCTTCAGGCCCTCGCCGACTCCCTCGGGGCCCTCCTGCCTGCCCTCAGGGCCGCCGGGGATTCCGTCGCCATCGACTCGGTGGCCAGGGCCCTGGACGCCGTCCTGGCGCGGCTGGCCCCCTCCGTGGCGCCGGCACCTCCCCCTCGCCAGGCGGCCCGGGGACAAGCCCGGGGGCCGGACGAGCCGAGGCCGATTCTGCCGGAACAGGGCTTCTTCCTGATCCTGGCTTCGCCCCTCCCTCGGGACGTGCCCCACATGGTACGGGTGAACGGCATCCGGAACGTGAACGGCGTGGTAGAGGGCGGAGGGGAGGCCACGGTGACGTGGAAACCCCCCGAGGCGCCTCCAAGGCGGGGAGGGGGAGGCCCGTTGGAGCCGGAGCCCCCCTCTCCCGCCCCGGGCCCCGAGGAGCGGTAGCGACGGGCATGTCGGATCCGCGCAGGAGCCTTCCCGGCGTAGACGTTCTCCTGGCCTCCGAAGCCTTCCGGCCGCTTCTGCGGGCCCATCCCCGGCGCCGGGTGGTGGAGGCGGTCCGGGAGGCCCTCGAGGAAGCCCGGGGGGAGCTGGGGGGGAGGGGGCCCCGGGGCCTCCCCGCGGATGAGGAAGAATGGGCCGGGCGGGTGGAGGCTCTTCTCGAGCTCAGGGGCCTGGCCTCCCTCCGGAACGTGATCAACGCCACCGGCGTGGTGCTCCACACCAACCTGGGGCGAGCCCCCCTTTCCGCTGCGGCCCGGCAGGCCATGGCCCGGGCGGCCCGGGGGTATTCCAACCTGGAGTACGATCTGGAGGCAGGGGAGCGAGGGTCCCGCTATGTCCACTGCGTGGACCTGCTCCGGGAGATCACCGGGGCCGCGGACGCCCTGGTGGTGAACAACAACGCTGCCGCGGTGGTCCTGGCCCTGAACGGCCTCGCGTTGGGGCGCGAAGTGCTGGTGTCCAGGGGAGAGCTGGTGGAGATCGGTGGGGGCTTCAGGATCCCCGACATCCTCTCCCGGTCCGGGGCGGTGCTCCGGGAGGTTGGAACCACCAACCGGACCCGTCTCAAGGACTACCGGGACGGCGCCCAGGGCGGAAAGGCCGCTGTGATCCTGAAGGTCCATCGCTCCAACTTCCGCATCACGGGGTTCACGGAGGAAGCCTCCCTGGGGGAGCTCGCCGGGCTTGCCCGGGAGGCGGGGCTCTTCCTGATCCACGACCTGGGCTCCGGCCTCCTGGCCGATCCCTCGGCGTTGGGGCTCCCCCATGAGCCCCGAGCCCAGGAGAGCCTGGGCCAGGGGGTGCATGCCGTGGCCATCTCCGGGGACAAGCTCCTGGGAGGCCCCCAGGCCGGGATCCTCCTGGGTGAGACGGAGGTGATCGGCCGCCTGCGGGAAAGCCCCCTCTGCCGGGCCTTTCGGGTGGACAAGGTGACCCTGGCGGGGCTGGAGGCGACCCTCCGGCACTACCTGGACCCCGACGAGGCCCTCCGGGAGATCCCCGCCCTTCGCATGCTGGCCCTCCCACTACCGGAGTTGGAGGCCCGGGCGCTCTCCCTCGCCGAGGAGATGAGGAAGGGGGGGATCCATGCCCGGCCGGCCCCGGGGACGGGGGTGGTGGGGGGCGGAACCTACCCCGGGGTGGAGCTGCCCTCCTGGACGGTGCGGGTGCGGGGGCCGGTCGCCCCGGGGGAGCTGGCCCGGGAGCTGCGGCGCGGAGGCGCCCCGGTGGTGGCCCGGGTGGAGGACGACGAGCTCACCCTGGACCTGCGGACCGTGGACCCCGAGGAGGACGAGGTGGTGCTCGCCAGGGTGAAGGAGGCCGCTCTTGGGCGACCCTGAGCACCGGGAAGGGCCCCCCTCGCCCGGAGCTCTTCGCCCCGCGGTGTTCCTCGACCGGGACGGGACGCTGATCCGTGAGGAGAAGTACCTGGCCGACCCCTCGGGGGTGGCTCTTCTCCCGGGAGTCTCTCAAGCCCTCCGCCGCCTCCGGAACGCCGGGTTTGCCCTGGTGGTCGTCACCAACCAATCGGGGATTGCCAGGGGTCTCTACACCCTGGAGGACTACCACGCCGTGGCCGCCCGGCTGGACGAGATCCTCGCCGGGGAGGGGGTGGCGATGGACGCCACCTGCTTCTGCTCCCACCACCCGGATGTGGATGGACCCTGTGGTTGCCGAAAACCCGCAACGGGGATGCACCGGAGGGCGGCCAGGGAGCTGGGATTGGACCTCGCCCGCTCCTGGTTCGTGGGGGACCGGGCCAGGGACGTTCTCCCCGCCCGCGAGCTCGGGGGCCGGGGGATTCTCCTTCGGACGGGGTATGGCGCGCTGGAAGAGGAGGGCCTGGGGGGGGAATTCCAGGTGGTGGATGGGCTCCCGGAGGCAGCGGAGCTGATCCTCGGGGAAGGCACCAGGCGGTTACCATTTTCGCCTTGACCCCTTTCCAGGGCTCCGGTAGCTTGGAAGGTCTTTGGTTTCAGCCGCTTGAGGGGGAACCGGGATAGGGGGAAGGGGTACGACCTCGACCCGCGGGACCGCGGGCTGCGAACGCCTTGTAGGAGAACGCCTGATGCATATCCAACTCTCGCCCACCGCAGTCACCACGGTGCAGAAATTCATTGAGGAGCACGGAGCGGTGGAGGGCGCCGGCCTCCGGGTTGCGGTCCTCCCCGGGGGGTGCTCCGGGTTCCAGTACGGACTCAACATCGAGGAGTCCCCGGAGGGGGATGACGAGGTTCTGGAGATGGAGGGGCTGCGGGTCTTCGTGGATCCTTTCAGCGCCCAGTACCTGGAAGGGGTGGAGATCGACTACGTCACCACCATGATGGGGTCGGGGTTCACCTTCAAGAACCCCAACGCCTCCGGAGGGTGTGGTTGCGGCAGCTCCTTCACCGTCTGACGGCTGGGGCCCGGTGCCCCGCAGGAATGCCGGACCAGGGGGCCTGCTGGGTTCTCCCGGCGGGCCCCCTGGTCCTGGAGATGCCAGGCAGATGATCAGACCTGCTCAAGAGTCGCTCCCCACGGCACTGGACTACGCCGCCCTGTCTCGGGGCGAGCTTGCCGAACGCATCCGGTGGCGGAAGGCCGAGCTCAACGCCGTGATCCTGGGCCACAACTACCAGCGGGTTGAGATCCAGGACGTCAGCGATTTCCTGGGTGACTCCCTGGCCCTTTCCCAGGAGGCCGCCGGGACCCCCGCCGATGTGATCGTCTTCTGTGGCGTCCACTTCATGGCGGAGACGGCCAAGATCCTCTCCCCGGAGAAGACCGTTCTCATGCCGGACCTCCGGGCCGGTTGTCCCATGGCGGACTTCGTCACCGGTGAGGCGCTGCGCAACCTCAAAGCCCGGCATCCCGGGGCGGTGGTGGTGGCCTACGTGAACACCAGCGCCGAGGTGAAGGCCGAGTCGGACCTCTGCTGCACCTCCGCCAACGCCGTCCAGGTGGTGGAGTCCATCCCCGCGGACAAGACGGTCCTCTTCGTTCCCGACCGGAACCTGGCACGGTACGTCATCCAGAGGACGGGCCGTCACAACATCATCGCCTGGGACGGCTATTGCTACGTCCACGACGACATGGTGCTGGAGGAGCTGGACCGGGCCAAGAAGGAGCACCCCGGCGCCCTGGTGGTCCTTCATCCCGAGGCCAGGCAGGAGCTCCTGGACCGGGCCGACCATATCACCTCCACCTCGGGGATGGTGCGGATGGCCCGGGAACATGACGCGCTCATCATCGGCACCGAGCGGGGACTGGTGGACCGGCTCAAGCAGGAGTACCCGGAAAAGACCCTCATCCCCCTCTCCGGCGCCGCCATCTGCGGAAACATGAAGCTGAACACCCTGGCCAAGCTGGCCTGGTCGCTGGACCACCGGGAGTACGAGGTGACCATGGAGGAGGGGATCCGCGTCCGTGCCGAGGCTTCCCTCCGGCGCATGCTGGAGCTTTCCGGAGGGTGGAAGGCTCCCTTGCCGGAGGAGGAAGCGATCGAGGCGGCTGGCGCTCGCTCCTCAGGGTGCGGCTGCGCCTAGGGCTTTCCCCCAACACCTGGAAGGGAGACGGCCGTGCCCCGGATCCACACCTTCACCGGTGGAGCCTTCGGAGAGAACACCTACCTCGTGGTCTGCGGCGGGAGCGGCCCCGGGATC